>DASYFS010000040.1:0-3408 GCA_036498305.1 Candidatus Elarobacter sp. | reverse complement strand
AGGTCTTGGCGGATCAGCAGCGCCGAGGGCCGGCCGCTCTTCGGCTGATACGCCGTCGCGCCGACGAACTTCACGTCGAGACCGCGGTTGACGGCGTTGTAAAACGCCGCCGAGAGCGCCGCCGCGGCGACGTCGATCTGGCCCTGCGCGACGAGCGACATTGAGTCGGCGCCGGCGACGATCGGTGAGAGCGTCGCGTCGAAGCCGGCGTCGCGCAGATAGCCCTTCTCGTACGCGACGAAGACCGGCGCGAAGAGCGTTGAGGGGACGTAACCGATCGTCAGCGGCTTGCGCGCCTGCGCGCGCGCGATGCGCGGCCACGCCGCGGCGGCCGCGCCGCCGCCGAGCGTGGTCAGAAAGCGGGAACGCGAGCTCACGAGATCGAGACGCGGTTGCGCAGCACGCCGATCTTCGCGATGTCGACTTCCATCACGTCGCCGTCGCTCAGGAACTCGGGCGGCGTCCGCGCGAAGCCGACGCCTTCGGGCGTCCCGGTTGCGATCACGTCGCCCGGTTCGAGCGTCGTCCCCAGCGACAAGTACGCGATGATCCGGTTGATGTTGAAGATGAACGTCGAGGTGTTGTCGCTCTGCTTCTCGACGCCGTTGACGCGCAGCTTGATGTCGAGCGTGTGCGGGTCGAGCTCGTCGGCGGTGACGATCCACGGCCCGATCGGGCAGGTGTCGTCGAGCGTCTTCCCTTTGAACCACTGCGTCGTCGCGTTCTGCAGGTCGCGCGCGCTGACGTCGTTGAGGCAGGTGTAGCCGTACACGACGCTCAGCGCGTCGGCTTCAGAGACGTTCTTGCAGCGCGTCCCGATCACGACCGCGAGCTCCGCTTCCCAATCGTACTTCTGCGACGCGTTCGCTTGCAGGTTCAGCGTCGCGTCGTGCCCGGTGATCGAGGTCGGCGCCTTCGTGAAGAAGGTCGGGACCGGCGGCAGCTTCAGCTCCTCACCGCGCGCCCGCGCGCCCTCGGCGGCGTGCCCGAGGTAGTTGCGGCCGACGCAGAAGACATTTTTCTTCGGCATCAGCGGCGAGAGCAGGGTCGCGCCGGCGAGCGGGACGGGTGCGCCGAGCTGCTTGAGTGCGGCGGTGCGCGCATCCGGGGCGAGCGCGATCAGCGCGTCGAGCGACGATAGGCCCTCGATCGGGCGGAGCTGGTCGCCGTCGACGACGGCCGGCCGCGAGCCGGCGGACGGGGTACGGAACTGGGCGAGACGCAAAGGGACCTCCGGTTACGAATTGCGAAATTGATTCTGCGATGCGACTACGATGGGGATCTGGTCGCCGAGCAGGCGGCCGTGAAGCGTTCGATGGCCTGCGCCGTCGCGCCGTCCCATTCCAGGTCGAGAACCCCGGGCCGCCCCACGACGGTGATCGCCGCTGCCAGCGAGCCGTCCTGGCGGAAGAGCGGGCCGGCGATCGCGCACACGCCGACCAGGAACGACTCTTCGACCCGGGCCAGGCGCCGGCGGCGCGTCTCTTCCTTCAACGCGGCGATCTCGGACGGTTCGGCGCCGGCCGGGGGCACGACGCCGCCGAAGGCGAGGAAGATGCGGCCGGTCGCGGTGGTCAGCAGCGGGTACGCCGTCCCCAGCCGAACCGCGAGCGTCACCGGATGGCGGCTGAGTTCGATCCGGGCGACCGTCGCGCCGGCGTCGGTCCAGACCGAGAGCGAGGCGGTCGCGTCGACGGCGTCGCGCAACTCGCCGAGCCGCTCGCTCGCGATGCGCACCACGTCGAACCGTTCGAGCGCCGCGAGGCCCACGCGCACGGCGAGCGGCCCCAAATCGTAGCCGCCGCTGCGCTCGCTCTGCACGGCGAGCCCGGACTGCACGTAGCTGACCAGGTACCGATGTGCCTTCGCCGAGCTCATCCCGGCGGCGCGAGCGAGCGCGCCGAGCGAGCGCGGACCGTCCGCGTCGGCGAGGGCGCGCAAGAGTGACGCGCCGGTCTCGACCGACTGCACCCCGGGACGCCGCCGCGGGTTCGTATCAGACACGCGCCCTCTTTCCGGCCCGGCCCCGATCACACCGCCCGTCAGGAGCCTGCGAATGATAGCGACCGATTCTCTCGAGCGACTCTTCAGCGAAGCGGCGGAGCACGCGGCGCAGCCGCTGTGGACGGTCATGGAGGCGATGGTCCCGCCGCATCCGGAGCCGAAAGCGGTTCCGCACGTGTGGCGCTACCGCGAGCTGCGTCCGTTGCTCGAACGCTCCGGCAATTTGGTGGGGACCGCGGATGCGGAGCGCCGCGTCTTCATGCTCGTGAACCCCGCGCTGAAGGCGCCGCACACGACCGACACGCTCTACGCAGGCCTGCAGCTGATCAAGCCCGGCGAGGTCGCGCGCGCGCACCGGCACGTCGCGTTCGCGCTGCGCTTCATCATCGAAGGAGACGGCGCGTTCACCGCGGTCGGCGGCGAGAAGGTGACGATGGCGCGCGGCGACGTGATCCTCACGCCGTCGTGGGAGTATCACGATCACGGTCACGAGGGGTCGTCACCGATGGTGTGGCTCGACGGGCTCGATCTTCCGGTGTATCAGTTCTTCCCGGCGAACTTCGCGCAGCCGTACGCGAGCGAGCAGTTTCCTTCGGAGCCTGCGCCGGGCGACTCGCATTTGAAGTATGCGTGGAGCGAGATGCAGGCGCGGCTCGATGCCGAGAGCGATCCGTTCGTCGCCGTCGACTACGTGCACAAGCAGACCGGCGGCGCGATCTCGCGGGTGATCGGAGCGGCGGCGGAACGCGTAGCCGGGAAGTCGTCGTCGCCGCAGCGGCGCGAGACGGCCGGGATCGTGTACCACGTCTACGAAGGGCGCGGTTCGACGCGGATCGGCGATGCGAAGCTGGAGTGGGAGCAGGGCGATACGTTCTGCATCCCGTCGTGGATGCCGTATCGTCACGAGGCGCAGCGCGATACGTACCTGTTCCGCTACGACGACCGGCCGGTGCTTGAGGCGATCGGCGCGTATCGCGCGGAGTCGTCGGCGTCGTGAACGGGAGCCTGCCGTATCCTGATGCCGACCTGCGCGAGCATCCGCCGCGCGGGCCGCGGGTGATGCTCGGCGGGCTGTATTTTCTCGCGCGGACGATCGACAAGACGCGCGCGAAGCTGCAGGGAACTTTGGGGCAGTACAAAGTCGGGCCGGGGATCTCGATGTATCTGTTCGAGTGGCTGGGGCTCACCGAGGAGCAGTTCACCGAGGCGGTGCGCGGCGCGAAGGACGACGATGAGGTCGTCGCGTGGCTGCAGGCGCATACCGATCCGAACGGCTATCCGTCGATCAACGAGCGGCTCTCGCAGCGCGGGATCCGCGACGACGAGCACTTTCTGGAGGTGCTGCCGCGGTATCCGGTACTGCGGGAGTATCCGCATCTGCGAAACTGGTTCGAGATCTTCGAA
>DASYFS010000039.1:0-16381 GCA_036498305.1 Candidatus Elarobacter sp. | reverse complement strand
CGACGAGTCGGTCAAGCGTCTCGCCGAGTCGGAGCAGGTCGACCTGCGCTTCTACCAGGTCATCTACGACGTCGAGAACGACCTGAAGAAGGCGATGGTCGGGATGCTCGCGCCGAAGTTCCGCGAGGTCGTTCTCGGCCGTGCGGAAGTCCGCGAGATCTTCAAGGTCTCGAAGGTCGGTTCGATCGCGGGCTGCTACGTGCAGTCGGGGAAGATCACGCGGTCCTCGAAGGTGCGCGTGCTCCGCGACGCCGCCGTCGTCTTCGACGGCGAGATCGAGTCGCTGCGCCGCTTCAAGGACGACGTACGCGAGGTCAACGAGAACTTCGAGTGCGGCATCCAAGTTGCGCGCTTCGCCGATCTCAAGCAGGGCGACGTCATCGAAGCGTATACGTCCGAGCTCGTGGCTCCGGAGCTGCAGCCGGCGTAATGCCTCGGATGGTGGCGGGCGTTCGTGGGCGGCACGAGCCGTTGCTGGGGACGCCCGCGATTTTCCATCCTTGGAAAAAGGCGACGGGCGATGGACCGAGCGCAGCAGCATCGTGCGTCCTCGACAACGGTGTTGCGAGGTCGGACGTGGGGGCCCCGCGCGCAGCGTGGGGGGCGCGGAGCCTGGGGCGGAGCGGCGTTTAAATGAAGCAGCAGCGGCAAGCGAAGATTGATCATGAGATCCAGCGTGCTCTTGCGAAGATCATCGCTGAGGATCTCAAGGATCCGCGGCTGGGGTTTGTTACGGTCGTGCGGTGTGAGATTACGCAGGACATGAAGCATTGCAAGGTCTTCGTGTCGATCATCGGGGACCGGCATGTGGCGCGGCAGACAATGGATGCTCTCGAGAGCGCCGCGCGGTTTCTGCGCGGTGAGCTTGGGAATGCGATCGATCTGCGGTATACGCCGGAGTTGACGTTCGTCGAGGATCGGACGACGGAGCGTGCGATTGCGCTGCATAAGACGCTCGAGCGTGCCAAGGTGATTGATGAGTAGCTCCGTGACGAAGAGTGCGGGACTGCCGGTCTCGAATACGACCGAAGAGGTCGTTGCCGAGCTGAAGCGGCGGTCGTCGTTCGTGTTCGTCTCGCATGTGAAGCCGGACGGCGACACGCTGGGGGCGGGGCTGGCGCTTGGGATCGCGCTGAAGCAGCTTGGGAAGCGGGTCGGGTATTTTCAGCAGGATCCGGTGCCGCGTAACTTGCGCTTTCTTCCGGATTCGCAGCACGTTACGCGTGCCGTTGCGTCGGATCTGCCGGCAGACACCTTGTGGGTGTTCTGCGATATGAGCGATTTTTCGCGTGCGGGCGAATTTCTGCCGAAGATCGATCGGGCGAATATGCTTGACATCGATCATCACCTTGGGAACTCGCTTTTCGGGGCGTTGAACTACGTCATCCCGACTGAGGCTTCGACGGGGACGTGCGTGTTGCGGCTGCTGCATTCGCTCGACGTGAAGATCACGCCGGACATTGCGACTTGCATCCTCACGACGATCATGACCGATACCGGCGCGTTCATGCACACGAACACGACGGCCGAAGTGTTGCGGATGTCGGCGGAGATGGTCGACCTCGGCGCGGACAAGCCGCTGATTACCGAGGAGATTTTCGCCAACAAGCGCTTTGCCGCGACGAAGCTGTTGGGGATGGCGCTCGAGCGCGCCGTGCTGCAGGACGACGGGCGCTACTGCTGGACCTACGTCGATCAGGCGATGCTCGACTCCGTGCACGCCGACGGTGAGGACACCGAGGAGATCGTGCAGCATCTGCGCGCGATCGAAGGCGTCGAGGCCGCGGCGCTCTTCAAAGACTACGAGGGCGCGGTACGCGTGAGCTTGCGATCGAGCGGGCGGATCAACGTCCAGGCCGCGGCGTCGTCGCTCGGCGGGGGCGGACACTTCATGGCGTCGGGACTGACCTTCGAGGGCCCGCTTTCCGCCGCGATCGACGCGGTGCACGCGGCTTTACGCGCCCAGGGACTCTAAGCTTCCGGCCGTGCTCGGCTTCGTCAACCTGTTCAAGCCGGCGGGTCCGACGTCGACGCAGTTCGGCGCGCGCTTGCGCTCGATCTATCGCGAGCCGGCGGGGAAGCTCGCGATCGGACATCTCGGGACGCTCGATCCGCAGGCCGCCGGCGTGCTGCCGATCGCGCTCGGGAAGGCGACGCGGTTGATCCCGCTGATCGAGGACCGCCGCAAGGCCTACGTCTGCACGCTCGTCCTCGGCCGCGCGACGTCGACTGCGGACGCGGCCGGCGAAACGCTCGTCGAGCGCGACGTCCCCGATAACGTCGACGAACGGCTCGCAAGCGCCGTCCCGCGGTTCGTCGGTCAGGTCGCGCAGATCCCGCCGATGTACAGCGCCGTGAAGAGCGACGGCGTGCGACTGTACGAGCTCGCGCGCGCCGGAAAGACGGTCGAGCGCCGCGAGCGCACGGTCACGATCTACGCGTTGACGATCCTCGGCCGTGACCGCAACGTGATCCGGCTGCGCGTCGCCTGCAGCGAAGGGACCTACGTGCGCACCCTGTGCGAGGACCTCGCCGCGGCGTGCGGGACGGTCGGTCACATGGGCGCGCTGCTGCGCGAAGCCTCGGGGCCGTTCGTTCTCTCGGAGAGCCGCACGCTCGACGAGGTGATCGGCGATCCCGAAGCTGCGCTGGTCTCGCCCGAACGCGTCCTACCGTTTCCGACCGTCGTGCTCGACGGGCGGACGGCGACCGACTTCCGCGCCGGGCGCGTCGTCGCGCTGGCGCAGCCGCCGCCGGAGAAGCACGTCTTCGTCCGCGACTCGGCGCGCGCGCTCGTCGGCGTCGGCGAGACGGTCGGCGCGCTCCTCGCGCCGCGCAAGGTCTTCCTGTGAAGATCCATCACGTGCTGCCGGAGCGCGCGCCGGACCGGCCGCGCGTCGTCGCGATCGGCTTCTTCGACGGCTTCCACCGTGGCCACCGCGCGATCATCCGCACCGCGCTCCACCTGCGGCGCGCCGGCGAGCGCAGCGCGGTGCTGACGTTCCGCGAGCATCCCGCAGCGTTCTTGCGGCCGGGGACCGAGCCGCCGCTGATCGCAACGCTCGAAGAGCGGATCAACGCGTTCGCGCGCGCTGGAATCGACGAGGCGTACGTCCTGCGCTTCGACGACTCGATCGCGCAGCTTTCACCGGCGAGCTTCCTCGACGAGACGCTCGTCGGCCGGATCGGCGCCCGCGCGATGGTGACCGGCGCGAACTTTCGCTTCGGCCACAAACGCGCCGGCGACGTCGCGTTCGCGCAGCAGCATCTCGCCGCGCTGGGCCGCGAAGCGGTCGGCGTCCCCAACGAAGTGGACGACGGCGAGCGCGTCTCGTCGACGCGCATCCGCGCGGCGATCCAAGCCGGAGATCTCGAGACCGCGGACCGGCTCCTCGCTGTGCCGTACACCGTGCGCGGACGGGTGACGTTCGGTGCGGGGCGCGGTCACGATCTCGGCTATCCGACCGCGAACATCGAGGTGCCGGCGGCGAAGCTGCTCCCGCCCGACGGCGTCTACAGGATCACCGCGCGGCACGACGGGCACGACTACCTGGGCCTCGTCTCGATTGGAACGAACCCCACCTTCGACGGGCGTACGCGCAGCGTCGAAGCGTGGCTGCTCGACTTTCACGGAGCGCTCTACGGCGAAGAGCTCGCGGTGCGCGACTTCCGCTTCGTGCGCGCACAGCAGAAGTTCGACTCCATCGACGCGCTGATCGCCCAGATGCAGGCGGACGCCGCGACGGTGACGTTCCCGACGCCGCAGGTCACGCGGCGCTGAACCTTGCCCGGCCGGGGAGCGTTCTAGGAGTCGTGCGTCTCTCAGCAGTCGCGGCAGCCGCCGCACTCGCCCTGGTGCCGATCGCCGCGGTGGCGGTTCCGCAAGTCGGGCAGCAGGCTCCCGCCTTTTCGCTTCCGACGACCGGAGGCAAGCCGGTCGGGCTCGACGCGTTCAAGGGCAAGGCCGTCTACGTGAATTTCTTCGCGTCGTGGTGCGGCCCGTGCAACAGCGAGGCACCGTCGATCGGAAAGCTGCGCGCGAAGTACGCAAAACAGCTCGCGGTCCTCGGGATCGACGAGCTCGACGCGCCCGGCCAAGGCGCCGCCTTCCAGAAGAAGTACGCGAACCCGTACGGGACCGTGGCGATCGACGAGAGCGGCGGCGTCGGCCACACCTACGGCGCAATCGCGATGCCGGTCCACGTCTTCATCAACCGCAAGGGCGTGGTGAAGACCTACCGCATCGGCGAGATGGACCCGCAGCAGATCGAATCCGCGATCAAAGACGCGCTAAAGTAATACGAAGCACCCATGAACGATATCGGCCTTCTTGAGGACGATAACGGTCTTCGATTCGTGATTGCGGATCGCGTCGCCACTCTTCTCGACGCCGATCCCCAAAGCGTTCGGCTCATTACGGTTAAGCGGAAGGGGCGATTCTGCGGCGTAGCCCTTGAGTTCCGCGGGCTGCCCTTTCCGCCCGAGCATTCCCGGCTATTAGGCTACCCCAGGAGTTCTGGTACGGAACTGCGTGCGTTCTGCCTGATAACGCTAGCGAAGGGGCGGCGATTCCATTTCAGTAGTTTTAGCGCTAACGCGCGTTCGGCAGAAGGCTCCGGCACAGAGCGCAGCCTTTCGTTGCACGGAAGTCTCGTGCCGGTGCCGTTCATAGGCGGCATCCTCGAGCGCAATACGGCCGCGCACACCGTCAGCGTGCGCGATGCTCGCGGCGTCACGCTTGACGATACCGTACGCCGCGGTTATGTGTTGTTTCTCAGCGAAACGGCGCTTGCGAATCCGCTCACCTTCACCGTGCGTAATGCTGCCGGAATGCCGATAGAAGAGATCGAGCGCTCGTTCTAGCCGTCAGCGCCTCACAGAGGCGCAGAGATCGACCGCGGCCTTCGCTTCGCTGGTGACGTTCAGATAGCGGCCGGCGACGTCGTCTTTCTCGGCGGCGGCGAGGTTCGCGGCGGCGGCGTTCGTGTTCGGCGACTTCGCGGCGCGGCACGCGGCGACGGCGGCGCGCGCCTGGGCGACGAATGCGTCCGCGTCGACGTGCCCCACCGTGCCGCCGGCGAGCGGGAAGGGATTCGTCTGCAGCGCGCTCGTCGTCGGGATCGTCGACTTCAGCACCGGGATCGGCGCGTTCGCCGCCCGGTTCGCCTCGATCATCGCCTGGATCGCCTGTGCGCGCGCGTTCTCCATGTCGCCGGTATTGTAGGCTTGGACCGCGTGCTGGTAGGGGATCTGCGCGGCTTGCGCGGCGCTCGGATTCGTCGAGGCGGCGCGCGCCTGCGCCATCATCGCCTGGAAGATGAGGTTCGCGGTCGCCGACTGGTTCGGCGGCGGCGCCGTGCCGAGCGGGACGGTTTGCGCGTTCGCAATCGTGCCGAGGGCAAGACTGAGCGCCAACGAGGCGGCTAGGACGAGCGGCTTCATGCGGCGGCCTCCACGGTGACGGCGCTGCCGTCGTAGTCGACGTTGGCGGTGTGGCCGCCGGCGAGGCGGCCGCGCAGCAGCGCGTCGGAGAGCGGGGTGGTGACGTGGCGCGCGATCGTCCGCGCGACGTAGCGGGCGCCGCTCCCTTGCGCGACGCTCTCGTCGGCGAGGAAGCGCCGCGCGCGCGGCGTGAGGACGAGCGTCACCGAATGCGCACCGACGCGGTCGGCGAGCTGCGCGATCTGCAGCTCGACGATCCGCTCGATCTGCGCCGGTCCGAGCTCGGCGAAGACGATTGTCTCGTCGATGCGATCGAGCAGCTCCCGGCGCAGCGTCGACTCGAGCTCGTCGAGCTCCAGGTTCGAGGTCAGCACGACGATCGCATGACGGAAGTCGATCGTGCGGCCCTTGGCGTCGGTGACACGGCCGTCGTCGAGGATCTGCAGCAGGATCGCGGCGACGTCGGGGTGCGCCTTCTCGATCTCGTCGAACAGCACGACCGAGTACGGCCGGCGGCGGATCGGCTCGGTGAGCTGACCGGGCTCGTCGTGGCCCTGATAGCCGGGCGGCGCGCCGATGAGGCGCGAGATCGTGTGCTGCTCGGTGTACTCGGAGAGGTCGAGGCGGACCAGCGCGTCATCGGTCCCGAACAGCGCGTGCGCGAGCGCGCGCGCGAGCTCGGTCTTGCCGACGCCGCTCGGGCCGATGAACAAGAAGCCGCCGACGGGCTTGCGCGGATCTTTCAGCCCGGCGCGGGCGCGGCGAATCGCCTCGGCGACGGAGCGCACCGCGGCGCTCTGGCCGACGACGCGCTCTTCGAGTTCGGTTTCGAGCGCGAGGAGCCCGGCGCGCTGCGCGTCGGTTAGCGCTCCTTGCGGAATCCCGGTCCAGCGCGAGACGACCGCAGCGACCGCGTCGGGCGTGACGACGGTCGCGCCGCGCATCGCAGCGTGCGCGGCCGCCTCGTCGACGACGTCGATCGCCTTGTCGGGGAGATACCGGTCGGCGATGTAGCGCGCCGCCAGCGACGCCGCCGCCTCGAGCGCGTCGTCGGGGATCGTGACGCGGTGGTGCGCGGCGTACTTGGGCCGCAGCCCGCGCAGGATCGCGACGGTCTGCTCGATCGTCGGCTCGTCGACCTGAACCGGCTGAAACCGGCGCTCGAGCGCGGCGTCCGACTCGACGTACTTGCGATACTCGTCGAAGGTCGTCGCGCCGATGCACTGCAGCTCGCCGCGCGCGAGCTCCGGCTTGATCATCGAGCTGAGGTCCAGCGAGCCTTCGGCGGCGCCGGCACCGACCAGCGTGTGCAGCTCGTCGATGAAGAGGATGATGTCGCGGCCCGCGCGCTTGATCTCGTCGACGATCTTCTTGACGCGGCCTTCGAACTCGCCGCGATACTTCGTCCCCGCGACGAGCGGTCCGAGGGAGAGCGCGATGACGCGCTTGTCGCGCAGCGCCGCCGGCACCTCGCCACGTGCGATCCGCTGCGCGAGGCCTTCGACGATCGCGGTCTTACCGACGCCGGGCTCGCCGATGAGGACCGGATTGTTCTTGCTGCGCCGTGAGAGGATGGAGACGACGCGTTCGACCTCGTCGTCGCGTCCGATCACCGGGTCGAGCTCGTTGCGGCGCGCGGCTTCGGTGAGATCGCGCGAGTACTGCGCGAGCGTCGAGCCGGCGACCCCGCCGAGGACGCGGCCGAGGTTGAGCGAGGGCCGCGGCTGTTCGGGGCGCGCCGGGTCCTCGCCGCCGGGGTGCTGGCGCCGGCCGATCGCGTCGAACGCGACGGCGGCGCCGCCGACCAGCGCCGCTGCGGCCGCCGCCGCGCCGAGGACGGCAAGCGGCGCTCGCTTGCGCCGGTTCGCGCAGTCCGTGCAGACCTCGGCGGCGACCCAACGGCCGCCGCGGAGGGCGTAATCGTGCTTGCTCGCCGGCTTCTCGCGGCAGACCTCGCAGGTGACGGCCATCGTTCACCACCTACCCCGGGGGAGGTGCCCCGGTTTCGAGGCGCGCCCTACGGCGCGATCTCGTAGCTGAAACTCACCGTGGCGTTCACGGTCAGGTCGCTCGGCTGAACCTCCGTCGGGACCTGCTGGACTGAGGCCATCGACGCCGTTCGGCCTATGACGCTAAGGGGGCGTGGGCCGACCGGGTACGTGTTCGAGGAGATGTTGGCGATGCGCACGATGCGGACGTGCGCGGCCTCGGCGATCGTCCGCGCTTGCGCGTCGGCGTCTGCTACGGCGGCGGCCAGCGCGGCACGTTGCGCAGCCCGCGGGTCCCGCAGGGTGAACGCGATCGAGCCGACCTCGGTGATGCCTGAGGCGACGCCAGCGTCTACGATTGCCCCGGCCTGGTCGGTGCGGTCGCTCGTCACTCTGACGCTGCGCGTGACGATGTAGCCGTAGCGCACCGCGTACGCGGGGTCCGGCTTGGGCGGCCGCAGGTTGTAATTGACATTGTACGACGTCGTCCGCACCGCGGCGCCGCTCAAGCCGAGGCCGCCGAGCTTCGCCGCAAGCGTCGCGTACGCCGCGTTGTTCGCGGAGGTCGCCCGCGTCGCGTTGTCGTCGTTCGTCGTGATCGTGAACGTGACGACGACGCGGTCGGGAGCGCGGTCGACGCTGCCCTGACCGGTGACGTTCAAGATCGGCGGTAACGGGCGCGCCGCCGCGATTTGCGCCCCCGCGGGCACGGCGGCGGCGAGGACGATGAGCGCGGCCAGGGCCGCGGTGAAAGGCTTCATAGTCCCCAGAACGCAGGCGAGCCCCGACTCGTGCGCCATTTGTCGCAAACCCGGGTACAACAGCAACATGAGCATTCTAGCTTGGCTGGTCGTGGGTCTGATCGCGGGTCTCCTCGCGAAATATGTCGTTCCGGGTGAGGGCCCCGGTGGGATCCTCGGCGACATCATCGTCGGTATCATCGGCGCCTTCATCGGTGGTTGGGTCTTCAACGCGTTCGGTCACTCGGGCGTCAGCGGGATCAACCTCTGGAGCATCCTGGTCGCGTTCGTCGGCGGCGTCATCCTACTGTTCATCATCCGCGCTATCTCGGGCCGCCGCGCCACCTACTAGGGGCCGGCTGCAGGTTCGGCGACGCGCTCGTCCCCCTGGGACGGGCGCTTCGTATTTCCCGGCCGGTTGCGGCTTTTGTCGGTAGGAGCCGCCCTCACCCCCGGGCAAGCCTCCCCCGGCGATGGCGTACGTCATTACCGAACCCTGCATCGGCACCAAGGACAAGTCGTGCGTGGACGTCTGTCCGGTCGACTGCATCCACGGCAACGACGACGACAAGATGCTGTTCATCGATCCCGAGGTGTGCATCGATTGCGGCGCGTGCGTCTCCGCGTGCCCGGTCGAAGCGATCTTCGCCGACGCCGACGTCCCCGAGAAGTGGAAGAACTTCGTCGAGATCAACGCGGAGTGGTACAAGAAGTAGCACCTCGCGTGCGCTGACGGGCGCGTGCGCCGCGCGATCGCCCTCGAGCTGATGGACGAGCCCGTCGACGACGTCGACGAGCTCGAAGCGAACCTGCGCGACATCGCCTTTGCCAACGCGCACTTCGGCGGGACCGCTCCGGTCGTCCGAACGGTCGCGGCGCTCGGCGCGCGCACGGTGCTCGACGTCGGCAGCGGCGCCGCCGACATCCCGCTGGCGCTCGTCGAGGATGCGCGGCGCCGCGGGTCGCCGCTTCAGGTCACCTGTCTCGATCGCAGCGAGCAGATGCTGACGATCGCGCGGCGCTTGACCGGTGCCGATCCGGCACTCGACTTCGTGCGCGCCGACGGAGAGACGCTTCCGTTCCCCGACGGCAGCTTCGACGCCGTCACGTGCACCCTCGCGCTCCATCACTTCGAGCCGGCGGCGGCGCGGTCGCTGCTGCGCGAGCTGCGCCGCGTCGCGCGGCTGAGTCCCGTCGTCTGCGATCTGCGCCGCTCGGCATTCGCGTTCGGCGTTACCTGGCTGTGGTCGCGGACGGCGCGCAGCCGGCTGACGCGGCACGACGCACCGCTCTCGGTTCGCCGTGCGTATACGCCGAGCGAAGCGCTGACGCTGGCAGCATCTGCAGGCTGGGAAGATCCGCGGATCGCGGGCGAGCGTTTCTTCCGCATGACCCTCACGGATCGTTCACGTTCATCGGGTATCTCGACGGGATGAAGCGAAACGTCATCGTCGTCGGTGGTGGACCAGCGGGCAGCGTGACGGCGCTGCTGCTGGCGCGCGCCGGCGTCGCGGTCTCGATCCTCGAGCGTTCGGAGATCGGGCGCACCAAAGTCTGCGGCGAGTACCTGAACGCGGGCGCGGTCGACGCGCTCGCGCGACTGGGATTGCTCGAAGCGGTACGGCCCTCGGCATCGGAGTTGCGCGGCGTGCGGCTCGCGGCCACGGGCGTGCCGGCAGTGACCTTGCGCTTCGCGCGCCCGGCGCTGGCGTGCGCGCGCGCCGAGCTCGACGCGGCGCTCCTCGCGGCTGCGGTCGCGGCCGGCGCGGCGCTCGAACGCGCGCGCGTCGAAGATCTCATCGTCGAAGGCGGCCGCTGCGCCGGCGTGCGCGTTCGCACCGCAACCGGAGAGCTCGAGGAGCGCCGCGCCGCGATCGTCGCCGGCGCTGACGGGATCGGTTCCGTCGTCGCGCGGAAGCTCGGCGTGACCGTCCGCGTGCCGCGCGGCGCGCGCTACGCGATCGGCGGGCACTACGAGGGATTCGGCGCGCTCGGCGGGTGCGTGGAGATGTACGTCGGCGGCGGCGCGTACTTCGCGCTGAACCCGCTCGACGACGCGCGGACGAACGTGATGGTCGTCGTGCGGCGCGAGCGCCTGACGCGATGGTCCGCCGACGTCGAGGAGCGGCTCGGCGACGCCGCCCGTACGCTCGCGGGCAACGCGCGTGCGCTCGACGCCGCGCGCCGCATCGGCCCGCGCGTCGCGTTGGGCCCGCTCGCCCATCGCGTGCGCCGGCCATGGGCCCCTGGCGCGCTGCTGGTCGGTGATGCGGCGGGCTTTCTCGACCCGTTCACCGGTCAGGGCATCTTTCTCGCGCTCACCGGCGCCGAACGCGCCGCGGTTGCGATCGCTGCGGCGGTGCAGGCACCGCAGCGCGAAGCCGCGCTGTTCGCCGCCTACGGCCGGTGGCGCGCGCGCGACCTGGCGTGGCGCCGGCGGCTCGCGCGCGCGGTGACGCTGCTCGTCGACGTTCCGCCGCTGGGACGGCGTGCGGCCGCACGGCTCGCGCGCTTTCCGGCCGCGGGCGCGGCACTGCTCGAGTCGCTCAGCGGGATCGCGCCGCCGCAGCGCGCGTTTCGCCTCTCGGTGCTGGGCAGGCTGCTGGCATGACGGTGACGCGAAACAGCGTCGAGATCGCCGCGCCGCCGGCCGCCGTCTACGCGCTCGGCGCGCAGACGGAGCGCTGGCCGCAGATCCTGCCGCACTATCGCTGGGTGCGCGTTCTGGAGCAGCGCGGCGCGACGCAGGTCGTCGCGATGAGCGCGTGGCGCGACGTCTTTCCGCTGCGCTGGGTCGCGGAACAGACGAACGATCCGGCGACGCCGCACATCGCCTTTCGTCACGTCCGCGGCTGGACGCGCGGGATGGACGTCGAGTGGCTGTTCGAGCCGCTTCCGGGCGGCGGGACCCGGGTGACGATCGAGCACCGTCTGCAGTTCCGGTTTCCGGTCGCGGCGGAATGGCTCGGGAAGCATCTCGTGTCCGAGTACTTCATCCACGGCGTCGCGGCGCGCACGCTCGCGTGCGTGAAGGCGATCGCCGAGGCAGCGCGATGAGCGCGCATCGCGTCGTCGTGACCGGCATCGGCGTCGTCACGCCGCTCGGCACCGGCGTCGAGACGTTCTGGGACGGCGTGCTCGCCGAGCGCGTCGCGGTGCGGCCCGTTACGCGCTTTGACGCGAGCGGCTACCGTTCGCGGCTCGCCGCGCAGGTCGACGACTTCGATCCTCGCGACTTCGTGGCCGCGAAGCGGTTGCATTGGACCGACCGCTTCTCGCAGCTCGCGATCGCGGCGGCCCGGCTCGCCTTTGAGGACGCCGGACACGCCCCGAACGGGACGGCGCACGAGACGGGGGTCTACCTCGGCTCCGCGCTCGGCGGCGTCGCGTACGCCGAAGCGCAGCACGACGTCTTTCACGCGCGCGGCCTGGAGGCGGTGAAGCCGCTGCTCGCGCTCTCCGTCTTCGGCGGCTCGGCCTCGTGCAACGTCGCGATCGAGTTCGACCTGCGCGGCCCGACGGTCGCGAACGGCAACTCGTGCGCGTCGGGCGCGGTCGCGATCGGCGACGCCTTCCGCGCGATCGCGCGCGGCGACGTCCGCGCCGCGCTTGCCGGCGGCGTCGAAGCGCCGCTCTCGCCGCTGGTGTTCGGGGCCTTCACGGTTATTCGCGCGATGTCGGAGCGCAACGACGCGCCGGCGGCGGCGAGCCGGCCGTTCGACCGTGGCCGGGACGGCTTCGTCATGGCCGAGGGCGCCGGGATCCTGCTGCTCGAGCGGCGTGATGACGCGCTCGCGCGCGGCGCGCGCATCTACGGTGAGATCGCCGGCTACGGGCTCACCAATGACGCGCACCACATGTCGGCACCGCGGCCGGACGGCACGATGAACGCGGCGGCGATGGAACGTGCGCTCGCGGAAGCGGTGCTCGCGCCGGACGACGTCGACGTCGTCAACGCGCACGGCAGCGGGACGCCGCTCGGCGACCGCTGCGAGGCGCTCGCGCTCGGCCGCGTCTTCGGGGAGCGCGCGCGCGACGTCGCGGTGACCGCGACGAAGGGGCAGCACGGTCACGCGCTCGGCGCGACCGGTGCGTGGGAGGCGGCGCTGTCGCTGCTCGCGATCGAACGCGGGACGATACCGCGCAGCGTCAACGCCGACGACGCGGATCCGGACTGCGATCTCGCGCTCACGCGCACGCGCGCCGATCGTCCGGTCCGTACCGTCCTCTCGAACTCGGCCGGATTCGGCGGGATCAACGCGGCCCTCGTCTTCCGTGGCGACGACGATCGCTGAAGCGCGCGCCGCACCGGTCGACGTGCGCGCGGTCTCGAAAATCTACGGCGAGGGCGCCGACGTGGTGCGCGCGCTCGACGGCGTCTCGCTCGCGGTGCGCGCCGGCGAGATGGTCGCGCTGGTCGGGCCGAGCGGCTGCGGCAAGTCGACGCTGCTGAACCTCATCGGCTGCGTCGATCTGCCGAGCGGCGGCGAAGTCCGGATCGACGGCGTCGCGACGCACGAGCTCGACGACGACGCGCTGACGCATCTGCGCCGCGACCGCGTGGGGACGATCTTCCAGTTCTTCAACCTGCTCCCCGCGATGCGGGTCGCCGACAACGTCGCGCTTCCGCTCGTCCTGCAGCGCACCCCGCGAGCCGAGATCGGGGAGCGCGTCGCCGCCGCGCTCACCTCCGTCGGCCTCGCCGGGAAGGCGCGCGCGTATCCGGCGCAGCTCTCGGGCGGCCAGATGCAGCGGGTGGCAATCGCGCGCGCCGTCGTCCACCGCCCGGCGATCGTCCTCGCCGACGAGCCGACCGGCAACCTCGACTCACAGACCGGCGCCGGCGTCATCGAGCTGCTGCGGTCGCTCGCCGACGGCGGCCAGGCGATCGTGATGGCGACGCACTCCGACGACGCGGCAGCGCTGAGCGATCGGACGATCCGGATGCGCGACGGGCGCGTGGTACCGGCGCCGCCGTGACCGGCGTCTTCGGCGCGCTGGTCGTCGCGCCGTTGCGCGCCGGCGCATCGCGCACGTTGGTGACGGTCGTCGCCGTCGCGCTCGGCGTCGCGATCGGCCTGGCAATCGACCTCGCGAACGCGACGGCCGTCGCGTCGTTCCAGTCGAGCGTCAACGTCGTGTCCAGTAAGGTCAACCTGCAGGTGCTCGGCGTCGGGCGGGGCTTCGACGAGCGAACGATCCTGCGGGTGCAGCAGCTCCCCGGCGTCACGTACGCCGAGCCGACGATCGAAGACTCGATCACCGTCGGCGCACGCGCCGGCGATCCGTTCTCAGGCGAGGTGCTGCGCGTTCTCGGCGTCGACGTGCTGCGCCCGCTGCCGGGCGCGGCGCCCGCGCCGCAGAGCGACCCCTGGACGCTGGTCAACGCGCACGGCGCGTTCGTCGGCGAACGCGTCGCCCGCACGCACCGCTGGCGAGTCGGCTCGACCATGCGCGCGCTCGCGGGCGACCGCGAGGTCACGCTGCGCGTCGCGGGGATCATCCCGGCTGGGACGGTGGGGGTCGACTCCAGCGTCGTGTTCGTCGACGTCGCGACGGCGCAGGAGCTCTTCGACAAAATAGGGCTGCTCGATCGCATCGACATCGCCGCCGATCCGGCACGCATCGCGACCGTGCAGCGCGCGGTCGCAGCCGCGATCCCGCCCGGAACGCGGGCGATCCGGCCGCAGACGCGGACCGACGAGATCGCGCGGATGCTGCAGAGCTTCCGCCTCAACCTCGAAGCGCTGGCCTACGTCGCGCTGCTGGTCGGGATGTACCTGATCTACAACACGGTCGCGATCTCGGTCGTCCAGCGGCGCAGCGAGATCGGGACGCTTCGCGCGCTCGGCGCGACCCGCGGCGCGGTGTTCCGCAGCTTCGTCGGCGAAGGCGCGCTGGTCGGCGCGGCGGGCTCGGCGCTCGGCCTCGCTGCGGGCGCGCTGCTCGCGACGATCGCGGTCGGGGCCGTCTCGCGCACCGTCGACACGATCTACGTCGCCTCGCACGCCGACGCCGTCGCGTTCGGAGTGTTCCCCTTCGTGAAGGCGTTCGTCCTCGGCGTCGCGGCATCGGTCGCCGCGGCGGCGCTGCCCGCCTTCGACGCGGCGACGACCGCGCCGGCGATCACGATGCGCAGCGAAGGGTTCGAGCGGCGACGCCCCCGCTTCGCGGCGCGCGCCGCAGCCGCAGGCGTCGTCTGCTTTGCGCTCGCCGCCGCGTGCACGCGCCTCCCGGCGCTCGACGGCGTGCCGCTGTTCGGATACGTCGCGGGGCTGCTGATCATCGGCGGCGGAACGCTGTGCACGCCGCTCGCCGTTGCGGTGCTCGCCCGTGCCGCAGCGTCGCTCGCCGCGCGCCGGCCGATCCTCGGCCTGGCCGGCGCGAACCTTGCCGGCGCGCCGCTGCGCACCGCCGTCGCCGTCGCGTCGCTGACGATCGCGATCGCGATGATGGTCGCCGTCGCCGTGCTCGTCGCATCGTTCCGCACCACCGTCGTCGCGTGGGCCGACGAGACGCTGCGCGCCGACCTGTTCGTCCGCCCGCTCGCGCTCGGCGACGCGTCGACCGACGCGCGTTTCTCGCCGCACGTCGCCGCCCGGATCGCCGCCGTCCCCGGCGTCGGGGGTGTCGAGACGCTGCGCGCCGTCGAGATACCGTTTCGCGGCCGGCTGACGACGCTCGCCGCGACCGACCTCGCGAGCATCGCCGGCCGCACGCGGCTGCGGCTCGTCGCAGGCCCCGATCTCGCCACGCTCGCGCGAACGCTTCCCGGATCGGCGAGCGTCCTCGCATCGGAGCCGTTCGCGACGAAGTTTGGGATCGCGCCCGGCGACCGCATCGTGCTGCCGACGCCGTCGGGGCCGGCGACGTTCACCGTCGCCGCGATCTACAACGACTACTCGTCCGACGCCGGCGTCGTTCTCGCCGACCTGCGGACCTACCGGCGTCTGTTCCACGACGGCTCGGTGAACTCGATCGCGGTGTATGCTGCGCCCGGGGTCGACCTCGATCGCCTCCGCGGCGCGATCGTGCGCGCGACCGCGCCGCTGCGGCTCGACGTCGAGACGAACCGCGAGCTGCGCGGCCTCGTCATCCGGGTCTTCGACCGCACGTTCGCGATAACGTACGCGCTCGACGTCATCGCGATCACGATTGCGGTCCTCGGCGTCGTCTCGACGCTGTTCGCGCTCGTGCTCGAACGGCGCCGCGAGTTCGGGCTGCTGCGCTATCTCGGCGTGACGCGTGGCGGCGTGCGCGCGACGGTGCTGACCGAGGCGGCGGGGATCGGCCTGCTCGGCGCCACCTTGGGGATCGGCATCGGGATGCTGCTCGCGCTGCTGCTGATCTTCGTGATCAACCGGCAGGCCTTCGGGTGGCTGATCGAGCTGCACGTCCCGGGAGCGTTCCTCGGCGAGACGGTCGCGCTCGTCGTAGCCGCGGCGGTCGTTGCGGGGATCTGGCCTGCGGGGATCGCGGCACGGATCCGCACGGCGGACGCGGTGCGCACCGAATGATCCGCCGTGCGGTCGCGCTGTTCTGCGCCGTCGCGGTGCTGGGCGCCGCGCCGCTGCCGCGAACGGTGGGCGCCGGCTTCGCGAACGCGCGACTACCGTGGACGTTCGTCTTTCCGCGCGATCACGCGGCGCACGTCGCGTTCTCGAGCGAGTGGTGGTACTACACGGGCCACCTGCGCACGCCCGACGGGCGGCGCTTCGGGTACGAGCTGACGTTTTTCCGCTTCGGGATGCGCCCCGGCGATCCGACGCCGCCGCCGGGCACGTCACGGTGGCGCGGCAACCAGATCGTTCCGGCGCACCTTGCGCTCACCGACGAGCGCGGCGGCCGCTTCGTCTACGATACGCGGTTCGCGCGTGAAGCACTCGGGATGGGACGCGCGTCGACGCGCGCGCTCGACGTCGCCGCGCTGGGCTGGACGCTGCACGGCGCCGGACCGTTCCGGCTGCACGCCGCGACCGAGAGCCTCGGGCTCGATCTCGTCGAGACCGCTGAGAAGCGGCCTGCGGTGCACGGTCGCGACGGCGTATCGCTAAATGGCGGCTGCGCGAGCTGCGCCTCGCACTACTACTCGATGACGCGGTTGCGCACGGCCGGGACGCTGCGCTACGGCGGCGCGACGCTCCCGGTCGACGGCATCTCCTGGATGGATCACGAGTTCGGCTCCGACGAATTGCAGCCGGATCAGAGCGG
>DASYFS010000038.1:0-15936 GCA_036498305.1 Candidatus Elarobacter sp. | reverse complement strand
CGGCCTCATCTGCTGAACAAGCGCGGTCCCTGACCCCTCCCGGAGCGCCGTGAACGCCAGCTTCGCACCGTCCGAGACGTCGCGCCTCGCCGCTTTCGCGCACACGGTCGCGGCGGCGTCCGAAGCCGTGCGCAAGGCGTCCGAGTCGATCGCGGCGGCGGCGCAAGATCAGACGACGCTGATGAACGCGCTCGCCGACGCGGCGACGATCCTCGCCGGCGGCGCGCGCGACGCTGCCGGGCGGCTCGAGGCGACGCGTGAGAACGCGCGCCTCGCCGGCAGCGATCTCACCGCCTCGCTGCGCATCGTCGGCGAGCTGCTGCTCTCGGTCGTGCGGCTCGCCGAACTCTCCGACGGGACTGCCGCCGCGATGGACGACTTCGGCCGGCTCATGGGCGAGATCGGCGCGATGACGGAGTTCGTCGAAGACGTCGCCGACGAGACGCAGCTGCTCGCGCTCAACGCCGCGATCGAAGCGGCGCGCGCGGGCGAGCACGGCCTCGGCTTCGCCGTCGTCGCCGGCGAGGTCGGGAAGCTCGCAAAGACGACGGGCGACTCGACCGATGCGATCCGCGACCTCGTCGGACGCATTCGCGCCGAGGCCGAGACGACGATCGCCGCCGTCCGCGCCGCCGCCGAGAAGAGCGCGCGTTCCGCGCCGGCCGCACGCGGCGCCGAGGCGACGCTCTCGGCGGTCGCGGCGCTCGCGCAAGACGTCACCGCCGCGCTCGACGGCGCCGTCGAGGAAGGCCGCGTGCACGCGGACCGCGCGCACGGCGTCGGTCTGGAGACCGAACGCCTCGCCGCCGCCGCCGCAGAACAAGGCCGCCGCGCGCTCGAAGCGGCGTTCTCGACGCAGCGGCTGGCCTACTACGGCGCCGAGATGATGTACCTCGCGCGCACCGGCGCCGAACCGCGCCACGACGCGACGACGCTGCGCTGCGCGACGCTGCTTCCGCCCGGCTATCCGCCGACGCGCGCTTGGGAGCGCTTCAAGCAGATCGTCGAGCAGCGCAGCGAAGGCCGGCTGAAGATCGAATTGCAGATCCCGTTCGCGGGAACCGAGCTCGAAGCGCTGATGCAGGTGCGCAGCGGCGAGCTCGACTTCGCGAGCGTCACCTGCTACGTCGCCTCGTCGCTGCTCCCGCTCGCGCAGATCTTCGACCTTCCGTTTCTCTTCGCCGACGCCAAGAGCGCGCACGCCGTCCTCGACGGCGGCCTCGGCCGCTACGTCCTGCACGAGTTCGCGCCGCTGGGCCTGCGCGGGATGGGCTACTTCGAGAACGGGATCCGCCACCTGACGAACAGCCTGCGCGCCGTCGTGCAGCCCGGCGACATGCGCGGGATGCGGGTGCGCATCCAGGACTCCGTCGTGTACCTCGCACTGATGCACGCGCTGCACGCCTCGCCGAAGGTGATCCCGTTCGACCACGTGCACGAAGCGCTCGAACGCGGCGACGTCGACGCGCAGGAGAACCCGCTCGCGAACATTCTGGGCGCCGGGATGCACCAGGTGCAGAAGCACCTGACCCTCACCGCGCACGCGTACAACACGCAGATCGTCCTCGCGCACGCCGCGTCGCTCGAACGGTTGAGCGACGCCGATCGCGCGGTGGTCGAGCAGGCGATGGCCGAGACGATCCCGTGGCACCGGCAGATCTCCGCCGACGACGAGCGCCGCGCGCTCGAACGTTTACGCGGACTGATGGAGGTCCGCGAGCTGAGCGTCGAGGAGCGCAGCGCGTTCGTGCAGTCCGCGTACTTCGTGTGGGAGCGAATCGGCCGCATCTTCCCCGACGTGATCTACGACCTGCTGCTGGGCGGCGACCTGATCGGCTTCACGCACGAGCCGACGGGCGAAGAACGGCGCATCGCCGAGCACCGCTTCGCGATGGCCGACATCGTGGGCGCGATCGACGAAGCGGTGACGACGGTGCGCAGCTCCGCGACCGAAGCGGCCGGGCGAACGCACCACGAGGTCCCCGCGCTGCGCGCGCTCGCCGCGACGGCGGGGACGATGAGCACGGAGAGCGGAACGCTGGCCGAACGCTTCGGCGAGCTGGTCGGACGCTTCACCGGCGCGCGCGACGACGTCGCGGCGACGCGCGAGACCGTGCGCGATCTCGCCGCGTCGGTGCGCGATCTGGCCGGCAGCGCGGAGGAGAGCCGCGGTGCGCTGCAGCGGTTCTCGACGCTGATGCGGCGCATCGGCGAGATCGTCGCCGTCGTGCGGAGCGTCTCCGACCGGACGAACCTGCTCGCGCTCAACGCCGCGATCGAGGCCGCGCGCGCGGGGGAACACGGCAGGGGCTTCAACGTCGTCGCCAGCGAGGTCCGCCGGTTGGCGGAGCGCACGCGTGCGTCGACGCAGCAGATGCGCGGCGTGCTGGGCGATCTCGAGGGGCGCGGGAAGACGGCCTCCGAGGCGATCGGTGCCGGCGTCGCGCAAGCCGAGCGGAGCGCGCGTCAGGCCGCGGCCGCAGAGGAAGCTCTGGCCCGCATCGACGGCTTCACCGGCGCCGCGATCGGGTCGCTCGAGGCGGCCTCGCGCGACGCCACCACCGAGTCGCACCGTGCGTTCGCCATGCGCGGCGACTTCGACGAGATGGCAACCCTGACCGAATACCACAGCGAACAGAGCCTCCGCTCGCTGGAGTCGACGCAGGCGCTGGAGCGCGAGCGCCGAGCGCTCTTCTCCGAAGGAGCGACCGCCGAACCTGCGAACGCGCCTTGAACCCCCGTTAACCTTTGGAGTCTTCAGGATGAATCGAATCTCCGCGTCGGCGGTCGCACTTCTCGCGATCGCCGCCCTCGTCGCGCCCGCCGGCGCGGCGTCGAAAGGCCCGGCGGCCGGCAAGACCGTCAAGGCCGGCGTCATCGCCGACGTGACCGGCGGTGCCGGCGTCTACGGCACCGCGCAAAAGAACGCGTACGAGCTCGCGAACGAGGACGTCAAGTCCGGCGTGATCGACGCGGGCGGCGCGAACCTGAGCTTCGACGTGCAAGACGCCGCCAGCGACGGCGCGCAGGTCGTCAACATCATGCAGAAGTTCGTCACCGACGGGCAGACGGCGATCGTCCTCGGCCCGACCCTCTCGGGCGAGGCCGGCAAAGCCGACCCGATCGCCGCGCGCGCGAACTTCCCGGTGATGGGCACCTCGACGACCGCCGAGGGGATCCCCGCGATCGGCCCCAGCATCTTCCGCGACTCGCTGGCCGAGTCGCAGGTGATCCCGACGACCGTCGCGCGGACGCACGCGAAGTGGAAGTACAAAACCGCCGCCATCATCTACGGCGACGACAACGCCTTCACCAAGACCGACGGCGACGTCTTCCGGCGCGAGCTCGAGAAGGCCGGCGTGCAGATCGTCGACACCGAGACGTTCCACATCAAGGACACCGACTTCCAGGCGGCACTGACCCGCATCGACTCGAAGAAGCCCGACGTCATCGCGATCGGCGCGCTGTTCCCCGAAGCGACGAAGATCATCGCGCAGGCCGGCAAGCTCGGGATCAAGGCCCACATGATGGGCGGCAACGGGCTCAACTCGGCGGAGATGTATGCGGTCGCGGGACCGGCGTCGCAGGGCGTCGTCGTCGGCGCGGCGTGGGCGCTGGCCGGCAAGTATCCGCAGAACCTGCGCTTCGTCAAAGCGTACACCGCGAAGTACGGCAAGGCGCCCGACCAGTTCGCCGCGCAGGCGTACGCCGGGGCCGAGATCGTGGCGTACCTGGCCGCGCACGGTGCGGCGACCAAGGACGAGATGCTGAACGGTCTCCGCAACGTGAAGCAGATCCAGACCGTGCTCGGCCCGATCGGCTTCGACCAGAACCGCGACGTGAAAAGCAGCCCCGTGATTCTCGAAATCACCAAAGGCGGCTTCTCCTACTTCCACTAGAGGAGAACGAGTAAGGCACCCGTGTTCGCGCAGCAGCTCGTCAACGGTTTGTTCCTCGGCGCCGTTTACGCGCTGTTCGCGATCGGGTACACCCTCGTCTTCGGCGTCCTGGACATCCTGAATCTGGCGCACGCCGCGATCTTTACGGCCGCGGCGTTCGTCGCGTTCTCGCTGGCCGCCGCCGGCGTGCCGCTGCCGATCGCCTTCGTCGCCGCGACGATCGTGGCGGGGATTCTCGGGATCCTGCTCGACCGGGTTGCCTTCGCGCCGTTGCGGCGGCGCAATGCCGGGACGCTGGTGCCGCTGATCTCGTCGATCGGCGTCGCGATCATCATCGGCGCGGCGCTGCGCGGCATCTACGGCGTCGACGAGCGGCACTTCACGACCGGCGGGCTCGACACCGCGCCTGCAATTCACGCCGGACCGGTCACGTTCACGACCGTCGAGCTGAGCATCTTCGTCGCTGCGATCGCACTGATGATCGGGCTCTCGTGGGTGCTGCGGTCGACGACCCTCGGCCGCCGGATCCGGGCCGTCGCCGACGATCGCGTCGCGGCGGCGCTCCTCGGCGTGAACTTGGAACGGACGATTGCGGCGACGTTCTTCATCGCCTCGGGGCTCGGCGGGGCCGCCGGCGTCCTGACCGCGCTGCGCTACAACAGCATCACGATCGACATGGGCGGGCCGATCGAGCTCAAGGGACTTGCGATCATCATCCTCGGGGGGATGGGCTCGGTCACCGGCGCGGTGATCGGCGCGTTCGTGATCGGCGGCGTCGAGACGCTCGCGACGGCCGTCGGGCTCTCGGAATGGCGCGACGCGATCACCTTCGGCGTGATGTTCCTCATCCTCGTGCTCCGCCCGACCGGCCTGTTCGGCAAGCGCGCGTTGCGCCAGGCCTGACGAGCAGGTGTCGTTTCTCGCGGAGTTCTACGCGCGCCACTCGCAGCTGATCGACCAGATCGGCATCAACGCGATCCTCGCGCTGTCGCTTTCGGTCTCGCTCCAAGCGGGTCAGCTCGCGCTCGCGCAAGTCGCGTTCATGGGGATCGCAGCATACGTCTCGACGATCCTCGCGATGCAGTACCACGTTCCGCTCGTGCTGACGATCGTCGTCGCGGTGCTGGTCGCGAGCGCCGCCGGCGCGCTGCTCGCGTTCCCGGTCCGCCGCCTGCGCGGCGTTTTTCTGGCGATCGCGACGATCGGGTTCGGTGAGATCGTGCGCGTCCTCGCCAACAACCTTCCGGTCACCGGCGGCGCCGAGGGCATCACCGGGATCCCGAACGACGCGACGACGCCGGTCATCTACGCGTCGCTGGCGATTGTGGTCGCCGCGCTCTTCTTCCTCTCACGCACGAAGTTCGCGCTGGCGGTCACGCTGGTCCGCGAGGACGAGTACGCCGCGCGCGGCGTCGGCGTCGACGTCGGAACGGTTCGCCTGCTGACGCTCGCGCTCGGCGGCGCGATCGCAGGACTCGCCGGCGCGCTCCACGCGCACTCGGCGAACTACATCACGCCGACCGATTTCGGCTTCGCGACGATGGAGCAGGTGCTGGTGTGGTGCGTGATCGGCGGCGTGACGAGCCCGGTCGGCGCCGTCCTCGGCTCGACGCTGCTCTCGATCCTGCCCGAAGTGATCCGCTTCCTCGCCGACTACCGCGAGATCACCAACGGCATCATCCTGCTGCTGGTCATCTTGTTCGCGCCCGGCGGGCTCTCGTCGCTGTGGCGGCGCGGACCGATCCGGGTGCGCGCCTGATGCTGGTCCTCGACGGCGTCGGCGTCCGCTACGGCGGCGTCGACGCGCTGCGCGGCGTCACGCTCACGCTGTCGCCCGGACGCGTCCTCGGGCTCATCGGGCCCAACGGTGCCGGAAAGACGACCCTCGTGAACGCGACGACGGGCCTCGCGCCGCTGGCATCCGGTTCGATCGTCCTCGACGGAACGCGCATCGACGGCCTCCCGCCGCACCGCATCGCGCGCGCCGGGATCGCGCGCACGTACCAGAACATCCGCCTCTTCGGCGCGCTCGACGTGCGCGGCAATCTCGCCGCCGGCCACTTCGCGCGTCCCGATCGCCTCGACGCGACAGCGCTCGAACGGCTTCTAGAGCGCGCGGGGATCGCCGGAACGCCGCTCGACGTGCAGGCCAACTCGTTGCCCTACGGCGATCAGCGGCGGCTCGAGATCGGCCGCGCCCTCGCCGCAGAGCCGCGGGTGCTGATGCTCGACGAGCCCGCCGCCGGGCTCAATCCCGCCGAGACCGCGCGGCTGGTCGAGACGATTCGCGGGATCGCCGAGAGCGGCGTTGCGCTGCTGCTGATCGAGCACGACATGGCGCTGGTTCGCGCGGCGTGCGACGACGTCGTGGTGCTGAACTTCGGCGAGGTGATCGCCCGCGGCACGCCGTCCGAGGTCGGCCGCGATCCGGTGGTCGTCGAAGCGTATCTCGGCACCGGCGCGGAGTCGCTCGCATGAGCGCGATCCTCGCCGTCGAGAGCCTGCGCGCGAGCTACGGCAACATCGAGGTACTGCACGACGTCTCGCTCGCGCTGCGCGAGCGGACCCTGTGCGCGATCGTCGGCGCGAACGGCGCGGGAAAGACGACGCTGCTGATGGCGCTCGCCGGTCAGCTCGCGGTCCGCAGCGGCAGCGTCACGTTCGACGGCAAGACGATTACGCGCGCCAGCTCGCACGCGCGGGTCCGCGACGGCCTCGTCCTGGTTCCCGAAGGCCGGCGGATGCTGCCGACGATGAGCGTCGAGGAGAACCTGCTTGTCGCCGCCGCCGTTCGCGGCGCCGAAGGCTACGCGCGAATCGACGGGCTCTTCGATCGTTTCCCGATCCTGCGCACGCGCCGCAACGTGCCGGCGGGCTCGCTCTCGGGCGGCGAGCAGCAGATGCTCGCGATCGCACGCGCGCTCGCGATTGGACCCCGAGCACTGCTGCTCGACGAGCCGTCGATGGGGCTCGCGCCGAAGCTGGTCGACGAGATCTTCGCGATCGTCGCCGACGAGCGCGCCCGCGGCACGTCGATCCTGCTCGTCGAGCAGAACGCGCGCCGCGCCCTCGCCCTCGCCGACGACGCGCACGTGATGGAACGCGGCCGCATCGTGCTCTCGGGCCCCGGCTCCGAGCTCGCGACCCACCGCGACGTCGTCGCCGCCTACCTCGGCGGTTGAGAATCGCTCGCGAGAGCGGTGGATTCCGGCGAATCGCGGTGGATAACGCAAGTTTCTTGTGGAGAGGGGAGCGAGCGGCTTGCGCCGCGCGGTTCGCACCCCTATGATGCAGACACGCCGACGCTAACACCGCCGGTGCGCGAGCGACGAGAAGCTCGCCGGACCTCGAGGAACGACCCCGGCGAAAGCCGATGGACGCAGAGAGCGAGGACCGTACGAAGTTCGACGCCGATCTGGCAGATGCAAATCAGCGAGATCACGCGCAGATCGATTCTCGGCCGAGACCGCACACGTTTCGTGGGCGGTCTTGTCGCATTCCGGCGTCGATGCGTTCCGCCGCCTCGCGTTCCGTCGCGTCGCGGCGCGCGAGTCGCGACGGTGTGGATTGCGTGGAAAGCTGCGAAAAGGCAGGGACAACGCAACTTTCTTGTGGACAACCGGCCGACGGACGCACTTGCGTATTGCACGCGGGAACAATGACACGCTATGATGCACTCACGTCGGCGGTGACGCTGACGGCGAGCGACGAGAAGCTCGTTGGATCTCGGTAGAGACGGAAGGTGAAAGCCGGACGCACTCACGAGGACCGAATTGAAGTACGACGCCGTAATGGCTGACGCAAGTCAGCGAGGACGCGCGCAGATCGAATTCTCGTGCTGACCGAGGCCGTGCAGGGAAACCTGGACGGCTTCGTCGCTTTTTCTGCACGGGCAATTCACCGTTTCCACCAGCTTGCGTTTGCATATTGCGCGCGGCGCCCCGGCGACATACGATGCATGAACGTCAACGGTGATGCGGGGACGTGCGAGCGGCGAGAGGCTCGCTCCAGTACCGACGGCGCTCTGGCCGGCAATCCGGCGAGGACGTTCGCGTAACTCTCTCGTTCGGGCCGGAAGCCGCGTGACTGAGAATCACGCGGCTTCGCCGTCTCTCCCTATGGCGCGTGCGCTGGGGCCCGTCACCCTGAGCTTGTCGAAGGGGCCTCGTTGTGGGGCCGAGCGTTAGTCGAGGGCCGACGCCGCATCTTGGCGGTCACGATCGTGGCGTTCCGCTCGGCTTCGCTCGCGGAACCACGAGGGTCCCTCGACAAGCTCGGGATGACGATCGCCGCTGTGAAATGCGTGGATTGCTGCGGAACGCCGTGGACAACGCAACTTTCTTGTGGATGGAGGCGCCCGCACTCTTGCGCGCCGTTACGGCCCACGTTACGATCTGATCACGTCAACGATTCGTCTGCGACGGGCGAGCGGCGAGAAGCTCGCCGGTGGCAGCGGATTACGGAAGGCGCAAGCCCGACGGATCTGCAACCACCGATACGAAGTTCGACGCCACCCTGGCCTCACGGCGAAGGTGCGCGCAGATCGAATTCTCGGCAACCGAAGCCGTGCGGCCCGCGCCACACGGCTTCGTCGCGTCTAGGGCGTCAGTTGCCGTTCCAGGCGGTGAAGGGCGCCGGCTTCTTCTGCGGCGGCCCGACGTCGATCGTCACGTCGAGGTGATTCGTCAGCTCGATCTTGCGCGGGTTGCCGGCGTAGCGCTGCCCGTCGACCCAGATGACGACGCTCTCGCCCTTCTTCGTCTTCGCGCCGGCGACGTCGGTCTTCGTCAGCGGCTCGCCCCAGATGTCGAAGACGTCGCCGAGGGTGAACGTCTTGAACGCGGGCGACTCGACGTGGATGATCCCGTCGGGCGTGTGCGTGTGCACCCAGTAGAGGCAGTTGCCGAGCAGCGGCCGGCCGAGATCCGGCGGGATCGGGATCGACTTGCCGTGATCGTGGATCGCGAGGTGCTGGTGGATGTGGAGGACGGAGCCCTCCATTTGATCGCAGCGGATCCCATCGACCGGCTGACCGGCCGGCGCCGCGGCGAGCACCCTGGCCGGGATGCAAAGAAGTAGGACCGAAACGGCGGCGGCGAGCGCCGAGAGACGTGGCATCACGTCCTCATCTTCTGTTGCTGAGGCCTCAGCCGCCTCCGTAGCGGGCCGCGACGGCGCGCGCGACCTCGGCAGCGGCGCGGCGCGCTTCGGGCGGCGCGACGACCTCGGCTTCGGCACCCCAGCCCAGCGAGAAGCGCACGACCTCGAGCGGATCGGCGACGCGGTACGTGATCTCGGCGCTGCCGTCGTCGCGCCGCTCGACCCGCTGATCGCGCGCGATCGTGCGCGCCGCCGCGGCCTTGGCCACCACCGATGAGAAACGGATCGTCACCTCGGACATCGTCTCCGCGTGGCGGACGCCGCTGACGGAGTTCGCGCCGTAGGCCTCGAGGTTGAAATCGGCGGGCCGCTCGAACGTCTGCGGGGTCACCCCGACCTCGGAGACGTTGTCGACGGCGAAGACGCGCATGTCGGCGCGCGAGTGATCGTAGCCGACGAGGTAGATGCGCCCCGAGGAGACGATGAAGCCGTACGGGTCGACGCGACGCTGCGTTCGCGCCCCGTTCTTGTCGGTATAGCCGAACGTCACGCGGCGTCGCTCGCGCTCCGCGCCCTGCAGCTGCTCGAAGACGCGCTCCACCTCGGCGTCCATCGAGACCGCACCCAGGCGAATCGCCACCGAGCTGTACTCGACGGAAACCTCGGTGCGGCGGTCGCTCGAGCGGATCAGCTTCTGCGTCGTCTCCTCGATCGCCGTCGCGAACGTGCCACCCAGCGACGAGCCCAGCCGCTTCAGGGTCACCAGGCCTAGCAGCTCCCGCTGCGAGAGGTTGAGGCGGCGCAAGCTGTAGCCTTCGGCGAACCGATAGGTCCCGGACGCACGATCGAAATACCAGGGGAAGCCTGCGTCGGAGAGGACGCTCAAGTAACGCCGCAGCGTCCGCGTGCTGGGGGCTTTCTCCTCGCCGATCTGCTCCTTGAGCTCCTCGAAGGTGAAGCGCCCTTCATCGATCGCGCTCAGCAGCCGGACCAGGAGGACGACCTTGGGCTCCGCCCGCTCTTCCGCCACGGCGTGCCACTTCGTCATATATGTACCTTGTCCGTGCGGCGCTCCGTAGGGCGAAGCGCGATGGTGAAGGAATCTGTGACGAAAGCAGCTTTACACCCGGTAAGGAGCACCATGGACGACCAACGGCCGGCGGATTCCGTCGATCGCAAAGAGTTTCTTCGCCGCACCGGCGCGCTCGGACTCGCCGGCGCCGCCTCGCTCGGCTTCCCGCTCCTCGAGACGCGCACGGCCGGCGCGTCGCCCCTCCTTCCCCCGCGCGACGTCATCGCCGCCGGCGGCGGTGCCACCATCAAGATCGGCCACGTCGACGGCTTCTCGGGCGTCTACGCCGCGGCGTCGCAGTCGCAGCAGCACGGGCTCGAAGTCGCCGTCGCCGAAGCCGAGAAGAAGAACTCGCGGATCAAGTACCAGATCATCAAGGGCGACGACGCGAGCAAACCCGCGACGGGAACAACCGAGGCCAAGCGCCTGATCTCGCAAGAGAAGGTCGACGTCCTCACGGGCTGCCTCAGCTCGGCCGTTGGCCTCGCCGTCTCGGCTACCGCGTCGGAGAGCAACATCTTCTTCCTCGCGATCGGGACGCACGACACCAACATCACCGGTGCGAAGGCGCACCGCGTCACGTTCCGCCAAACCACCTCGAACGCGATGCTCGCGAACGCCGTCGGTCCGGAACTGCTCAAGCACGGAAAGAAATGGTACTTCCTGGTCGCGGACTACGCGTTCGGGACCGACGGCGCGACGCGCCTCAAGAAGATCTTGAACGCGCACGGCGGCCAAGTCGTCGGTGAAGACCTCCACCCGCTGGGGCAGACCGACTACTCCTCGTATCTCACGAAGGCGCGCAACACGGACGCCGACGTCCTCGTCTTCTCGAACTACGGCCCGGACACGCAGAACGCCACCAAGGCCGCGGTGCAGCTCGGGCTCAACAAGAAGATGACCTTCGGCGGGATCCTGTGCGGCAACGACGTCGCCGTCGGGATGCCGGTCGACGACCTGGTCGGCTCCATCTGGGGATACGTCTGGGGCCCCGAAGCAGGCGGCGACGCGATGAAGGTCTACGACGCGCTCAAGCCCGGCGTCTCGGCGGTCGACTGGCGCCAGTATCTCGGCTACATGGCCGGCCGGAACATCATCGACTGCCTCAACAAAGCCGGCACGACCGAGACCGAGAAACTCGTCGAGACGTTCGAGAACCACCATTACGACGCCGCCAAGAAGAGCAGCGCGTACTTCCGCAAGTGCGACCACCAGGCGATCCAGCAGACCTACGCCGGCGTGATCGTCGCGAAGAACAAGCGCCGCAACCCCGGCGAGTACTTCACGATCGGTTCGACGGTCGGCGGCGAGTTCGCGGCGGAGTCGTGCTCGAATCCCGACAGCACGGCGGCCGAGAAGGTCATCACCGCCGAAAAGATCGGGCCGCGGGAAGGCTACACGGTCGTCAAGCTCTAGACTGGCTTCGGCTACGCCGAAGCCTTCAAGGGAGGGGCGGCCTGCACGGCCGCCCCTTGCCTTGGTCACGAAGACTTAAATACATAGTTGACAGCCGGGGCCCGGGATGGTAGCGTCGGAGCATGCCCCGTAAGAAATCGCCGACCCTCACCGAGGCCGAGTACCGCCTCATGCAGGTGCTCTGGGACCGCGGTGAGTCGAGCGTCGCCGACGTGGTCGACGCGATCGGCGATCCGCCCCTCGCGTACAACACCGTTCTCACCACGATGCGCATCCTCGAGCAGAAAGGCTACGTCCGGCACAAGGCCGTCGGGCGCGCCTTCATCTATCGCGCGGTCGTCGCGCGGGACGAAGCGCAGCGCAGCGTCGTCGCGCACGTTCTGTCGCGGTTCTTCGACGGATCGCCGCGCGAGCTGGTGCTGAACCTGCTCGAATCCGAGGCGGTCGACGAGGGCGAGCTGGCGCGGCTGCGCGAGCTGCTCGACAAGGGACGGGAGCGATAACACCATGGTCGAGGCGGTCGTCGGCGTCGCGCTACGCGCCATCGTTGCGAGCATCATCCTGGGCGGCGTTCTCGGCCTGGGCGTCTTCGCCGCGACACGCCTGCTGGCGCTGACCGCGGCGACGCGCCACGCGCTCTGGACGATGGCGCTGCTCGCGACGGCGATCATGCCGGTCGCCGGGGTCGGCGTGTCGGTCGCGCGCGGCCTGACCGCCGAGGCGCCGCTTCCGCTGACGCCCTTTCCGAAGACCTCGGCGCCGATCCACCTTCTGCCCCCGCCGCACATCTCCAAGGTCACGCGCACCGCTCCGCGCGAGACTACGGCGCCGCCGACCGACCGGCTCGCCGTCGCGCGCGGCCTGGCGGGCTGGCAGCCGAAGGTCTCGCGGACGATCGCGCTCGGGATCGTCGGCGCGTGGATGCTCGGCGCGCTGATCGGGCTCATCGGCTTGCTGCTGAGCGTCCTGCGCGTGCGCGGTCTGAAGAAGCGTTCGAGCCCGCTCGAAGGCGCGCTCGCCGACGAGCTCCCGTGGCTGACCGAGGTCGGTCCCGGCCGTGAGATCTACCTGCGCCTCTCCTACGAGATCGAGACGCCGGTCGCGATCGGCTTCCGCCGCCCGGTCATCCTGATCCCGACCGAACTTGCGACCGTCGACGGTCTCACCGCGATCGAGCCGCTCGTCCTTCACGAGCACGCGCACCTGCGGCGGTACGACGACTGGACGAACATGCTCCAGCGCGTGATCGAGCGGATCTTCTGGTTCAACCCGATCTTGTGGTACGTCGGGCGGCGCATCGCGCTCGAACGCGAGATCGCCTCCGACGACGCCGTCGTCGAGAAGACCGGCGCCGCGCACGCGTACGCGACCTCGCTCTGGCGGCTCGCCCGCGAGATGCGGATGCCGGAGCACGCCGTCGTCGCACCGGGCGCCCTGTTGACGCGCAAGCAGATCAGCGTGCGGATCGAGCAGCTGCTCGACAAGAACCGTTCGCGTCTCCACCGTTCGCCGGCGGCAGCGCTGGCCGTCGTCGTCGCAGGCGCCGCCGCGGTCGCGTTTGTTGCTACGAGCGCCCCTGCCGTCGAGCTCCCGGCCGCCACGACGATCGCCTCGTCATCGCACCACACCGCGTTTGTACAGAAGATCGTCGTCACGCGCGACAGCCCCGAGCCCGCGATCGCCGACCCGCTGACCGATCAGAAGATCGCCGAAGTCGAGTCGCGCTACGAACCCGCCGCGACGGCGCCGCCTGCGCCGACGGTAACGAGCGCCCCGACGCCCCGCGTTCAGAAGCACGTCACAACCGCCAAGCACACCGTAACGACGACCCACCAAACCGTTGCGAACGTGACGACCGATGCGACCATGACGACCCCGCCGGTTCCGCCGGTTCCTGCGGTGCCGTCCGTGCCGCCGATGCCGTACCACGCGGCGCCGCCGCCGGTGATCCGCGTGAACGTCGACGGGCACGACGTCTCGAAGATCGTGAGCGACGCGCTCCGATCGATCCCGCGCACGATCGCGCAAGAGTCGGCGAGCACCCACGCGACCGCCGCAGCCCGGCACTATTCTCGCCCGCCGGGTGCAGTGATTACGCGCGAGATCCTCGCGTCGTGCACCGGATGCTCGCTGCGCGGCGCCGACCTGCACGGTCAAGACCTGCGCGGCATCACCCTCAACGCGACCGATCTCACTGCGGCGAACCTCTCCGGCGCGAATCTCGCCGGCGCGAAGCTGATCGGCGTCTCCCTCCACATGGCGAACCTCGGCGGTGCGGACCTCACCGACGCGTCGCTCAACGGCGTCTCGATCAAAGGCGCAAGCTTCGAGGGCGCCAAGCTCGACGGGATCAAGCTAATCGGCGTCTCGATCAAGGGCGCGAACTTCCACGGCACCGTGCTGCGGAGCCTCATCGCCAGCTGCAACGGCTGCGACTTCTCGCACATGGACCTACACGGTCAGGATCTGCACGGCATCTCCCTCGTCGGCGCCGATTTCAACGGCGCCGACCTCCACGACGCGAACCTCAGCGGTTCGTCGTTCAACGGCGTCGATTTCTCGCACGCGAACCTCTCCGGCGCCGACCTCACCAGCGCGAGCTTCACCGGCTGCGACCTGCGCGGTTCCAACCGCACCGGGATCCGCACCGCGGGGCTCCGCCTCAACGGGAGTGACATCGATTGAGCGGCTTCACCGGTTTTCTTTTGGCCTCATGTCTTAGTTTCGTAGTTGTCAGCGCTGCGACGACGGCGCTCGCGGCCGCCGCCGACGAGCTCCCGCGGGCCTTGATCGACGGCTGCGTCGGGTGCCGTTTCCCGACCGACATGCACGGCCGCGACCTGCACGGCGTGCGGTTTGTGGGAAGCGATCTGCGCGGCGCCGACTTCACCCGAGCGGATCTGCACGACGCCCACTTCGTGGGCTCCGACTTGCACGGCGCGCGCTTCGACGACGCGAACCTCCACGGCGCGGAGTTCGTCGGCGCGAACCTGCGTGGCGCGTCGCTCGCGCGCGTCGACTTCCACGGCAGCCGGCTCATCGCCGCGAACCTGCGCGACGCGAAGCTGACCAATGCGACGCTCGGGGACGTCGTGCTGTGCGTCGCAAGCGACGCCGAGCGGGACGACGGCGACCACACGTCGTGCGCGAACCTGCGCGGCGTCGACCTCCGCGGGCTCGATTTACGGGCCGCGCGCTGGTGCTCGAACCACGGTGCGACGTGCCGCCCGGTCACTCGCGACGAGCTCGTCCGTCTCGCCCACGCCGATCTCGACGGCGCCCAAGCACCCAGCTGACAGAAAGGCCATGATGCACGCCCGATTCCGGTCCGTTCCCGTTCTCGTCCTCGCCGCCGCGTTTGCCGCCGGTGCCGCACCGGCGCGCGCCGCCGACGACCTGTCGCGCCAGCTCATCGATCAATGCGTCGGCTGCCGTTTTCCGAAAGATTTGCACGGCCGCGACCTGCACGGGCTGCGCTTCGTCGGCAGCGATCTGCGCAACGTCGACTTCTCGCGCTCCGATCTGCGCGACGCGCGGTTCACCGGCGCTGACCTCGACGGCGCGAAGTTCAACGACGCCGATCTGCGCGGCGCGCGGTTCGACGGCGTGAGCCTGCGCGGAACGTCGTTCGCCGGCGCAAAGCTCGACGGCGTGAAGATGACCGGGATCGATTTCGTCCGCATGCCCGACTCGGCGATGATTCAGCGCGAGGTCCACCGCGCGATGCAGCACCTGCACGACCGCGGTTTCCCGCCGGTGCCCCCGGTACCGTCGGTCCCGCCGGTTCCTGCCGCGCCGCCCGCGCCGCCGGCACCGCCGGAGGACGCCGCGCGCTGACGTCCCCGGGGGCGGGAACGACGCAGCGCGAAACCGCGAGCGTTGACGCCGCCGCCCCCGCAGACCGATCCCGATGAACCGGGGATGATCCGCCGCGAGATCACCCTCCCCGACGGACGGCTGCTCATCTTCTACTCGTTCGACGACGGCGCCGGCGATGAGTGAGCTGCGGTGGCATCCGCTGCGCGGCGAGTGGGTCGCGACCGCGACGCACCGTCAGGACCGGACGTTCTTTCCGCCCGACGACTACTGTCCGCTCTGCCCGACGGCGCCCGGCGGCTTCCCGACCGAAGTCCCGGCGGCCGACTACGAGCTGGTCGTATTCGAGAACAAGTTTCCGTCGCTGCAGCGGCTGCCGCCCGAACCGTCGGTCGATAGCTCGGAGCTCACGCCGGTCGAGCCCGCGCGCGGCGCGTGCGAGGTCGTACTCTACACTCCCGAGCATGACACGACGCTCGCGGCGCTGCCCGTGCGGCGGATCGAGCAGCTGGTGCGCGTCTGGCGCGACCGGACGCGCCGGCTCGGCGCGCGCGAGGAGATCGCGCACGTCTTTCCGTTCGAGAACCGGGGCGCCGCGATCGGCGTCACCCTCACCCACCCGCACGGCCAGAT
>DASYFS010000037.1:0-7464 GCA_036498305.1 Candidatus Elarobacter sp. | reverse complement strand
GGTGGTCTCGATCGCGATCTTCGACCTGTGGTCGAACGGCCAGTATCCCGTCATCGCGGCACTGGGCTGCGTGCTCGTCGCCCTGCTGCTCACGCTGGTGACGCTCGTGCAGCGGCTCGGCGGGCGGATCGGGCTCGCGCTTCGACTTCGCTCAGCGCGAGACGAGGGTCCCTCGACAAGCTCGGGATGACGTTAAGGTGCGGTCCCGATCCCGAGGCGCCCGCCCAGCCGCTGCACCACCGCCACCAGCGCCACCAGCAGCACCACCAGCACGCAGCCGAGGGCCGCGATCACGGGATACTGCCCGTTCGACCATAGGTCGAAGATCGCGATCGACACGACCTAGCTCCCCTGCGAGTACAAGAAGATCGCCGCCGAGATCTCGCGGAACGCGATGATCACGGTGGTGAGGAACCCCGCGATCAGCGAGGGCATCAACAGCGGCACGTAGATGCGCGTGAACCGCTGCACCCAGCCGGCGCCGCTCACGGCCGCCGCCTCCTCGAGCTCGTCGCGAATCTGCGACAGCCCGGAGCTTGCATACCGCATCCCGTACGGGATCCCGATCGTCACGAACCCGACGATCAGCAGCAACAGCGTTCCGTACAAATGGAACGGCAGCGGCGCCACCAGATACCAGAACAGGATCCCGACCCCCATCAGAATCGACGGCACCGCGATCGGCAGCGAAACGAGAACGTCGAGCACCCACGCCCCGCGCACCCGCGACTTCAGCGTCACGTAGGCGACGATCGCCGTCAGCACGGTGACGATCGCGCCGGCCGATAGCGAGGTGATCGTGCTGTTGATCAGCGCGCTGCGAATCAGCGGATAGCTCCAGATCGCGGCGTAGTTCGCTCCGCTCACGTGCCGCAGCGCCGCCATCGACGGCGCCTCGAACGTCGGCAGCAGCGACGACCACACCAGCACCCCGAGCGGCAGCACCACGGCGATGCCGAAGAACACGAGGATCGCGCCGCCCGCAAGCCAACGCAGCCGCCCGAGCTCGATCCGCCGCGGCCGGAACGCCTTGCCCGTCACGGTCGCGTGACGGCCCGCGGCGTTGAGCCGGTTCGCGAACGCCACGCCCGCGCCGGCGATTACGAGCACGACCCCGCCCATCGCCGCTGCGCCGCCGTAATCCGGCGGGAACTGCTGCAGCGCCGCGTAGATTTGGCTGGTGAACACCGAGATGTTGCCGGGAACGCCGACCAGCTGCGGCACCTCGAACGACGCGATCGTCTGGATGAAGACGAGCAGCGCCGCGGCGACGATCGCCGGCCGCGCCAGCGCGAGCGTGATGCGGCGGAACGCGGTCAGCGGTCCGGCACCCGAGGCGACCGCCGCTTCTTCCATCGACGGATCCATCGAGGTGAACGTCGCGACCGCGAGGATGAAGGCGGTCGGCGCGACGTGCATCGTCTGCACGAAGATCATCCCCGGCAGCGAGTAGACGTTGAACGGGCGCAGGTGAAGCGCCGCCTGCGAGACGGCGTTGAGCAGCCCGATCCGCGGCGAAGCGAGGAACAGCCACGAGACCGTGTTGAGGATCCCGGGCAGGATCAGCGGGACGAGCGCGGTCGTCATCCCGAGGCCGCGCAGCGGCGCGTCGGTCCGCGCGTAGAGGAACGCGAGGCCGAACCCGAGCGCGACCGCGAGCAGCGCGACGCCGCCGCCGTAGAGCGCCGAGTTCCCGAGCAGCCGGTAAAACGTCGGATCGCCGAACGCCGTGGCGTAGTTCGCGAGCGACCAGTGCGAGTCGTCGGTCAGAAACCCGGAGTGCAGGCTCGCGTAGATCATCGTCGCGACCGGAACGACCGCGAGGTAGACCAGCAGGAGCGAAGCCCCGCCCATGATCGCGGTCTCCACTCCGGGAACGCGCAATGTGGCGCGAGACTGACGAAGCGGGACGCCGCGGCTCATCCGGCCGCAATTCGCTATAGCGGTTTCCGGAACCCCTTCAGCGCAGGGTAAAGGCGCCGATAATCCCTGCCGCCAGCACGAGCAGGCTCTGGTTCCAATTCGTGCGCAGCAGCAGCGCGCCGGCCACGATCGCCAACCCGATCGTCAGCGGTGCGTCTGCTGCGCCGCGGGCCAGCGTCGCTACGCCGGCCCAGATCAAGCCCAGTACCACCGGCGCGAGCGCGCGCGCGAACCGTTCGCGCCACGGGTTGCCGCGCAGGCGCTCCCAGAAGTGCGCGGCGACGAAGACGACGATCCCGCCCGGGATAAAAACGGCGGCGAAGGCGACGAGCGCACCGAGCGCACCCGCAACCGCGTAGCCGACCAATGCCGCCATCGTGGTCGTCGGTCCGGGCGCGAGCTTCCCGAGCGCAAAGAAGCGGGCGAACTCCGCCGACGTGATCCAATGGTAGTGATCCACGACGTCCGCGTGCATCTGCGGGATGATCGCGCTGCCGCCCCCGAATCCGAGCAGCGAGAGAACGGCGAAAACGAGCGCGAGGCGCGCCAGGTTCACGCGGCGGCCTTTCGCGTCGCGACGAGCGCGATCGGAAGGAAGATCGCCAGCGTCAGCCAGAGCGACGCGTGCAGCACCAACACGAACAAGGCGACCACGACGACGATCGTGACTTCGATGACGCTGCGCAGGCGCGGCATCGTCATCTCGATCGCGTTCGCGCAGGTCAGTCCGACGGCGACCGCGGCGCAGCCGCGCAGCGCTCCGGTCAGCGCCGGTGCGTGCACGTTGAGCGCGACCAGCGCAATCGCCATCAGGATCACGAAGCCCGGGATCACCGACGCGCCGAGCCCCGCGATCGCGCCGGGCGCGCCGCGCAGCCGTGAGCCGATCATCACCGCGACGCTCGGCGGGTTCGCGCCCGGCAGAATCTGCGCGATCGAGAGCAGCTCGAGGAACTCGCTCTCGCTCAGCCACTTCCGTTTGCGCACGACCTCGCGCCGGATCGCCGCCGTCTGACCGCCGCCGAACGACGTCGCCGAGATGTATCCGAACACCCCGGCGATCGCGAGCAGCGACGGGTGCGGACGGTCAGGCGGCGCCGGGGCGCCGTCGCCAGTCGACATGAAGCGACGCGTCGCCGGCGGCGAGCTGCTGCGCGATGAAACGCTCGACTTGTCCGAGCTGGTCGCTCGTCGGCGCGAAGGCGTCGAGCCGCAACCCTTCAGGCCACGAGTGGAACGTGCAGATGCCCTCGTCGAGCCGAACGTAGCCGGCCTCGGCCGACCACTCCGCTTCGAACTCCGGCGCCAGCCGGCGCACCATCGCGGCTGCCGGGGCCGACGGATCGGAGGTCGCGACGAGTGCCTGCGCGTGCGGCACGCGAGCGGAGCTCAGGCCTCGCCGAGAAACGCGGCGATCCGCCGCGAGACGACCGGGACGAGCGCCGCGTCGATCGGATACCAGGTGGTCTCGGGCTTCCCCGAGCCGTCGAGCGTCACGCTCACGTTGCGCGGCTCGACCACGGCGACCTCGGCGTTGCGCGCGCGCGTCGTCCAGCGCGCCGTCTTGCCTTCCGGACCGGCGAACGCGTCGACCGGCGATGCCGTGCGGACGGCCGCGTCGACGGCGCCGACGAATTCCTCGAACTGCATATTCGATATAGTTATTTCGTCCGGACGGGTTCTCCTCGTCGCGGCCGGACCTCGTCGGCGCGCAGCCGGAGGACGAAGGTCGTGCCGTTCTCGCTCGTCTCGCCGAGAACAAGCGTCCCGCCGGCGCGCTCGACGGCGCGCTTGGCGATCGCCAAGCCGAGCCCCGAACCCTCGACGTCGCCGCGCGTCGAGCCGCGGAAGAACCGGTCGAAGATCCCCGCCCGATCGTCGGGATGGATCCCGGGGCCCTGGTCGCTGATCGCGATCTCGACGCCGCCGGGCGCGGCAGCCCGCGCCACGATGCCGATCCGCGATCCCGGCGCGTACTTGATCGCGTTGTCCACGATGTTTGCGAGCGCCTCATAGATCTCGTCGCGGTTTCCGATCACCGTCGCATCGACAGCGAGATCGAGGTCGAAGCGCAGCCCGGGCCGGATCACCGTGCGCGTCTCCACGATGTCGGCGATCAGCGGCTCGAGCGCGAACGGCTCGACGGGACGTTCGTCCTCGCCTTCCATCCGCGCCAGCAGCACGAGGTTGTCGATCAGCGTGCGCATCCGCGCGCCCTCGACCGAGATCGCGGCGAAGATGCGCCGCGAGCGCTCGTCGCCGGCCTCGACCTTGCGCTTGAGCAGGTCGATGTAACCCAGCACGATCGTCAGCGGCGTGCGCAGCTCGTGGCCGGCGTCGGCGACGAACTGGCGCATCTGGGTCTCGGCGATCTCGCGCTCGGCGAACGCCGCGGCGACCTGCGCCGACGCCGCGTTGTACGCCAGCGCGATCGCATCGAACTCGCTCTTCCCGTCGGTTGCGATCGGCTGGGGCGTGAAGTCGCGCGCCGCGAAGCGCTGCAGCGCGTGGGTGACGTCGACGAGCGGCTGCAGCACCTGCGTCGTGATGTACCGGCCGGTAAACCACGCGAGGAACCCCGCCAGCACGCTGACCAGCACGATCCCGGCCAGCAGTCCCGTCGCGAGATTCCCGGTCGCGTTCGGGTCGGGAAGCAGCGTCAGCTCGCCGTCGAGGAACGGCGTGCGCAGCAGGTGCGCGCCGAACGCGGTGCCGATCGCGAAGCCGAACCGGCTCCCTTCAAAGCGAATCGTGCGCAGGTCGCCGTGGACGATGCGGCCGTCCTGCACGATCGTCGGCGGCGTCGACCCGCGCGGGAACGCATCGAGCCGGCGCTGCGGCGCGCGCAGCAGCTCGTCGTGACGTGTCGGCATCGCGGCCGGCCTCATCAGTAGCGGGATGACGTTCTTGTCCGTACGCGGCGGGGCGCCGCGCTCGCCGTCGCCGCGCCGGTTCGGCGGCGGACCCGGCGGCCCGTTCCACGCGATCATGCGAACGCCCGGCCGCGCCATGCGCTGCTCGAACTCGAGCGCCGCGGCGGTGAACTTCTCGTTGCGCAGCGCGGCCCGCGTCGCGAACGCCCCGGCTTCACGCGCGTCCGCATCGATGTTGTCCTGCACGAGATGGACGTACAAAAACATGCCCATAACGGCCGCACAGAACAAGAAGATACCGACGAGCGCCACGGCCGCCGCGACGTACCACGAAGTAAGACGCCGGGCGAACGTTGCGAACATGGGTTTAAAGGCGCTCCGCCCCGGGCTGCGCGCCCCCCACGCACAGCGTGGGGCCCCCGGTCCGACCTCGCAACGACATGCCGGTACGCGCGCGAGGTTGCTGCGCTCGGTCCGCGGCCGTCATCTCAGTGCGTGCGCAGCGCGTAGCCTGCGCCGCGGATCGTGCGGATCAGCTTCGGGTCGAAGCCCGCGTCGATCTTCGCGCGCAGGTACGAGACGTAGGTCTCGACGGCGCCCGGGCCGACGTCGCGATCCGTCCCCCAGACGAGGTCGAGGAGCTGGTCGCGGGTGAAGACCCGTTCGGGGTTGCGGACGAGCGTCAACAGGAGCGCGTATTCGCGGGCCGAGAGCTCGATCCGCTGATCGCCGCGCTTGACCTCGCGGCGGTCGAGATCGATCGAAAGGTCGGCGTACTGGACGATCGACGGCTGCTCGAGCCGCGGCCGGCGCAGCGCCGAATGGAGCCGCGCGGCGAGCTCGGTCATCTCGAACGGCTTGGGGATGTAGTCGTCGGCGCCGCGGCGCAGCCCCGAGATGCGGTCGTCGGTGTCGGACTTCGCGCTGAGCATCAGGATCGGCGCCTCGGTGATGCGGCGCAGCATCGGGAGCAGCTCCAAGCCGTCGACGAACGGCAGCATCACGTCGAGGACGATCGCATCGGGCCGCCAGTCGCGCACGAGCTGCAGCCCGGCGCGCCCGTCGGGAGCTGTCCGCACCTCGAACCCGTCCTCGGCGAGCCCGAGCTCGAGGAGTTCCCGCAGATGACGTTCATCGTCGATCACGACGACCTTCGGTTGCGCAGCCATGAGCCTTCCTTACTGTGCGACTACTGTTTGACGCTACCGCCGCCGGTCCCGAGGTCGGGCGCACGGACGACGAAGATCCCGATCCCGGGGGCGTAGTTCAGGGGGCTCCCGCCGCCGCGGCGCGGCCCGGGGGAGGCTCTGGGCGCAGGCGACGCGCCGGGTGCCGCCGACGCAGCGGGCGACGGCGACGGCCGCGCGCCGGCGGCCTGGGCGCCCACCTGGACGTCGAAGCCCTTGGCCTTCGCCTCGGCCGGCGTCAGCGTCGTGCCGTAGGCGCACGATGCGGCGGCGCGCAGGGGAGCGAGGGCGGCGATCAGCTCCGGCGGCGGCGTGAAGTCGGGCCGCGGCGAGGACGTGTTCCGCGGAACGTTGACGCGCGGCTGGAATCCGCCGGGTCCGCCGCCCTCACCGCCGGGACCACCCTGTCCGCCGGGCCCGCCGGGGCCGAAGCCGCCGCCCTGGTTGACGGCCGCGTTCTGCGCCCGGCGCGCTGCGAAGACGCTGTCCGGGATCTTCGGGCCGAGCGAGAAGTACCACGTCCCCGTCCGGTCCCCGTGGGGCGTGATGTTGAGTCCCTCGACCGCCGGCAGCGGCTCGCCGGCCGCGTACGCCTTCGCCGCGGCGCCGAGCTCGCCGAGCACCTTTTGCGCCTGCGGCTGCAGGTCGGCCGTGCACTCCGGCCGCGACGTCGCCACCGAGAGCGGGTCGACGCCCGGCGGCGGCGGGATGAACTTCAGCTGCCCGAAGCCGAGGCCGCGCGGTCCCGGCGAACCCGTCGCCGACGGCGCGCCGGCGTTGCCCGTCGCGCTCGAGCGCGCGCCGCGGGAGTAGCCCGCGCCGGGACGGGAGCCGGTGTTGAACGAGTACGAGACGGTGTACGAGCGCGGCGCGTTCGGGCGCGCGGCCTGCAGCAGGTAGCCGCCGCCGGAGAGCGCGATCGGCTGCGCGCCTTGGATCGTCGAGAACAGACCGCTCTCGGTGTTGAAGATGTTCGACGCGAAGACGGTGAGGCGCCCGATCCCGAGCGGGTGCGAGAGCCCCAGGTTGACGAGCACGTACGGCGCGACGAACTGGTTGTTGTTCGCGCCGACGTAGTGCGCGTTGGCGAGCACCTCGAGGTTCGCCGGCGAGTACTGCGCGTCGATCGTGAGGTTGCCGCTGTGTACGGGACGCCCCGGGATCTGCGAGTCGAGGATCAGCGTGCTGTCCAGACCCAAGTAGCGCGCGTCGGCGGCGGTGACTTCGGCCGACGTCGTGGTGTACGACGGAATGACGACGACGTTCTTGCCGATACCGATGTTCGCGGTCGCGGTGTATCCCTGATATTGCCGGGTCGTGCCGCCGATCTGCTCTTGCGCGTACACCTGCGGCGCCGAGCCGAAGCCGGGGCAGACGTCGCTGAAGTAGCCGCCGACCGCCGCGAGGTAGCCGGGGTCGAGCCCCGCGCTCGTCGCGGTGACCTGCGCGCCGATCAGCTGGTTCCCTTGCGTCTGACGATA
>DASYFS010000036.1:0-2974 GCA_036498305.1 Candidatus Elarobacter sp. | reverse complement strand
TGGCTCGGCCGCGCCGTCGCGCTCTTCGGTCGCGGCGGGCTCGCGGCGCTCGACTCGCTCGAGTCCGCCGGCTGGGATCTGTTCACGCAGCGGCCGCGCCCGTCGCGCGCACGGTTGGCGCGGGAGGCGGCGTTCGTCCTCGTCCGATGAGCACCGTCGAGCAGGCGTATGCAGAAGTCCAGCGGGTCACGCGTGCGCGCGCGAAGAACTTCGCGTACGGGATCATGGTGCTGCCGCGTCCGAAACGCCGCGCGATCGCGGCGATCTATGCGTTCGCGCGCGAAGTGGACGACGTCGCGGACGGAAATGCTCCGGTCGACGAGAAGCGCGTGCGGCTGGAGGCGCTGCGCGACGCGCTCGACCATCCGCCGGCGACGGCGATGCACGTCGCGCTCACCGACGCGCGCGAGCGCTTCGGCATTCCGCGCGGCGCGCTGTCCGCGCTCGTCGACGGCGGCATGCAGGATCTCGACAAGACGCGCTACGCGAGCTTCGACGAGCTGCGCGGCTATTGCGAGAAGGTCGCGGGCGCGGTCGGCGTTGCATGCGTGGCGGTGTACGGCTCCGACGACGTCAACCGGGCGCAGACGCTCGGAATCGCATTGCAGCTGATCAACATCATGCGCGACGTCGACGAGGACGAACGACTGGGGCGCGTCTATCTCCCGCAGGACGAGCTCGAGCGCTTCGGCGTGCGCGAGCTCGCGGTCTCGCCGGAGTGGCGGGCGCTGATGTCGTTCCAGGCCGCCCGCGCGCGTGCGCACCTGGACGAGGGCCTGCGCCTGCTCGATTCGCTCGACCGCCGCAGCGCGCTCTGCGTCGCGACGTTCGCCGGCCTGTACCGCGGCCAGCTCGACCGTATGGAGGCGAACGGCTTCGACGTCTTCACCGCCGACTGCCGGCTCTCGACCCCCGCGAAGCTCGCCGTCGTCGCCCGCGGGATGTGGCGTTGAGGGTCGCAGTCGTCGGCGGCGGCCTCGCGGGGCTCGCTGCTGCGCTCGAGCTCGTCGACGCCGGTGCGGACGTGACGGTGCACGAGGCGCGGCCGACGCTCGGTGGCGCAGTGCAGACGCTGCCCGAGCGCCACGACGACCCCAAGCCGCCGCCGGACAACGGCCAGCACATCGCGCTCGGCTGCTTCACCGAGTACCTGCGCTTCCTCGATCGGATCGGCGAGGGGCAGTCGTACCTGCGCAAGCGGCTTGCACTTCCCGTGATCGACGAGAGCGCACGCGTTTCGTCCATTGCTCCGCTGACGTTGCTCTTCTATCGCCATCTGCCGCTGCGCGACCGGCTGAAGCTTCCGCTCGTGCTCGCCCGACTGCGCACCGCCGAGGCGAGCGGGACGTTCGGCGACGTGCTTCGCCGGTACGGCACGTCCGACGTCGCGATCGACCGTTTCTGGGACGTCTTCATCCGGCCGGCGCTCAACTTGCGCACCGACGAGGTCGACGCGGGAGCCGGCTTGTTCACGGTGCGCACGGCGCTGCTCGGCCGGCGCGCGAACTCCGATCTCGTCCTGCCGCTCAAGCCGCTCGGCTGGATGCACGGCGACGCCGCAGGACGCGTGCTCGGCGACCGCGTGCGGCTCGACGAGCGGGTGGAGTCGCTCGACGATCTCGACGCGGATGCGATCGTCGTCGCGACACCTCCCGCGGAGTCGGCGCGGCTTCTCGGCGAGCCCGACCCCGGGCTCGAGAGCTCGCCGATCGTCTCGGTGCACCTGCTCTTCGACCGCCCGATCCTGAAGATGCCGCTCGCCGCATTGATCGGATCGGACGCGCACTGGGTGTTCGACCGCGGCGCGCTCACCGGCCACGCCGCGCCGGGAGGCGGCCAGTACCTTACCGTCGTCTCGAGCGGCGTCCCCGAGCTGATGGACGTCCGCGGCCGCGAGCTCGTCGACCGCATCGCCGGGCAGTTGACCGACCGGCTCGGGTACGCCGAGCTCGTCTGGTCGCGCGTGAGCCGCGAGCCGAACGCGACGATCGCGCTCCGTCCGGGAACGATTCGTCCCGGCGCGGAGACGCCGCAGCCCAACGTCGCGCGCGCGGGAACCTGGACCGACACCGGCTGGCCGGCGACGATGGAGAGCGCGGTGCGCAGCGGCCGCTTCGCGGCACGCCGGCTGCTCGATACGTTCTCCGTGTGACCGCGACGCAGCAACTGACGGCGCTCGACGCCGCGATCGACCGCGGCACGCGCCGCCTCCTCGAGCTGCAGCGCCCCGACGGCATCTGGGTGGGCGAGCTGGAGTCGAACGTGACCATGACCGCGCAGCACCTCTTCTGGAACCACTTCCTCGGGCTGCGCACGGCGGAAATGGACCGGCGCATCGGGAACGAGCTGATGGCGCGGATGCGCGACGACGGCACGTGGTCGATCTGGTTCGAAGGGCCGCCGGATCTCTCCACGTCGATCGAGGCATACGTCGCGCTGCGCATGTGCGGCGTCGATCCCGGTCCGAACGCGCTCGCCTACATCCAGCGCGAGGGCGGAATCGCGAAGGCGCGGTTGTTCACGAAGTACTTCCTCGCGCTCCTCGGGCAATGGCCGTGGCAGCGCATCATCGCGATCCCGCCCGAGTTCGTGCTGCTCCCCGCGCGCGGCCCGTTCTCCATCTACGACTTCGCGTGCTGGGCGCGGCAGACGTTCGTCGCGCTCTCGCTTGCGCAATCACTGCGTCCCGTGAAGCCGACGGACGTCGACCTGCGTGCGATCGGAGCGATTCCCGGAGGCACGCGCCGGCCGTTGCGACGCGATCCGCTCCGGCGCCGCGCACAGGCGCGCGCAGAGCAGTGGATCCGCGCGCGGCAGGAGGCGGACGGATCGTGGGGCGGGATCCAGCCGCCGTGGGTGTGGGGGATCATCGCGCTGCACGCGCTCGGCTACGGCCTCGAGGACGAGACGCTGCGCAAGGCGGTCGAGGGGTGGGAGGGCTTCATGGTCGACGACGGCGACCGCCTGCGTCCCG
>DASYFS010000035.1:0-3779 GCA_036498305.1 Candidatus Elarobacter sp. | reverse complement strand
GGGCGGACTTCACGGGGTCGCTTAGCGGCACGTGACGCTGCTCGGCGCCCTCGGAATCTCCGCCCTCGGGACGATCGCGAGCGTGTTCGGCTCGCTCGTCGGTCTGGGCGGCGGGTTCGTCGTCATCCCGGTGCTGCGGATCTTCTTCGGCATCCCTGCAGCCGAGGCGGCCGGGACGTCGCTGGTGATGGTCCTGGCAAACACCGGCGCCGCGTCGGTGCGGTACCTCCGCCACGGCACCGCCGACATGCGGCTCGCGATTCCGATCGCGATCGGCGCGGTCCCCGGCAGCGTCCTCGGCGTGATCGCCGTGAAGCACTTCTCGAACCTCGTCTTCGACGTCGCCTACGGCGTCGTGCTGGTGATGAACTCGGCACTCGTCCTGCGCCGCCGCGCCGCGGTGCCGCGGCCGATCGGAGAGCGGACGTTTGCGCACGACTGGCGCGTCGGGCTCGTCGCGGGCGTCGGCGTCGGGTTCTTCTCCTCGCTGTTCGGGATCGGCGGCGGGGTCGTGATGATCCCGCTGCTGCTGATCGCGGCGCGGATGGCGCCGCACGTCGTAACGGCGACCAGCTCGCTCGTCATCACCGTCACCTCACCCGTCGGCGTGCTCGCGCACGCGCTCGCCGGCGACGTCGACTGGGCACTCGCGCTCCCGCTCGTGCTCGGCGGCCTCGTCGGCGGGACGATCGGGCCGAGCATCGCCCGCCGAGTCTCGTCACCGCGCCTCACGACGCTGCTGGCGATCGCGCTGATGCTCGCGGCGGTCAGCTTCGCGCTGCGTCACTTCATTCGCACATGACGCCGCGCATGACGCGTGCGCGTGCTTGAGCGTACGGCGATCGTCCGGCCGTGCGTCCGCAAACGTGATCGCGACGCCGGGTAGACGGGAGACACTCCAACTTTTCTTCAGGACCGCTCACCATGAAAAAGCCTCATGTTCTGGTTGCCGTCGCCTTGGTCGCCGCCTCCGCGGTGCCGGCGTTCGCGCAGTCGTCACCCACCCCGAACCCGTCCGCGAGTCTGGTTGCGACGGAGCCTCCGGATGCCGGCAATACCGGGCAAATGCCGTCGCCCGATCCGAGCGCGTCGGCCAGCCCGCTGCCGTCAATCAGCCCGCAGCCGATGCGTTCGTTCTAGCCCCGTCATCCCGAGCTTGTCGAGGGACCCTCGTCGTCGTTGCCCTGAGCGTAGTCGAAGGGCAACCCCTCGTCTCGCCCGTCACGTTTGGGGGTTGCGCTCGGCTTCGCTCGCACAACAACGAGGGTCCCTCGACAAGCTCGGGATGACTCGGGGCTTAGCGGCGACGTGAAGCGGCGCGCCCCAATTCTACCGGACGCACTTCCACCACCTCGAACACCGACAGCGTCTTCCGGCACCGCGCGCACAGCAGGTTCGGCGCCGGCCTCCGCTTCCGCAGCACTTCCATCGTGCACTTCTCGCAACGGAGAATGTAGCGTTTCGTCGACTCGTTGAGCGGGGCGGCGCGGCCGAGGTCGTGGTAGATGGAGCGCAGGCCCAGCTCTTTCATCTTCGCCTTGAAGCGCGCCGTGTGGCCGGGGTTCTCGCCGCGGGCGTGGAGCCAGGCGTGGATCATCTCATGCAGCAAGGTCTCACGAAGCTCCGCAAGCTGCCCCTTGAGGTGCTTCGGGGAGAGCTCGATCAGGTAGTGCGGCTTGTAGGTGATGCGGCCGGCGCAGTTCGAGAAGCGCGCGTTGTAGGCGATCCGATAGCTCGGGATCTCGCCGTTGAAATACATGAAGTTGTACTGCGCGAACAGCAGCTGCAGCTCGGCGACGTCGGGGAGACCGGGGAGCATGCGGGAGACTTCGCCAAGAGGCCCGCGTGGGTCTGCCGCCGCGTCTCGCGATTCCGATCCTGGTCGTCTTCGCCGTGCTGTTCCTCGGCGTGACGGGCTATTTTCTCGCGGTCGGCTTGGGGACGACGGGTTCGGCGTTCGGACCGAACGGTCAAGTCGCGCAGCAAGGCGACGCGAACATCCGCACCACGCCGGCGCCGATCGCGACCGATCCGCCGGGGACGTTCACCGTGCCGCAGACCGGGACGGGGCCGATCGGCGGCGGCGGCACCGCGCTGCCGGGGCAGCAGGTCGGCGGCGGAACGCCGGCGGGGCCGCCGGCGCCGGTGATGGCGCAGCTGCAGCAATTGCGCGGCCGGCTCGACCGCAACCCGAAGGACCTCGCCGCGCTCGTGCAGCTCGGCAACATGGAGTTCGACGCGCAGAAGTTCGATAAGGCGCACGCGTACTACACGCGCGCGCTCGCGCTCGACCCCACCAACCCGGACGTGCGCACCGACGATGCCGTCGCGCTGCACCAGACCGGCCGCGACATCGATGCGCTCGCCGAGCTCGACCGCGTGCTCAAAGAGCGGCCGAAGTTCCCGGCGGCGGTCTTCAATCGCGGCGCGGTGCTGCAGGCCGTCGGCAGGCGCACCGACGCGGTCGCCGCCTTTAAGCAGTATCTCGCGATCGCCGGTCCCAACGATCCTCGCGCCGCGGACGCCCGCGCCGCGCTCCAGCAACTCGGGAGTCAATGAACGCGAACGGATTGCGCCTCTACATCTCGTGCGACATGGAAGGGACGGCCGGCGTCGCTTCGTGGACGCAGGTCGACCCGCAAAACACGACCGAGTATCCGTACTATCGCCGGCTGATGACGCAGGAAGTTCGGGCTGCAATCGACGGCGCGCGCGACGCCGGTGCCGGCGACGTGCTGATCAACGACTCGCACTCGACGATGCGCAACCTGCTGTGGGACGACCTTCCGGACGACGTGCGGATGATCGTCGGCAACCGCAAGCCCTTCTCGATGGCGGAGGGTGCGGACGGGAATTTCGGCGCCGCGTTCTTCACCGGCTACCACGGCGCGGTCGGGACGCAGGACGCCGCGCTCGACCACACCTACACCAGCGAGACGCTGCACGAGACGCGGATCAACGGCCGCCGCTGCAGCGAAGCGATGCTCAACGCGGCGGTGCTCGGGCTCGCCGGCGTCCCGGTCGTGCTCGTCACCGGCGATCGTGCCGCGGTCGAGGAGCAGGAGGCCGCGATGCCGTGGATCACCGGCGTCGTCGTCAAAGACTCGATCGGCCGCTACGCGACGAACTCCGTTTCGCCGGCCCGCGCCCGCGAGCTGATCCGCGCCGGCGCGCGCGCGGCGATCGAGCGCCTCGACGAAGCGAAGCTCTTCACCTTCGAGCCCCCGATCACGATGGAGCTCGACTTCCAGTACACGCACAACGCGGACTTCGTAGATATGATGCCGGGGTTCGAGCGGATCGGCGGACGCACGGTCCGCTTCGTCCACGACGACTATCGCGTCGTCTTCAAGGCGTACGTCTGCGCCTACCGGCTCGGCTCGCTCGCCAACGCGCACGTCTAGCCAATGAGCACCGTCGCCTACCAGGGCCACGAGGGCGCGTTCAGCGACGTCGCTGCGCGCACGCTCGTGCCCGGCGCGACGACGAAGGGGTACCCGTCGTTCGACGCCGTCGCGCACGCCGTCAACGGCGGCGACGCGGACTACGCCGTCCTCCCCGTCGAGAACGCGATCGCCGGTCCGGTCCCGCGCAACTACGAGCTGCTGTGGGAACACCCCGAACTGCAGATTCGGGGCGAGACGACGCTGCCGGTCGAGATGTGTCTCGTTGTCGCCCCGGGCGGCGACGAGGCGGCGGTCCGGCAGATCCGTTCGCATCCGGTCGCGCTCGAACAGGTCCATCGCTACGCCGAGGCGCGCGGCTGGTCGCGCTCGACG
>DASYFS010000034.1:0-16986 GCA_036498305.1 Candidatus Elarobacter sp. | reverse complement strand
TCAACAAGCTCGGGATGACGTTGCGACAATTCCTCATGACGCGGCGACCAGCTCGCCGCGACGAGGCTACGCTAGTTCGAAACGCTCCAGTTTCGCGATCCCAAGCCGCTCTGCAAGTCCATCGATCCCCTCCCACACCTTCGGGTCGATCGGCACGCCTTCGCCGCGGAAACGCTCGGTGTTGAGCCGTTCCGGTTCACCTGCAGTCATCACGCGTTCCGCGCCCGGACCAGGCGCGCTCTGCTCGAACGCTTGCAGCTCGCGATCGAGATCGATCCCGAACGCACCACGATCCCGAACTGCCGCGACGTCGAACGCCGCGAAGAAGTGGCCGACGTTGCCGCCGTGCATCCCGCGCTCGTCGAGCCCCAGCGCCGTCCCGAACGGTCCGCCGGCAAGCACGCCGCACAGGATCTCGACGAGCGCGCCGAGCCCATAGCCTTTGTGGCCGCCGCGCTCCGTCCCGAAGCCGCCGAGCGGCAACAGCGCGCCCTTGGTCATCGCGAGTTGCGGATCCAATGTTTCGCTACCGTCGGGACCGACCGCCCAGCCGGGCTTGAGCACCTTGCCCTTGCGGTCGCTCACCTCGAGCCGGCCGAACGTCACGCCGGTCGTCGCCATGTCGAGGACGTACGGCGGATGATCCTTCGCCGGGATCGCGACGGCGATCGGATTCGTCCCCTGCGTCTTCTGCCGCCCGAACGTCGGCACCGCGAGATGCGTCGAGTTCGTCATCGACATCCCGATCAGCCCGTGATCGAGCGCCATCATCGCGTAGTACGCTGCGATCCCGTAGTGATTGGAATTGGTGACCGTTCCGAACGCGAGTCCGCTCGTCTTCGCCTTCTCGATCACCGCCGCCATCGCGTGCTTCCCGGCCGGATGGCCGAGGCCGTTCCCCGCGTCGAGCGCGTACTGCGTCGCCCGATTGCAGCGCACCGTGTACGTCGGCCGCGCGTTGATCACGCCGCCTTCGAGCCGGCGGCAGTAGAACGTGTCGAGCCGCGCGATCCCGTGCGATTCTACGCCACGAATATCGGCGGCGACGAGGACGTCGGCGACGTCTGCCGCGTCATCGGCGGAGACGTCGAGCGCGCGAAGCGCCGCCACGATGAAGTCGTGCTCGGCGGCTTCGTGCGTCCGAATGTTCGATGGTACTTCGCCGATCATCTCGCCGGGCGCGTTCGCGCGGCGTTCGACGGGCTCCCCTGTGTCGCAACCACCGCGGTAAACAGCGGCGGAATCACCGAGTACGGCAGGATCCCCGTGCCTTCGTTGGTCAGCAGGATGATCTCGATTCCGTCGTCGGGGAACAGCGCGTTCATCGTTTGAAAGCCGCCGAATGCGCCGTCGTGCCAGACGTACCGGTGCCCGTTCAGCGTGCTGATGAACCATCCGGCGGCGTACGTCCCGTAGGACTGCGGGAAAGGACTCGGAGCGAACATTTGCGCGAGCGATGCCTGAGTGAAGATCCCGGGCTGCTGCACGGCGCGATCCCACCGGTCGATGTCATCGGCGGTCGACGTCAGGCCGCCCGGCCCCGCGAGATAACTCAGATTCCACTGCGACGCGCGAACGATTGCGCCGCCGTCGGTTTCATATCCCAGCGCCACGTCGCTCTGCGGCGGGGCCGGGAAGCCCTGTTGCGTGTGCACCATCCCGAGCGGGCCGAAGATCCGCTGCTGCAGGAAGGCCGCGAACGGTTCGCCGCTGACCTTCGCGACGATCTGCGCCAACAGCATGTAGTTGCTGTTCTTGTAGTCGAACTGGGTGCCGGGCGCGAACTGTAACGGGAACGTCGCCAGGCGATCGACGACCGGCTGAAAATCGCTTTGGCCGCTCGCCATGAACTGCTGGTACGCCGCCGTGAAATCGGGATAGTCCCCGAAGTTGTCGTATTCGACCAATCCGCTGCGGTGCTGCAGCAGATCCAACAGCGTGATCTGATCGGCGCTCGGGATCGCGGGGTAATATTTCGAGAGCGGATCGCTGACGGAGAGCTTTCCGTCTTGCTGTAACAACAGGATCGCGCCGGCGGTGAACTCCTTGCTCACCGAAGCGAGCTCAAAGAGCGTCCCGGCATCAGGCGCCGCTGCCGATCGCGTCAGATTGTATATCTGCTCCGGTGGCGGAACGCCCCAGAAGCTGCCGTGCGCGTAGGCATCGGGGAGCCCGCGGTCACGCAGGCCGTAGCCCTGCTCATAAAGTCGCGCGCCGTTCTTGAAGATCGCGAGCTCGACGCCCCACCCGCCGGCGTAGTTTTGCGCGATGATCGCATCGTACGGCAACGCTGATGGCGGCGTCGGCGTCGGCGTGGGAACGGGAGCCGGCGGCACCGCGCTCGATGAACCGCCGCCGCCGCCGCACGCAGCGACGATAGCGCACATGACCGCCAGTGAGGCAATCTCGACAGCTCGACGCATCTTACGTGAACGCGATGAGGCGCCCAGCGACCGCGGTGAGGAGCTGGTCGGCGGCGAACTCGTCGTAGCGCGCACGGTCATAGCAGAGCGCGACCCAGCAGCGGCCGTCGACGATCGCACCGGGGGCGAGGATCGCCGCTTCGCCGGGGGCGACCAGCGGGAAGGCGAGGAGCGTGCCGGTCGCTCCGACGTTCGTCACCGTCGCGTGCGCGCCGCCGACGTCGAGCGCGGTGAGCTTCCCGGAACGCGCGCGGTCGGCGAGGTCGGCGATGCGCACGCCGATGTCGTGCAGCGAGGCGTCGCGGGCGTCGGGGACGACCGGGACGACGAGGCCGCCCGGTATCTCGACGGCGACGCCGATGCGATCGGCTTCCATCGCCTGGGCAAGCGCTTTCACGAAGTAGGCGGTCCACGAGACGCCACGGCGTTCGATCTGCGAGAGATCGACCTGCTTCGCGCACGAGCCTTGCGCGATCGTCGCGCGGGCCTCGGTCATGCGCTCGGCGATGCGCTTGCGCATCGGCGACAGGCCGCCGGCGGGCGGCGCCGGCGGTGCGATGGGACGCGATACGGCGGTATGCACGCCGGCGGCGCTTGCCTCGGGCGATGCGCCTTCGGCGCCGATGCGCGCAAGGAGCTGGCCGACTTCTGCACGCTCGCCTTCCGCCACGACGATTTCGAGCAGCGTTCCTTCGAACGGCGACTCGACGTCGGTGTTGACCTTGTCGGTCTCGACGGCGAAGAGCGGCTCGCCTTTACGGACCGCGTCGCCCGGGCGTTTGTACCAGGCGGAGACGAGGCCGTCGACCAGCGTGTCGGCGAGCTTCGGGAATTCAACGTTCACGACACAGGCTCCGCAACGTGGAGTGCGGCTGCGAACGCCGCCATGAATCGGCCCACGTCGGCGCCGTCGACGGCGCGGTGATCGACGGCGCAGGTGACGAAGGCGCGGCCGCTGCGGACTGCGCCGATGCGGATGGCCGCGACCTGGCCCGGGCGGACGAACGGGACGGCGAGGTCGGCACCGGCTTCGCCGTAGTCGACGAGCGTGATCGTACCGCCGCCGCGCGCCGGCGACGCCGGGCCGAGATCGAGGTCGACGACGACGTCGGGATGCCGTACGATGCCGCTCCACGTGAACGTCGCGTTGAACTGCGGAAACTCGGTGCAGGCCGCAACGAGCGCGTCGATGGCGGCGCGCGTGTGGTCGCGCTCGAGCGCGACTTCGATCGTGCTGGACGCCTGCGGGATCGCGGTATCGTAGCTCGCGCGCCGCGCCGCACCGGACGCCGCTTCGCGCGCGACGAGTCGGACGACCGCGTCGCGGATCTCCGCGCGATTCGGGAGCACGGCGTCTTCGAGGTTGTCGTCGACCGGGATGCCGGGGACGTCGGGTGCGGTGACGCGGACCGGCGGGACGTCGAGCACGCCGGCCTCGGCTGCGATCGCGCAGAGCTCGGCACCCAGGCCCATCGTCAGCGTGTCCTCGTGCACGACGCAGAGACGCCGCGTCTTCTCCAGCGAACGCAGGATCGTCGCGCGGTCGAGCGGGAGCAGCGTCCGCAGGTCGACGATCTCGACGTCGATCCCCTCGTCCGCGAGCGTCGTCGCGGCGGCCAGCGATTCGTGCAGCATCATCCCGTAGGCAAGGATCGTCGCGTCGCTCCCCTCGCGCGCGATCGCCGCCTCGCCGATCGGGACGACGTGCTCGCCCTCCGGGACGGGTCCGCGGATCGCGCGGTACGTTCGCTTGTGCTCCAGGACGATCACCGGATCGGGATCGCGGATCGCCGCGATCAAGAGTCCCTTGGCGTCGGCGGGAGTCGACGGCGCGACGACCTTCAACCCCGGCGCGTGCGCGTAGTATGCCTCAACGCTCTGCGAATGATACGGCCCGCCGCGGAACCCGCCGCCGTACGCGGTGCGAAGCACCATCGGACAGCTCCAGTCGCCGCCGGTGCGCCAGCGGATCTTCGCCGCCTCGCCGACGAGATGGTCCATCGCGGCATGGATGAAGTCCGCGAACTGGATCTCGGCAACGGGACGCAGCCCGCGCATCGCCATCCCGACCGCGATCCCGGCGATCCCGGTCTCCGCCATCGGCATGTCGATCACGCGCTCGGCGCCGTAGCGGTCCAAGAGCCCTTCGGTCGCGCGGAAGACGCCGCCGAGCCGCGCGACGTCCTCGCCCATCACCACGATCCGCGGATCCCGCGCCATCTCCTCGGTGAGCGCTTCGCGCACCGCTTCGATGACGCTGAGCTCACGCATAACTGTGCTCCAGCACGGTTGCCGGATCGCCGAGGGGCTGCGCCTCGGCCCATTCCGCCGCGTCCTGTGCGGTGACGGCGTTCTCGGCGTCGACCGCGGCAGCGAACGCAGGATCGACGAGCGCGCGCGCCCGCACGAGCGGATCGCGCTGCGCGAACGTCGCTTCGAGCTCGGTGCGATCGCGGTACCGCGTGTCGTCGTCGTTCGAGGTGTTCGGGAGAAAGCGAACGCATGCGGCATCGATCAGCGTCGGGCCGTCCCCGGCGCGCGCCCGCGCCACCGCGGTCGCTGCCGCGCCGTACATCGCCTCGATGTCCATCCCATCGACCGCGACGCCCGGCATCCCGTAGCCTTCCGCGCGCGCCACGAGCGTCTCAGTCGCGTACTCGTCCTCGCGCCGCACCGATTGGGTGAGGCCGTTGCGATGGATCACGAAGACGACCGGCAGCCGGTGAACCGCGGCGAGGTTCATCGACTCGTGGACCTCGCCTTTTTGCGCGCCGCCGTCGCCGAACGCGACCACCGAGACGCTGCCGTCGCCGAGCAGCTTCGATGCCCAGGCACAGCCGACGCCGTGACTGCAGTGGTTCGGCTGCGGGCCTTGCTGCGAGAGCACGTGCAGCGCGCGCGAACCGAAGTGCGCGTACGGCTGACGCCCACGCGCGTTGGGATCGTCCGGGCGCGAGAAGAAACAGAGCATGACGTCGCGCGCCGGCATCCCGAGGACCAGCAACGCGGCGAGATCGCGGTAGTGCGGGGAGACCCAGTCGAGCCCCGGCTCGAGCGCCAGCGCGTAACCGGCACCGATCGCCTCGTGACCGCTGCACGGAACGGCGAAATGCGCGCGGCCCGCCCGGGCGAGCCGCCACATCCGCTCGTCGAGCGCCCGGGCGAGCGAGAGCGCGCGGTAGGCGCGCTCCCGCTGGGCCTGCGTCATCATTTCGCGATCGTGAACTTGCCGTTCTCGACTTGTGTCAGCACGGCCGAGAAGACCGAGAGACCGTTGTGATCGCCGCTCGACATGTGGAACGTCCCGGAGACACCGGTATAGTTGAGATGTTCGAGCGCGTTGCGGAGCTTCGCCGGATCGGTCGACTTCGCGTCCTTGATCGCCTGCGCCAGCGAGTAGACGCCGTCGTAGCCGAAGCCGCCGAAGATGCTGACCGGGGCGTCCTTCGGATACAGCCGCACGAACGAGCTGATGTAGTGCTCGAGCAGCTTCTTCTGCGGATCGCTGCTCGGCAGCGCGTCGGCAACGTTGATCTTCGTGCTCGCGATGTACGCGCCGTTGAGGTTGGCGCCGGCCTGCTGCAGGAAGACCCCGGTCGCGGCGCCGTCGGAGTAGAGGACCGGATACGGGACAGAAAGCTCGCGCACGCCGCGGATGATGACGTTCGCGGTCGGGAGCGTCGTCCAGACGACGATCGCCTGCGGGTTCGCCGCCTTGATGTGGGTGAGCTGCGTCGTCGCGTCGCTGGCGTTGGCCTGGATCGGCTCGGCGTCGACGACCTCGAAGCCGAAGCTCTTTCCAGCGTCTTTGAAGTGCGAGAGGCCGGTCTTGCCGTAGTCGTCGTTGCGATAGATGACCGCGACCTTCGTCCAGCCCTTCTTCTTCATGTAGCCCTGCATCATCTGGGCCGTGTGGTAGTCGGTGATCGGCATCTTGAAGACCCAGTGACGGTCGGCGACCGGCTCGATCACCTGCGCGCTCGACGCGTAGGAGATCATCGGGATCTGAGCCTGCTGCACCACCGGGATCATCGCGAGCGAGGTCTGCGTCAGCGACGAGCCGAGGATCGCGATCGGCTTCTGGTCGAGCAGCTTGCGGACGTTGTTGACCGCGGTCGTCGCGTTCGACTCGTCGTCGAGGATCGTGATCTGGATCGGATGACCGTTCACGCCGCCGGCCTTGTTGATCTCGTCGACGGCCATCTGCATGCTGTCGGCTTCCGGACGGCCGAGGGACGCGCCGGGGCCGCTCTCCGAGACCGTCGCGCCGACGACGTACGGTTCGGCGGCGGCGCCGGCGAGCTGCGGCGGCGCGGCGCCGGCGATGAAGACCAAACCCAGCGCGAGCGCGCCGAGACGAGCGATGATCGAACGCAACGTGATGCCCTCCTTTAGTGTGATTCCAGGTAGACCTTGCGCGCCGAACGCGCCAACTCTTCTGCCGTCTCGGTCCCGACGATGCGGCCGCGCTGCATCAGGTAGGCCCGGCTGCAGATCCGGGCCGCCAAACGCAGGTTCTGCTCGACCAGGACGATCGTGACGCCGCGCTGCGCCAGGCGTGCGAGCGCGCCGAAGATCTCGGCGCGGACCTTCGGCGCGAGCCCCAGGCTCGGCTCGTCGAGCAGCATCAGCTCCGGCTGCGCCATCAACGCGCGGCCGATCGCGACCATCTGCTGCTCCCCGCCGGAGAGCGATCCGGCGATCGTGTCGACGTACCGCTGCAGCGCCGGAAACAGCTCGAGGACGTCGGCGACGCCGGCCTCCAGCGCCGCGCGCTTCTCGCGGCGTGCGTACGCGCCCATCAGGAAGTTCTCGCGCACGCTCAGCGGCGCGAAGATCCCGCGGCGCTCGGGGACGAGCGCGACCCGGCGCGCGGCGAGCTTCTCGGGCGCCGCGCCGGTGACGTCGGCGCCGTTGATGCGGATGCTCCCCGAGCGCGGCGGGATCAGCCCGGTGATCGAGCCGACGAGCGTCGTCTTTCCCGCACCGTTCGGGCCGACGATCGCGACCGTCTCGCCGCGCGCGACCTGAAGGCTGACGTCCCACAGCACTTGCACGCGACCGCGGACCGTCGAGACGGCGTCGACCTCGAGCATCGGCGCGCTCATTCCAGCTCGTCTCCGATGTACGCGTCGATCACCAGCGGATCGGCGGCGACCGCCGCCGGCGCGCCTTCGGCGATCTTTCGCCCGTGATCGAGGACGACGACGCGATCGGCGACCGCGAGCAGCTCTCCGACGGCGTGCTCGACGAGCAGCACTGCGACGCCGTCGGCGCGCGCCGCGCGGATAAGGCGCAGCACCTCCGCGATCTCGTCGGGATTCAACCCGGAGAGCGGCTCGTCGAGGAGCAGCACGGTCGGGTCGACCGCCAGCGCGCGCGCCATCTCGAGCAGCCGTTCCTCGCCAAACGCGAGCGACTCCGTCGGCCGATCGCCCATGTGCGCGAAGCCGGCCTTCGCGAGCAGCGCGTCGGCCTGCTCGGCGAGTGCGGCGCCGGCGCGGCGCTGCGAGCGCAAGCCGAGACCGTCGCGGATCAGCCCGCGAGCGGGCGAAGGCGGATACGAGCCGCCGGCGGCGCGCGCCCCCAGTGCGACCTCGATGCTCTCGCGAACGGTGAGTCCCCAGAACATCACCGGCGTCTGAAACGTGCGCGTCACACCGCAGGCGGCGACGTCGTCGACGTCCTTCCCGGTCAGCACCGTGTCACCGAGCCGCACCGTTCCGCTCGTCGGCGGCTGCACGCCGCTGATGACGTTGAACAGCGTCGTCTTACCGGCGCCGTTGGGTCCCATCACGCCGAGTACTTCACCGGTGCGCGCGCTGAACGTCACGCCGTCGACCGCAACGACGCCGCCGAAGCGCATCGTGACACCGTCGACCTCGAGCGAGGTCGCGCGTGCCGTCGCCGTCACGCGCGGCGAGCCCGGCGGCCGAGCAGCCCTTGCGGACGCGCGACGAGCACCAGCACGAGGATGAGAAAGCCGATCCCTTGCTCCCAGCCGGTCGAGAGCAGGCCGCCGGCGAGATGCTCGACGATGCCGAGCAGAAAGCCGCCGAGCAACGCGCCCGGCAAGCTCTCGAGCCCGCCGAGCACCGCGGCGACGAAACCGGCGAGACCGTACGTCAGCCCGGAGTCGTACTGCATCCCGCCGAGGTTCGGCGTGATGACGACGCCGCCGAGCCCGCCGATCGCGGCCGCGACGACGAAGCTGAGAAACGCGAACGTGCGCAGCGGGATCCCGAACGTCGAGGCGATCTGCGGGTTCGCGACCGCGGCGCGCACTGCCGTCCCGGCGTACGTCCGGCGAAAGAATACCGTCAGCGCGGTGAAGACGACCGCGTCGGTGAGAAGAACCCACAGCGTCTGCGGCGGGATCGCGCCGCCGAAGATCCGGATCGCGGCGCCGCTGCTGAACGCAGGGAGGCTCAGCGGGTTGGTCCCCCACACGAACAGCGCGAGGCCGCGCAGCGCGACGTCGAGCCCGAGCGTAATGAAGATCAGCGTCACGCCGGTCGCCGCGCGCGCCGGACGGATCGCGAGCAGGTATGCAGCCGCGCCGACCGCCGCCGCGACGAGCACCGCCAGCAGCGCGGCGGCGCCGAGCGGGACGCCCGCGCCGGCGAGCGTGGCCGCCGTCATCCCGCCGATCATTACGAACTCACCCTGGGCGAAGTTGATGATCCCGGTGACCTGGTAGATCAGCACGAAGCCGGCGGCGACGAGCGCGAAGATCGCGCCGTCGGCGACGCCGCCGAGGATGTACTGCCAGATCGCCGCCGTCACGCGCGGCTCGGCTCGGCGCGCCAGCCGGTGATCCCGCGCGGCGAGAAGATCAGGATCGCGACCAAAATCGCGCCGAGGAAAAACTGCTGGAAGTCGCCGCGCGCGCTCGGGAGCACGATCGGCACGACGATCAGCAGTAACTGCCCGAGCGCGACGACGATCGCCGCGCCGACCACCGCGCCCCACAGCGAGCGCAGCCCGCCGATGACGCTCATCAGCACGAAGTTCACCGAGAGCAAAAAGCTGAACGACGACGGGTCGATGTACGACTGATACGACGCGTAGACCGCGCCTGCGATCCCGGCATACACGGCGCTCAGCACGAACGTCTGCCGCTTCAATCGCAACGCGTCGACGCCGAGCGCCTGCGCGCCGAGCTCGCCCGCCGAGATCGCGATCAGCGCGCGGCCGAATCCGGCGCGCACGAGATTTCCGGCGAACCAAATCCCGAGCGCGACCAGCGCCCAGCTCAGGATCGCGTACGCGCGCGGATCGAAGGTGAACGATCCGAGCGTGAAGCCTTCGATCCCCTTGAACCCCGATGAGCCGCCGATGAACTCCCACTCGTTGAAGACGACGTTGATCACGATCCCGAGCGCGAGCGTCGCCAGCGCCAGCAGGTTCTCACGCAGCCGCAGCGCGACGAAGCTGAGCACGTACGCGACGATCGCCGCTGCGAGCGCGCCGCCGACCATCCCCAGCCACGGCGTCAGGTGCAGGTAGACCGCGAGAACCGCCGACGTGTACGCGCCGATCCCGACGAACGCCGCCTGCCCGAGCGAGACCTGTCCGGCATAGCCCATGAACAGGTTCAGCCCGATCGTGACCAGGCTGTAGATCCCGACCAGCGTCAGCAGCCCCGTGTAATACGAGGGAAGGAACCAGACGGCGACCGCGACCGCCGCGAGGACAACCAGAGCGATGCGCCCGTAGGCGCCGTCCGAGATGCGCAACGGATTTCGCTTCGCGTTCGCCGATACCGGCCTCCCCCCGCATCCGGCCTTCCAGGACCGGACGGCGGCCTCCATAATCCCCTCTCCCAGGAGGGTCGCGTTTGACCGATCTCCGAGCACCGCTGCGCACCAGGATTGAAGACGCTGACGCACGCGTCGTACGGATCGTCGCTTCCGCGGGTTACGGGAAGACGACGATCGCGAACGCGCTCGTCTCCGCGGCCGGCGGCGTGCTGTGCGATCTGGCCGACGTCGACGGACTCGACGAGCTCGAGGCTCGCATCGCCGAGCACCTCGACGAAGTCGGCGGCGACGGCGATCTGCTCGAACGCTGGAAGCGCGGCGGTACGGCAAGCTGGTTCGTCCTCGACGGGATCGACGTGCCGCTCGACGTGCCGGGTGGTGCGGCGCTGCTGCGTACGCTGGTGCGGACGCTTCCCCCGCAGCGACGGCTGGTGCTGACCGCCCGGAACCCCATCCCATTCGACGTGACGCGCGGGGTCGCGCCGCACGAGTTGTTGACGCTGACGGAGCAGGACCTGGCATTTGACGTCGAGACGCGGCGCGCGCTGATCGGCGCGACGCCGGTCGAGACCGAGATCCTCGAACGCGCGATCAAGCTCAGCCGAGGCTGGCCGATCGCGACGCTCCTCTTCGCGAGGCTCGCGCGAGAGGGCACCCTGACCGCGCTCATCGATCGGCTCGACGACGACCGGTTCGCCGACTTGCACGCGTATCTCGAAGCGCACATCCTCGGCGAGTTCGATGCCGCGACGTACCGCGTCGTGCTCGCGTGCACCGCGATCCCCGACGCGACCGTCGACGACGTCGCCGAGGCCTTGGGAAGTGACGCCGCCGGCGTGCGCGCCGCGGTCGACGAGACGCGCGTCCCCATCACGCGCCGCGGCGACGTCTGCCGCGTCCATCCCCTCGTCGCGGCGGCGATGCGGCGCGCGGCGCCCGAGCGCATCCGCGCGCTGCAGTCCGAGTACGCCGGCGCGCTCGCGGAGCGCGGCCGTATGCTGCGTGCCGCGGAGCTCTACCTCCACGCCGGAGACGACCACGCCGCGGCCGCCGCCTTCGACGCACAGGGACCGCGACCAGCCGGCCAACGCACGTCGCCGCGGGCGATGCGGCTGTTGCGGCGATTGTCGCTCTCCGCCCTCATCGCGTCGCGACACGCGTTCGATGAGTTGCTGACGTGCCTGCGCACGCGTGCCTCACCGTATGAGCTGCTGGAGGCGGTCGAACGGTATCGGGAGACGCTCGACCCGGGTGCCGACCCCCCGGCGTCCGCATCGGCACGGTTGGCGCACGGCGTCCTCTTGCGCATGGCGATTCGCACCCGCGAAGCGGACGCGCTGCTCGCCAAGGCGGCGGCGGATCCCGACCTCCCAGCGGAGCGGCTGCGCTTACTCGCGGCGAACCGCGCTGTCGTCGCCGCCCAGCTCGGGCGGCTCAGCGAGGCGCGCAGGATCTGGACCGAAGCGGCGCTCGATGACGACGATGGCCAAACGGCCTTCGAGCTTGAGCGCTTCGAGCTCGAGCTCTTCACGGCGCTCGCGGGAGGTGAGTTCGACCGCATCTACCAGCGGCACACGGCGCTGATGCGCACCCTCGAACGTGAAGCAGTCGACCCGGTGATCGCGCTCATGGCGCGCATGGTCGACACCCTGTACCGCCGCCTCGCCGGAGAGATCGGTAACGTCGCGGCGTTTCTGCGCTCGATCGAGGCGCAGAGCGTCGCGCGGCCTGAGCTCGCGCACCTCCTCGTGCCTGGGGAGGCGACGAACCGCGGGGCCAACGTTTGGTCGATCGTCGCGACGCTGGACATGGCACTCTATCAGACCGACGTCGAGGTCGGCCGGCGCCTCGTCGCACTCGCGATACGCGGCGCCGACATGACGGGACTTCCGCATTTCCGCGTCTCATCACGCGTCGTCGCCGCCTTCGTTCCCGGCAACGACGCGGCGCGACTCTTCGCGGAGGCGCTCGATGCGGCACGCGAGGTTGACGATCCGCGGCTCGCCGCCTCGGTGGAGGCGATCTCGCACGGACGGGTCCCGGAGGTCGGGCCGTTCCGCACGCTACTTTCAAAGATGGAGGCGAGCCCGCTCATCGTCGCTGTGTCCTCGCTGCGCGTCGAGTTGCTGCGCGGCGAGGTGACCCGGGCCGGCGACGCGATTCCGCTTCGCGCGCGCGACTTCGAGCTGCTTGCCGCAATCGCGTTCGCCCGCGGCTCGCTCTCGCGAGCCGCCCTCGCGCAGCGGCTCTGGCCCAACGCCCCCGACGAAGAAGCACCGGGCCTGCGGATGTCGATTCACCGCCTGAGGCGGCAGCTCCGCGAGGTCGACGCGGTCGTCACCGAAGACATGGCCTATCGGCTCGGTCCGGGCGTCGTCGTCGACGTCGACGAGATCGAGATGTTCCTGCGCGCCGCGCGCCGGCTCACCGCGCTCACCGCGCTCACCGAACGCGACCAGGCCCGGCTCGGCGAGACCTTTGCGGCCCTCGCGTCACCGCTTCCCGAGCGGTACGCCCAGTGGGAGTGGTTCGGCATCTACGAGCCGCGGCTCGCCGAGCTGCGAGTCGAAGCCGGGACGCTCCTCGGTGAATCCTTGATCCGCGACGGGCAGTTCGAAGCCGCCCTAGCCGTGGCCGCGACGCTGATGCAACTGGATCCGGCCGACGAGCCGGCGGCGGAGCTGGTCGTCCGCGCGCACCTCGGTGCCGGGCGCCGGGCCGAGGCGACCCGCGCGTTCCGGCGTTACCGCGACCTTCTCGCCGCTGAGTTCGGTGCGGCGCCCTCCGCGGAGCTCGCGGCGTTGGTCGGCGGCCCGGACGGTGACGCCGCGGTGACGCCGCTCGTTCGCGCGCGCACGGCCCGGTGACCGCCCGCCTCTAGCATCGGGGCAACGGGCCTCGTGTGCCCGCACCGGGCTACGGAGGTACGTCGTGAAACTGCGCATCGGAGGGCAACTGGCCCTCATCATCGGTATTCCCCTCGTCTTGCTGGTCTCGCTCACGGTCGTTGCGTGGATCGGCCTGAGTCGCATCAACGCCGGCAGCGACGAGCAGATGGCGATGACCACGCTGCGCTCGAAGGCGCGTGACATCAACTTGCGCCAGGCGCAGCGCAGCGCGGCTTATGAATCGTTTTTGCTCACGGGCAAGAAGCCGTTCATCGCACAGGGCCGCGCGGCGGAAGCCGCGATGGCGGAGGACTTCGCTTACGCGAAAGCTCACGCCGACCTCGCCCCCGGCTTCGCCGAACTCGCCGACGCGGCGAAGGCGACCTCGGACCGGGCCGCCGCGGACCTGGCGAGTGCGATCCCGGCCGCCCTGCGCGACCGGCGCAGCGTCATCGACGCCTACGCCGGTACAGACCACACTCCCGCCGGGCGTGCGCTCACCGCACGAATCTCGACGGCACAGCGCGAGAACGCGCTGGTTGCCACCCAAGTCGACGCCTTGGTCGCGAACGCGAACCGACGCGCGCTCGAGGTAAATCGTCAGATCGACGCGCTGGAAATCCAGTCCCGGATCGCGATGATCGTGGTCGGGGCGCTCGCTTTCGCCGTCACCATCGCGATCGGCTCCGTAATCGCGGTACGCATGGGGCGGCGCCTGCACTCCGTGAAGGAGGCGATCGCGGCTATCGTTCGGGAGGATCTGCACGCCCTCGCCGGCGTGATGAGCGCGCTCGCCGACGGCGACATGACGACATCGTACGAGTCCTCGCGGCCGAACCTCGCCTTGCGCGGCGCCGACGAGATCACCGAGCTCACCGCCAGCTACAACGAGCTCGCCGGCGGGCTGCGCGAGATCGGTGTGCGAACGACCGCGAGCATCGCGAAGCTCAGCGGCGCGGTCGGCCTCGTTGCGAACACCGCGCAAGCGCTAGCGATCGCGTCGGAGCAGGTCAGCACCGCGTCCGGCCAGGCCGCGACCTCCATCGAGCAGATCGCCGTGACCATCGACCGCGTCGCGGAGAGCGCGTCGCGGCAGTCCGATCGGATCGGCGACGCCGGCTCCGCGATGGAAGAGCTGAGCCGCACTGCCGAGCAGATCGCCGAAGGGGCGCAAAGCCAATCGATCTCGATGCAGACCGCGGTCGACTCCGTTCGCGACCTCGACGGCAGCATCGTCGTCCTGGCCGATCACGGCAGCACGCTGCATAGCAGCTCAAGCGCGGCGAACGACGAAGCCGCCGTCGGAATCCGCGCCGCCGGCGACACCGCGGCGGCGCTCGATGCGCTGCAGCGGCGCAGCGAAGAGGTGCAGGCGACGATGAGCAGGCTGGAAGACCGTTCCGTCGCAGTCGAACAGATCGTCGAGACGATCGACGAGATCGCCGATCAGACAAACCTGCTCGCGCTCAACGCCGCGATCGAAGCCGCCCGTGCCGGTGAGCATGGGCGCGGATTCGCCGTCGTCGCGGATGAGGTCCGCAAGCTCGCCGAACGCTCCTCCGTCGCAACCAAGGAGATCGGCGGGATCCTTTCGGCGATCCGCCGCGACACCGTCACGGTCGCCGCCGAGATGCGCGACACCGCGAGCTCGATGGCTTCGGGCGTCGGTCTCGCGCGCCGCGCGTCGGCCGCGCTGGAGGGCGTCGGCGGGTCGATCGGCGCCGCGAGCAGCATCGCGCGCGAGCTCGCCGAACGGGCGGGGACCATGCGTGAAGCAGCATCGGTACTGGGCCGGACGATCGAGAGCACCTCGGCCGTCGTCCAGCAGAATGCCGCCGCCGCAAGCGAGCTCCGCCTGACGACCAAAGGCGTCGCCGAGACGATCGTGCCGATCACCCAGGCGGCGCGCCACCAATCCGACGCCGCCCGCGAAGTCTCGCTGGCAACGGCGGAACTCGCGGCCGGCGTGCAAGAGATGAACGCCGCTGCCGAAGGGCTGCGCGAACAGTCGGAATCGCTGCGCACCGTGGTCTCGGCGTTCCGCATAGCCGGCGCGAGCGCACCGTCGGCGAACGTCCGCCAGCTCCCGACGCGGCTGCAGCTGGCAGCGTCGTCGTGACGGCCGTGCGCGTGCGCGACGAGATCGCGTACGCGCAGCGCCGCTTCGCCTGGAGCGCGTTGCTGGCCCTGTCGGCATTGATCGCCGTCGTACCGCCGGCGATCAGGCTGCTCGGGATGCCGGTCGCGCAGCAGGGCGGGCTCGCGCTCTCGACGCGGCTCATCGTCTCGGCGCTCGCGCTCGCAGTCGTCGCCCTTTTGTGGCTGCGCCCCGCGCTGCGCCGGTGGGCGGCGCTCGCGATCGTCGTTGAAGCCACGGCCGCGTTAGCGCTCTTCGGCGTCTCACTGGTCGACTCGGGGCTCGATCCGATCGCCGTGTGCCGCTATGTGACGGCCGTGTACGCCGTCACGTTGGCCGCCGTGACGGTCCGCGACGTCATCGCCATCTTCTTCACCGCGTTCGGATCGTTCGTGTGGTACGCGTCGGCGCACGGCGCGCTCGCGGCGCCGGCCGCCGGCTGGGTCATCTCGACGCTGCTTATCTCATTCCTGATGGCGATCGCGATCTCGGCGCTGACCGTCACGACGCGGCGCCGCGAGCTCGTGACGCGCGTCCGCGTCGCGCTCGAGCAAGAAGAACAGATGGCCCGGCTGCGGACGCGCGATGCCGTAACGGGGCTGCCGAACGTCGCCCGCTTCGGCGAGCTCTGCGCTGACGCACTCTGCACGGCTTCGGCGCGCGGCGCGCGCTTCGCGATTGCGGCGCTCGATCTCGATCATTTCCGGCGCGTCGTGAGCCAGTTCGGACACGCCACGGCCGACCTGACCCTCGCGGAGGTGGGACGCCGGTTCGAAGCCGCGGCGCCGGCCGCGATCGTCTGCCGAGGACACGGCGACGCGTTCTTCGCGCTGATCCCCGCGCCGGCGGCACGGCGGGACGCCGAACAACTCGTCAGCGCGATGCTGGAGAGCCTCGGGCGACCGTTCGCGTTCGGCCGGATGCATCTGACCGCGAGCGTGGGCCTCGCGGTCTATCCCGACGATGCGCGCACCGTGGACGCACTGATCGATCGCGCGGAAACGGCGCTGCTGCGCGCCGCACGCGCGCCCGGCTCGGTCGCCGCCGTCGACGACGACGGACGCGCCGCGCGCCGGCGCCGCCTGCGCGACGATCTCCCGGCTGCGATCGCGAGCGGCGAGCTGGTCATGCACTATCAGCCCTACGTCGACGCGAGCTCGGCGCAGCTCGTCGGTGCTGAGGCACTCGCCCGGTGGCAGCATCCGGAGTTCGGACTGCTGCAGCCGGCCGAGTTCATCGACCTTGCGGAATCCGAAGACCTCATGGGAGCGCTCGGCGATTGGGCGATGCGTGAAGCGACGGCGCAATGCCGGCGCTGGTGGGACGCAGGACTCGAGATCGGCGTCTCGTTCAACGTCTCGCTGACCCAGTTTCGCGACGCGGCGCTGTTCGAGCGGTTGCGCTCCGCCGTCAACGCCTCGGGCGTGATGCCCTCAGCGGTGACGCTCGAAATCACCGAGAGCGCAGCGATGGAGGACTTCGACCGCACGCTACGCGTCATGCGCGCCTGCACGGAGCTCGGCGTTGGGATCGCGCTCGACGACTTCGGGACGGGCTACTCGTCGCTTGCACGGCTCAAGCATCTACCGCTGACGGCGATCAAGATCGACCGCTTGTTCGTCAACGGCTTGCCGAGAGACGCGGACGGCGCCGTCGTCGCCCGCGCGATCATCGCGCTCGCGCACAACCTCGGCTTCGACGTCTGCTCGGAGGGCGTCGAGACGCAGGAACAAGCAGCGTGGCTGCGCGCCGAAGGCTGCGACGTGCTGCAGGGC
>DASYFS010000033.1:0-1869 GCA_036498305.1 Candidatus Elarobacter sp. | reverse complement strand
CGATCTCGATCAAGATGCGTACTTCGCCGAACCAGAACCGCGGTCGCCGCAGGAAACGGTGGCGCAGCGTTGACCCTGTTCCCATGGATTTGCGGCGGACGTTCGGCCCCGTACTGATTTCGTGCGTTCTTTGCGGCTGCGGCTCCGCGCCCGTCGGCAGCGCCGCGCCGGCGGGCGCCAATGCCGTCGCTCGCGTGCCCGTCTCGATCGTCATCCGGGTGCCGCAAAAAACATCGTCATCGGCCGCGCGCCGCGCCGCGTACGTCTCATACGCAACGCAGTCGATCCAAGTGAACGTCGACAGCGGCACGGGCGCCGAGCTCGACAACGCGATCGACCTCACTCCGAGCTCTCCGGCCTGCGGTCCCGCCGGATCGCTCGGCTACCTCAACTGCACCATCACCTTGTCGATCCCGCCCGGCGCGCACCGCGCGAACGCCACGACGTACGATAAAACGGGCGGCGCGGCCGGCGGCGGCGCGGTGCTCTCGGCGCAACTCGGCTATCAGTTCACCGTCGTCGCCGCCACGGCGAACCAGATCGGGTTTTCGCTCGGCGGCGTGGCGGCGTCGATTCACGTTGCGCCGCTGCTCAACGGTCAGAGTCCGTCGTCGCCCGCAGGGACGATCAGCTTCTATCCGATCTCGCCGACCTCGCCGACACGCTTTCTGGTCTACGCGCTCGACGCCGACGCGAACGCGATCGTCGGGCCGGACTCGCCGCCGATCACCCTGACGAGTACCGGTCCGGCGCTCGGCGTGGCTGCGGTCGCGGGAAATCCCAACGCGTTCGACGTGACCGCCGTTGCGTACGCGGCGTCGCCCACGAACGTCACCGCGACCGTCCCTGACGTGACGGGAGCGGGCGCGGCGCCGATGACGCAGACGCTGGCCTTTTCGCCGGCCTTTCAGACGCCGACCGTCGCGTGCGCCAACGTCAACTGCAGCGGTCCGGGCTTGACGTCCGACACGCTGACCGCCGGCGAAAACTTCTACAGCGGTTCCTTCACGTTCACGTCCGCGACGCCGGCGTCGTGCAGTATACCGTCAGCCGCCCCATCAACGGCGAACATCACCGCTTCACCGAGCGCCACGCCATGCAAAGTCACCGTCACGGACGATTTCGGGCAGTCCGTGCAAGTGAACGATGCGTTCCCGTCCGTCATCGTCCTCAACTTCAACGGCTTCATCGGCCTCACGGTATCCTGCAACGGGGTCGCGGCCCCCGGTGCGTGCGCGGTGACGCCGAGGACCCTCTCGGGACCGGCGACCGTGACCGATACAAATCCGTCCGCGACGTTCACGTTCAAAGCGACCGGAACATCGACGGTGAACTGCAACGAGACCAACTCGACCGGGTACCCGGACGGCGTCGTAGTCGCGCTCAACGCTCCGGCGTCATCCGGTTCCGCGTTTACAGCGAACGTCACGGTAGGGATCTTTAACGTGGTGGACATGCTCAGTTGCCCATTTACGCTCGTGGACAATACCGGAGGCACGTCCGTCCCCTCCGGAGGGTCTTTCCCGTAGCTGAGCTCAGCCCGTGCCGCGGTCACGCCGACGTCGGCAGGAGCGCCCTGCAAGGTCGCTCGTCGGCGCACGCGCGAAATCGTACCGCGACATGACTCGCAACGTTCTGATGATGGGGGCGTCGTACGGATCGCTCCTCGCCTCGAAGCTCATGCTCGCCGGCCACAACGTGACGCTCGTGTGCCTGCCGGCCGAAGCGGAGCTGATCAACGCGGAGGGCTTCCGGGTGCGCATGCCGGTCCGCGGCCGGAGCGAGCAAGTGGAGATCGATTCGCGCACGCTCCCCGGCACGGTGAAGGCCGGCGGCCCTTCGGACTTCGATCCGAAGGACTACGATCTC
>DASYFS010000032.1:0-15006 GCA_036498305.1 Candidatus Elarobacter sp. | reverse complement strand
AACACTCCGGTCGCCGACGGGATGAAGGTCCACACGACCAACCCGTAGGTCGATGACGGCCGGCGCGCGATCCTCGAGTTCTTCCTGTTGAACCACCCGCTGGACTGTCCGATCTGCGACAAGGGCGGCGAGTGCGATCTCCAGGACTACGCGATGGCGTACGGCCAGGGCGCGTCGCGCATGGTCGAGCCGAAGCTGGCGAAGCCGAAGGCGGTCGACCTCGGGCCGACGATCGTGCTCGACGAAGAGCGCTGCATCGTCTGCCAGCGCTGCGTCCGTTTCGACGACGTCATCACGCGCGAGAAATCGCTGCGGACCGAAGACCGCGGCGCGCACACGATCATCGCGACGGCGACCGGCCGGCCGTACGTCAGCGACTTCACCGGGAACGTCACCGAGCTGTGCCCGGTCGGCGCGCTGACCTCGAAGACCTACCGCTTCAAGTCGCGGCCGTGGGACAACCACCGTACGACGACGAGCTGCACGCAGTGCAGCGTCGGGTGCCGGATGCACGTCGACGAGCGCGCAAACACGCTGCTGCGCACGATGAGCGTCGGCGAGGACGACGCGATCTCCGACGCGTGGCTGTGCGACCGCGGCCGCTACAACATCGGCTTCGTCAACGACGAGCGCCGTCTCACGCAGCCGCTGCTCAAGGTCGACGGTACGTGGGTGCAGATCGGCTGGGACGACGCGATCACGCGCTGGGCGGCCGAGTTGAAGAAGGCCGGCTCGAACGCCGGCGTCATCGGCGGCGGCCGGCTGCTGAACGAAGAGGCGTATCTCGCCGCTCACGTCTTCCGTGCGCTCGGCGTGAAGAACGTCGACCATCGCGTCGGCACGCAGACCGTCGTCCACCACGACTCGTTCGCCTCGCACGTCGACCTCGAACGTGCAAACACGATCGTCACCCTCGGGCGTCCGCCCTCGCAGCTCGCGCCGGTCCTCGACCTGCGTATCCGCAAAGCGGTCTCGCGCAACGGCGCGAAGCTGATCTCGGCCGGCGACCACGCGGCGCAGAGCTTCGTCCCCGAGACGCGCGCGACGACCGCCGATCAGCTCCGCGCGGCGATCGGCGAAAAGCCCGGCACGATCGCGATGATCTGGGACGGCACGATGGTCCCGGGCGGGCCGGAGCTGTTCGCGCCGCTGCACGACGTTCCGAACGCCGTCGCCGTCGAGCGCTACGTGCTGCCGGAAGATCCGAACGGCCGCGGTGCCGATGCGCTCGGGCTGCGCCCCGTCGACGGTGGCCTGACCACGCGCGCGATGCTCGAAGCGGCGCGCGACGGCAAGCTCGGCGTGCTGACGATTCTCGGCGCGAACCCGATGCTGCGGTTCCCCGATCGCGCGCTCGTGGAAGCGGCGCTGCGCGAGACGTTCGTCGTCGTCACCGACCTGTTCATGACCGAGACGGCGGAGTTCGCCGACCTGATCCTCCCCGTCTGCAGCGCGTTCGAGAAGAGCGGGACGACGACCGACCTCGCCGGCGACGTGCTCCCCATCGTCGGCTCGGTGCAAGCCCCCGAGGGAGTGCAGGCCGACGGCGATCTGCTCGTGCTGCTGGCGGAGGCGCTCGGGATCGAGCTGCCGCCGATCGCGACGATCGAAGCCAAGGTGCGCGAGCTCGTCCGCACGCCGCCGTCGTTCCAGCCCGACGCCGGGCCACCGCCCGCGCTTCCGGCGGCTCCCTCCCGCGAGTTGCGCGTTATCCGCCGCTCCGCCATCTTCACCGGCGGCGGAACGCTCGCGTTCGACACGCGGATCGCCGAGCTGCGTACCCAACCACGCGCATACCTCCATCCGGCGACGGCGCGCGACTTCGGCGTGGTCCCCGGCGATCTCGTGACGATCAGCGCCGGCGAGAACGCGCTGCGCGATCTGAGCGCGGTGCTTGATCCGGACGTCGCTCCGGGTGCGGTCGCGCTCGTGGACGGACTTCCGGTCGCCCCGCTCAACCTGCTCGGGGGCGCGCCGTTCGTGAAGCTCGACAAAGCGATGGTGACCGCGTGAGCTCGGTGCCCATCTGGCTCATCGTCCTGATCAAGGCGATCGTCGTCCTGTTCGTCGTCATCACGACGTTCGCGTATGCGATGCTCTTTGAGCGCAAGGTGATGGGCTGGATGCAGCTCCGTCCCGGCCCCAATCGCGTCGGCCCGTGGGGGATGCTCCAGCCGGCCGCCGACGCGGTGAAGATGATCTTCAAGGAAGACCTCACCCCGGATACCGCCGACCCGCTGATCTACCGGCTTGCGCCGTTCATCTCGCTGATCACCGCAATGGGGACGTTCGCGATCATCCCGTTCTCGGCTAACGCCGACGGAACGCTGTGGGCGGTCGGGAACGTCAACGCCGGGATCCTGTTCGTCTTCGCGCTCACGTCGATCGGCGTCTACGGGATCTCGCTCGCGGGCTGGGCCTCCGGCTCGAAGTTCCCGCTGCTCGGCTCGGTTCGCTCGACGGCGCAGATGATCTCCTACGAGCTCTCGATGTCGATGTCGGTGATCGGCGTGCTGATCCTCGCCGGCTCAACTGCGCTCTCCGATATCGTGAACGCCCAGCTGCGGCTGTGGTTCATCATCCCGCAGATCATCGGTTTCATCATCTACGTCATCACCGCGGTCGCCGAGACCAACCGCGCGCCGTTCGATCTCGTCGAAGCCGAGACCGAGCTCGTCGGCGGCTTCCACACCGAGTACTCCGGGCTGCGGTTCGGGCTGTTCTTCATCGCCGAGTACCTGAACATGATCACGGTCTCGTGCCTGGCGACGCTGCTGTTCCTGGGCGGCTGGAACTCGCCGATCCCGGGACTCCCCTCGGGCGGGATCGTCGGCCTCTTGTGGTTCCTGATCAAGGCCGGGGCGTTTCTGTTCTTCTATATCTGGCTGCGCTCGACGCTGCCGCGGTTCCGCTACGACCGCCTGATGGACTTCGGGTGGAAGGTGCTGTTCCCGGTCGCGACGCTCAACCTCGTCGTCACCGCGATCGTCGTCGCGCTCTGGTCACCGCATGCGTAAGAACCTCTTCAACGTCGGCGCCCTCTTCCGCGGGTTCTCGACGACCTTCAGCTATCTGTTCAAGAAGAAGCCGACGATCGAGTATCCGTCGGTGAAGAAACAGCACGCGCCGCGCTTCCACGGGCTGCACGAGCTGCGCCGCTACGGCGACGGCAAGGAGCGCTGTATCGGCTGCGAGCTGTGCGCGATCGCCTGCCCGGCCAACGCGATCACCGTCGTCGGCGCCGAGAACGCGCCGACGGATCGCCGCTCGCCGGGCGAACGCTTCGCGGCGAGCTATGAGATCGACGAGCTGCGCTGCATCTTCTGCGGACTGTGCGAAGAGGCGTGCCCGACCGACGCGATCGTGCTGACCCCGCGCTTCGAGATGGCGGACTATCGCCGCGGCGCCTTCGTCTACGCCAAGGACCGGTTGCTGGTCCCGCCCGACGCCGGCGTCGGCACGCCGCCCGACGAGCGCCCCAACGGGATCCCCGCCGACCTCGGCGGCGTCTTCCGCACCAAGGACACCGTCGATATCACCGCCGGCTACGACGCAACGAACCGCGGCCGCATCCTCAAGGATCAGCGCGAGGGGCTGGCGCGATGATCGGGTTCTGGCTGTTGGCGATCATCATGATCGCGAGCGCCGTCTTCACGATCACCGCGCGCAAGCCGGTCTACTCGGTCGTCGGCCTGCTGGTCAACTTCATCGCGCTCGCGGCGACGTACCTCACGCTGCAGGCCGAGTTCCTCGCCGTCATGCAGATCGTCGTCTACAGCGGCGCGATCCTGATCCTGTTCGTCTTCGTCATCGCGCTGCTCTCGAGCGGCGTGCGCCCGTTCGACGTCGGCCCCGACAAGGCGCCGAAGATCGCGATCCCCGCGATCCTGTTCGGGCTGCTGGCGCTGGGGATCATCGTCGTTACCGCAATCCGGGCCGGCTCTCCGGTGGTCAAGCCGACCGGCCAGAGCACCGGCGACGCGTTCGCCTTCGGCAGCGTCGCGAACTTCGGCGACGCGCTCTTCACCGCGAACCTGCTGCCGTTCGAGATCACGGCGTTCATTCTCATGGTCGCGATCGTCGGCGTCGTGCTGATCGCCGGCGACGAGGGTCCGGGCGGCATCGTCCGGCGGAAGAAACGCCGCGCGATCGAGCGCGAGCCGATCGTCAAGGAGCGCGTGGCCCGGTGAGCGTCCCGGTCGAGAACTACGTCTTCCTCTCCGCGGTGCTGTTCTTCATCGGCGTCGTCGGAGTGATCGTGCGGCGCAACCCGCTGATCATGCTGATGTCGATCGAGCTGCTCTTCAACGCCGCGAATTTGGCGCTGGTGACGTACGCCCGCGCGTGGGTCAACAACGCCGGCCACATCTTCGCGTTCCTCGTGATCACGGTCGCCGCCGCGGAGGCCGCGATCGGCCTTGCGATCGTCGCCGTCACCTTCCGCCGAACGACCCGCGTCGACGTCGACGAAGTCGCCGCCCTCAAAGGCTAACCCGCACCCATGCTTCTCGCATTCATCTGGCTCTTGCCGCTGCTCGGCGCCGTGCTGCTGTTCGCCTTCGGCCCGCAGTTGCGGTCGTGGGGTGGCCCGATCGGCTCCGCGCTCGTCGGCGTCTCGTTCATCGCGACGCTGACGCTGTGGGGACCCGCGACGACCGCCGGTTCGCCGGAGGCGCATCTGGCGCTCGTCTCGTGGCTGCCCGGCTGGAACATCGGGCTGCAGATGGACCGGCTGACCTTGGTGTGGACGCTGATCATCACCGGGGTCGGCTTCCTCATCCACGTGTACTCGATCGGGTACATGGCCGGCGACCGCGCCTTCGCGCGCTTCTTCGCCTACATGAACTTCTTCGTGTTCGCGATGCTGACGCTCGTGCTCAGCGACAACCTCATCGGACTGCTGGTCGGCTGGGGCCTCGTCGGCCTAGCCTCGTATTTCCTGATCGGCTTCTGGTTCCAGCGGCCGTCCGCGGTCGCGGCGGCGCGCAAGGCGTTCGTCATGAACGTCGTCGGCGACGTCGGGATCATGTTCGCGATCTTTCTCGTCTTCGCGAAGATCGGTTCGATCGGGTACGCCGACATCTTCACGAAGTTTCCGACTGCCTTCACGTCGCAGGAACTGTTCCTGGTGTGCCTCGGGCTGTTCATCGGCTGCGCCGCGAAATCGGCGCAGGTTCCGCTGCACACATGGCTCCCCGACGCGATGGAAGGCCCGACCCCCGTCTCGGCACTGATCCACGCTGCGACGATGGTCACCGCTGGCGTCTACCTGATCGCGCGCTTCGCACCGCTGTGGAACGCCTCGGCCGACGCACGCAGCCTCGTCGGCGTGATCGGCGCGGTCACCGCAATCGCGGGCGCGATCCTGGGCTGCGTGCAGTGGGACATCAAACGGATCCTGGCCTATTCGACGATGTCGCAGATCGGCTACATGGTGATGGGCGTCGGCGTCGGCGCCTTCACCGGCGGCGTCCTCCACTTCCTCACGCACGCGTTCTTCAAGGCGCAGCTCTTCCTGACGGCCGGGATCATCATCCACGCGCTGCACGACGAGCAGGACGTGCGCCGGATGGGCGGGCTGCGGACGAAGCTGCCGTTCGCGTTCGTCGCGATGCTCGTCGGCGTCTTCGCGATCTGCGGCGTCCCCGGTTTCAGCGGCTTCTTCAGCAAGGATGCGGTGCTGTACGAGACGCTGCAGCACGGTCACCCGTGGCTCTACGCGGTCGGCGCGCTCACCGCGGGGATCACGGCCTACTACATGTTCCGCATGTTCTTCCTGACGTTCTTGGGCCGCTATCGCGGCGACGTCGACCCCTCGGACCTGGGGATCCGTCACCCCGAGTTCGCGGGAACCGCGCCCAGCGCCGGACATCACACCGAAGAAGAAGAGCCGCACGGCCACGCGCCGGCGTGGCTGCTGTCCGGACCGGTCGCGGTGCTGATCCCGTTCTCGATCTTCATCGGCTGGCTCGACGCGCCGTGGCTCGGCGAGAACGCCCCGTGGGCGCGCTTCTTCGGCGAGCAGTTCGGCCCGGTCGCTGCGGCGGGCGCGGCGCCGTTCTCCGAGCTGGCCTCGACGGCGATCGTCCTCGTGCTGGTGCTGATCGGTTTCGGGATCGCGGCGATGCGCTACTGGCGACCGGAAGCGCTGCGCAACGCGGTCGCGCTCATTCGCACCGAAACCGTGAAAACGCCGGCGCTCCTGTGGAACGCCTACTATTTTGACGCGGCGTACGACTTTCTGTTCGTCCGGTCGTCGCGCGCGCTCGGCGAGTTCTTCGATCGCGTCGTCGATCCGCATGTGATCGACGGTGCCGTCCATGAGGTCGCGATCTCGGCGCGCTGGCTCGGCCATTTGTTCCGCAGCTTCCAAACCGGCCTGGTCCGCGCGTACGCGCTCTCGATCGTGCTCGGCGTGCTGTGCGTCGTGGCGTACTACGCCGTCGTCTTCGGAGGCGCGCGATGATCCTCACGGCGCTGGTCGTCGGGCCGATCGTAATCGGGCTGCTCCTCTACGTACTGCCGCGCGGCGCGGTCAACGCGGCGCGCTGGATCGCCGCCGCGGTCGCCGCGCTCGCCTTCGTCGCGGTCCTGGCGGATCCCAACGCCGTCGACGTCTCCGCGCGCTGGCTCTCGCGGCCGTTCACGGCGTCGTTCCACCTCGGTTACGGCCCGCTCGGCTACTGGCTCGTCGTGCTGCTCGCGATCGTGACGTTCAGCGCCGCGCTGACGCTGCGCGGCGAGCGCACGCGCGAGCTGACGGCGCAGCTGTTGGTGCTGCAGGGCGCGATGAACGGCGTCTTCCTGGCCAAGGATCTGCTGCTGTTCGCGCTCTTCTGGGACCTCATGCTGCTGCCGGTCTTCCTGGTGCTGATCGGCGGCGGTACCCACGCGCGGGCGGCGTGGAAGTATCTGATCTACAACCTGAGCGGCGGCCTCGCGCTGCTGCTCGCGACCGCAGCGTTCGGCGTCCTCGAGCAGACGACCGACGTGATCGGCAACGCGGCGATCCATCTTCCCGTCGGGGCCGGCTGGGCGCTCTGGATCTTCGCCGGCATCGCGTTCGCGTTCTTGGTGAAGACGCCGGTCTTCCCGTTCCATACCTGGATGCCCGATACGTACGCCGAGCTGCCGCCGGCGCTGGTCGCGGTCGTCTCAGCGGTGCAGTCGAAAGCCGGCCTCTACGGGTTCCTCGCGATCACGATTCCGCTGCTCCCGGCGGAGATGGTTGCCGCGCGGCCGCTGATGTTCGCGCTCGGTATCGTCTCGCTGCTCTACGGTGCGTTCGTCGCGCTCGCCGAGCGCGACGCGAAGCGCGTCGTCGCCTACAGCTCGCTCTCGCACCTCGGGCTCATCCTGCTCGCGGTCTTCAGCGGCTCGGGGCTCGCGTACGTCGGCGCGCTCGTCTACATGATCGCGCACGGTCTGTTCAGCGCGGCGCTGTTCCTCGCGCTCGGCGCCGTCGAGCAGCGCGAGGAGACGCGCGATCTCGGCCGTCTCGGCGGCCTCGGCGCGCGGAACCCGCGCCTCGCCGGCGCGCTGCTGCTGGGCGCGCTCGCCGCGCTCGGGCTCCCGGGCCTCGCGGGGTTCGCCGGCGAGATCCTGATCCTGACCGGACTCTTCAAAGCCGGCTGGACGTGGTGGGCGCTCGTCGCGCTGATCCCGATCGTCCTCGCTTCGGCGTACATGCTGCGCCTCTATCAGGGGATCATGAACGGTCCCGAGGTCCCGGATCTTCCGGAACGCCGCGATCTCGGCTGGCTCGAAGGGATCGCGCTGGCGCCGCTCGTCGCCGCGTTCGTCTGGTTCGGCGTGAACCCCGCGCCGCTCGCGGCTGCCGCGAGCCACACCGCCGTGGAGGTCTCGCATGCCGGCGACGCTCGTTAACCTGCCGGCGAACGGCGACTACGCGGCGGTCCTGCCCGCGTTCGTCGTCGCGTGCACGCCGCTGCTGCTGCTCTTCGTCGACCTCTTCCTCAAAGGTGAGAGCGTCGCGCGGCGCGCGACCGCGATCGTCCTCGCGATCGTGGGCCTCGTCGCCGCCGGCGTGATCCTCGCCGAACAGTACCCGCACGACTACGTCGCCTTCGGCGGCGCCTTCGTGCAAGGCGGGTTCTCGATCGTCTTCAGCGAGATCGTGATCGTCGCGACGATCGCGACGCTCTTGCTCTCGCTGGGCGTCGGGCGCACCGATCAGGTCGCCGGGACGACGTCGCTGGTCCTGTGGAGCGCTGCCGGCGCGATGCTGATGGCCGGCGCCGCGAACCTGATGTCGGTTTTCCTCGGCCTCGAGCTGCTGTCGCTCGGACTCTACTGCTTGTGCGCGATCTCGCGCCGTGCGACCGCGCGCGAGTCGGCGCTGAAGTACCTGATCCTCAGCTCGATGGCGTCGGGCTTCTTGCTGTACGGCTCGGCGCTGCTCTTCGGCGCGACCGGCTCGGTCGCGTTCGCAACGATCGCGACCGCACCCGTCACGCCGCTCCTCGCGCTCGGCGCCGGACTCTTCTTAGTCGGGATCGCGTTCAAGCTCAGCCTGATCCCGTTCCACGTCTGGACTCCGGACGTCTACGAAGGTGCGCCGCTCCCGGTCACGGCGTTCATGTCGGTGGTGACCAAAGCCGGCACGCTCGCCGTCTTCGCGCGCTTCGCCTACGCCGCGCTCCCGCCGGATCGTGCGTCGGCGATCCTGCTGCCGATCTGGATCCTCGCCGCGCTCTCGATGCTGGTCGGAAACTTGGCCGCGCTCGCGCAGACCGATATGAAGCGGCTGCTCGCGTACTCCGGGATCGCGCAGGTCGGCTACATCGTCGCCGCGTTCGCGGGACAGACGGCGTACGGTCTGCGCTACGCGATCCTCTACCTCGCCGGCTACACGTTCATGAACCTCGGTGCGTTCGCGGTCGTCGAGCTGCTTTCGCGCGACGGCGACGCCGTCGTCGGGATCGGCCGCTTCGCCGGCCTCGCGCAGCGGCGGCCGTGGCTCGCCGCGGCGATGACGCTCTTCCTCGTCGGCCTCGCCGGCTTGCCGCCCACGATCGGCTTCACCGGCAAGGTGCTGATCCTCGCCGCCGCGGCGAACGCCGGCTATGCGTGGCTCGGCGGCGTCCTCATCGTGGCGACCGCGATCTCGGCATACGTCTACTTCAAGATCGTCCGCGCGATGTTCGTCCGCATCGATCCCGCCCACGTCCGCGACGAACGGTCCGCGAGCGCGCTGCCGTGGATCGTCGTCGGCGTCTGCGCCGTCGCGACGTTCGTCCTCGGGATCGTTCCGCTGACGCCGTCGAACGTTCTGCCGCTGGTCAAGTGACCGTCCGCGAGGCGACGCCCGGCGACGCCGCGTTCGTGCTGAGCCTCGTCCCGCGCTTCGTCGAGCACGGAGCGGCCGACGGTCATCCGCCCGAGGTCGTCATCGAGGGAACCTCGCGCGTCCTGCGCGAGGCGCTCGAGCAGCCGCGGGACGGCGACGTCGTGCTCGTCGCCGAGGCCGACGGCGAACCGGCGGGCTTTCTCTACGCCGTCACCGAGCGCGATTTCTTCACCCGCGAGGAGTACCTCCACGTCTCGGAGATCGCGGTCGCGCGCAGCGGCGCCGCCGTCGGGACGCGGCTGATGGAGGCCGCCGAGGCGTGGGCGCGCGAGCGCGGCTATCGGATCGTCACGCTCAACGTCGTCGAGGAGAACGTCCCGGCGCAGCGCTTCTACCTGCGGCGCGGTTACGTCCCTGGACACAGACACTTCGTCAAACGCATCATCTGATCGGGCCGCCGGGGGCGGCTCGTCGCTCGGCGGAGCAGAGCGGCCCCAGGACGAATTGTCTCGCATGGTATCTGCCCAAGGGCTAGGAGGGGCCCGCTCTTCTGGTCCGACCGGCACCGTGACGTTTCTGTTTTCGGACATCGAAGGCAGCACGGTGCGCTGGGAGCGCAATCGCGACGCCATGGCTGCTGCGCTCGCTCGGCACGACGCGCTGATGCGCATGACGATCGAACGTAGCGGTGGCTACGTCTTCAAGACGATCGGCGACGCATTCTGCGCCGCCTTCGCGACCGCACCTCAAGCGATGGCGGCGGCAATTGACGCGCAACGGACACTGTTGTCCGAGGATTTCTCGGCGGTCGACGGCGTGCGCGTGCGCATGGCGCTGCACACTGGGCACGCGGACGAGCGGGACGGCGACTACTTCGGGCCGGCGGTGAATCGTGTCGCTCGACTGCTCGCGATCGGCCACGGTGGACAGGTGCTCGTCTCGGGAACAGCCACCGATCTGCTGCAGGGCGAGATGCCGCCGCAAAGCAGCCTGCGCGACCTCGGCGCACATCGGCTCAAAGATCTCGCGCGTCCTGAGCAAGTCTACCAACTTATCGCGCCGGATCTACCGGAGACGTTCCCGGCACTGCGTTCGCTGGACGAGTTGCCCAACAACCTGCCGCGACAACTTTCGTCTTTCGTTGGTCGCGAGGATGTGCTCACGGAGATCGTCGCGTTGATCGAACGATCGCCGCTGGTGACATTGGTCGGCACGGGCGGGGCGGGCAAGACGCGTTGTGCGGTGCAGGTCGGGGCGGAGGTGCTCGACGGCTCGGGTGACGGCGTATGGCTGGTGGAACTCGCGCCGATTTCCGACCCAGCGCTCGTCCCAAGCGTGATTGCCCATGCGCTCAATGTGCAGGAGTCGCCGCCACGTCCCGTTCTCGACATCGTGGTGGCGTACTTGAAGCGAAAGCGTTTACTGCTCATTCTGGATAACTGCGAGCACGTGATCGCGCAAGTGCGTACCGTTGCGGCCGCGATCCTGCGCAGTTGTCCCGACGTGCGCATCTTGGCGACCAGTCGCGAAGGCCTCAACATTGCAGGCGAGCGCGTCTTTCGCATTCCATCGCTCTCCGCGCCCCCCGCGAGTGACACGCTAACGCCGCAAGCAGCGTTGCAGTACGGCGCGGTCGCGCTCTTCACCGATCGGGCGCTCGCCTCGGACGGTCGCTTTGCACTCGCCGCCGAGAACGCGCCGTTCGTTGCCGAGATCTGCCGGCGCCTCGACGGCATTCCGCTGGCGATCGAACTGGCCGCCGCGCGTGTGAAGGTGCTCGCGCCGCAGCAACTCGCGCAGAAACTCGACGAGCGTTTCCGCGTGCTGACCGGCGGCGATCGCAGCGCCCTGCCGCGCCAGCAGACGATGCGCGCGCTGATCGATTGGAGCTACGACCTGCTCGCCGACGAAGAGCGCACGGTGTTCCGCAAGTTGTCGGTCTTCGCCGGCGGCTTTACGCTCGAGACCGCAAGCACGGTGTGCAGTGACGAGCGCGTCGATGAGATCGCGGTGCTCGACCTACTCTCCTCGCTGGTCGACAAGTCGCTGGTGCAGGCCGAACCCGCGGGCAGCGGGACACGGTATCGCCTCTTGGAGTCGACGCGGCAGTACGCGCGTGAGAAGCTTGTCGAATCGGGCGAAAAGGAGGCGGTGGCTCGCGCGCACGCTACGGCGTTCGTCGAGCTCGTCGAACGGCTGGAACGCGCGTGGGACACGACCCCGGAGCGCGCGTGGTTCGCGCACGTCGAACCGGAGCTGGAGAACTGTCGGGCGGCGTTGGAGTGGGCGCTGACCGGGCGGCGCGAGATCCAGGGGCTTCGCCTCGCCGGAGCGCTGCGCGGCGTGTGGTCGTTCTTGGGAGCAGCGGAAGGGCGGCACTGGGTGTGGGCGGCGCTCGAGGCGGTCGATCCGGCGACCCCGGTACCGGTCGTTGCGAAACTGCATCTCGCCAAAGCGGTGCTCGACGGAACGTTGAAGCAGTACAAGGCGAGCTACGCGGCGGCCGAAGAAGCGCTGGCGCGGTACCGCGAACTCGGCGATGCGCTCGGGATCGCTCACGCACAACGGGTCGCGGGCGGCGCACTCGTCTTCTTGGGACGCGTTTCGGAAGGCGAGGCGCTACTGCGTGAAGCACTCGCGGCTGCACGCGGTTTCCGTAAACGGACCGCGAGCCTGCTGCAAGACCTCGCCGTCGCGCGGCACTTTGCAGAGGATCTGGCCGGAGCGCGGGCGCACTTCGCGGAGGCCCTGGCGATCTCGAAGGCTCTCGGCGACGCGCGGAAGACGGCGTTCATCGCGGGCAATCTCGCCGACGCTGAGTTCCGCGGCGGCGACGCAGCGCGGGCGGTGCAGCTCGCCGGCGAGGCGCTCGCCGACGACCGCGCCCGGAACGACAGACGCGGCGTCGAGATCACCGTGTGCAACATGGCGGCCTATCTCCTCGCGCTGGATCGCTACGACGAGGCGCGCTCGCACGCTCGCGAAGCACTGGCCTTGTCCCGCGATCTTCAGGCCGGAGTCTTGCTCGCGATCTCGCTACAACATCTCGCGGCGGTCGCCGCGTTACGTCAGAGCGAAGATGCCGAGGGCATGCATCAGGATCGCACGCGCGCGGCGCGGCTCCTGGGCTACGTCGATACCTGCCTCACTACGCTCGAAGCGCTGCGCGAATACACCGAACAACAAGAATACGACAAGATGATCGCCGCGTTACGGGAGGCGTTCGGTGAAGATACCCTGGCGAAACTGATGGACGAAGGCCGCGCGTGGAGCGAGGATCATGCCGTCGACGAAGCGCTGCTCGTGTAGGCGTACCGTGACGTTCAGCCGCTGCCGGAGCGTCCCCGGACAGAGACATGTCGTCAAACGTACCTGATTTCGCGTCGGGAGGCGCGTCTTGCAGAGCGGAGAAGGGCGGGCCGATGAAACGTACGCGGTTCCTGGCCTCCGGCGCCGCCGCCGGCGCGGCCCTCGCAGCCCCACGCTTCACCCTGGCCGCCGGACCGGTGACGGTGAAGATCGGCTTCCTCGAGTCGTTCAGCGGCGTGTTCTCCGACATCGGAACCGTCCACAAGACGGCGGCCCAATTAGCGCTCGACGACGTCAACCGCGCGACGGGCGGGCGCGTGCGGTTCGAGTTCGTCTTCGCCGACGACAGCTCGAAGCCGGCCGTTGCGACCACCGAAGCGCGGCGGCTCATCGAGAAGGAGGGCGTCGACGTGCTGATGGGCGGGACATCGTCGGCGACCGGCGCGGCCGTCTCGGCGGTGAGCCTCGAGCTCGGCACGTTCAACCTGCTCATCGGACCGCAAGACTCGTCGCTGACCGCTTCCAAGGCGACGAAAACGACCTATCGCTTCGGACCGAACGTCCGGATGATGCTGCCGCCGATGCTCCATCGCACGCTTGCGCTCGGCAAGCGCTGGTACTTCATCCAATCCGACTACGCGTTCGGCAAAGACGCCTACGCGCAGTGCTCCGATGCGCTCAAGCGCGCCGGCGGCACCGAGGTCGGTCACGACGTCGTCCCGCTCGGAACGTCGGACTTCTCGTCCGTTCTCACCAAGCTCGGCTCGAGCGGCGCCGACGTGCTGGTGCTGTGCAACAGCGGCCTCGACGCGGCGAACACCGTCAAGCAATGGGTCCAGTTCGGCCTCAACAAGAAGATGAAGCTGGCCGGGATCTCGATGGAGGACATCTACTACAAAGCGCTTCCGCTCGACGACATCGTCGGCGCGACGTTTCCGGTCTTGTGGTCGCCGTACGCTTCCGATGCGGCGCGCAAGCTGCACGCGCGGATGAGCCGCGACGTCAAAGGCCCGGTCGGCGGGCGCCACTATCTCGGCTACATGTCGGCCTGGTCGCTGATGCAGAAGATCCTCGCGACGCGCTCGACCGATGCCGAGAAGCTGATCACGGCCTTCGAGAACTACACCTTCCCCGCGGCGAAGGAGTCGAAGTCGACCTATCACGGCTTCGACCATCAGTGCGCGCAGGACGTCTACGCGGGCTCGATCGTCCCGCAGAAGAAGTTCGAGAAGCAGCAGTTCATGTGGGACATCGTCGGGGAGGTCCCGGCCTCGGAGTCCGACGGCAACGCCGAGTCGCCGTGGGCGAAGCAGGCGCAAGCGGTTCTCGCCACCGAGAAGCTCGGCGCCCGCTCGGGGTACACCGCGAAGACCTGGTAGCCCCTCAGCGCGCGGGTTCGAAGGCCAAGTACGCGACTTTGCCGGCGGCGTTCCAGCCGATCGACTCTTCGATCGGCAGGGCGCCGTCGCCGGCGAACTCGATCCGGAACACGTACATCGTGCGGGTCGGGGTCGATATCCGCCGGACCTGCGCGAAGCTCTTCACCGTTCCGAGCGTGCGCAGCTCCGCGGCGGCGCGCGCGAGCGTGTCGTCGGTGATGATCGCGTTCATCTCCGCGGTGTAGCGGTCGCGGTCGATCTTGCCCGCGCGATTCGCTTCGAACTCGGCGCGGGCGCGCGCGGCGATCTCGGGCGACGGGGACGCGGCGACGATCGGCGTCGGCTGGGGCGAGGCGGTCCCGGCGTCGCCGGAGCTCTCCGCGCGCGCGAAGACGCGCGTCCCCATCCCGGGCGCCGGGATGATCGCGACGTCGCTTTTCAGCGTGCGCTGCCCGTGCGGGGCAGACCCCATGATCGGTACCGCGAGCCCAACCAAGAGCGCGCAGCCTGCAAAACGCCGCCCCACCATCTGGCTGGCCGCCTTCAACCCCGTCCCGCCGCCCCCTCTCGGCGGGTTCCCAGCCTTCGCTACTTCGGCCGCGTCATCTCAGCGGGGACGACGTACGTATCGAAGTCCTCGCTGCTGACGTAGCCGAGCGCGAGCGCTGCTTCCTTGAGGGTGCTCCCCTCGTGGTGCGCCTTCTTCGCGATCTCGGCCGACTTGTCGTAGCCGATCTTCGGCGTCAGCGCGGTGACGGTCATCAGCGACTCGCCGAGATATTTCTCGATCACCGGGAGGTTCGCTTCGAGTCCCTCGACGGCGTGCTCGCGGAACATCGTGCAGGCGTCCTGCAGCAGACGGCACGAGTGAAGGAAATTGTAGATCATCACCGGGTTGAAGACGTTGAGCTCGAAGTTGCCCTGCGAGCCGCCGAACCCGATCGCGACGTCGTTCCCGAAGACCTGAACGCAGACCATCGTCATCGCTTCGGACTGCGTCGGGTTCAC
>DASYFS010000031.1:0-2597 GCA_036498305.1 Candidatus Elarobacter sp. | reverse complement strand
CCCAGGACGTGAGCTGGCCCGATCTCGTCATCGTCGTCGTTGCGCTCATCCTGGCCTTCAAGGGATGGAAGCGCGGCTTCGTCTCCGAGATCGGCGGGTTCATCGCCTTGGCCGCCGCGGTGTGGGCCGCGATCTTCTATCCCGGCACGCTCGACGGGCTCATGGAGTCGTACTTCCACCTCGGCACGGGCTCCGCGCACGTGGTGGGGATGATCGCGTTTGCGATCCTCGTGTACGTCGCGCTGATGGTGTTGAGCGCCGTCCTCGGCCGCGTCGCGAAGCTGCCGGTGATCGGGATCGGAAACGCCGTCGGCGGCGCCGTCGTCGGCCTGGCGAAAGCCCTGCTCGCGACGTGGGCTGTCATCTACGTCGTGTTGTTCTTTCCGATCTCACCGGACTTCCGGCGCGATCTCCACAACTCGCAGATCGTCGAGCAGATCGCGCAGCAGAATCCGACCGTCGACGCATTCGTCCGCGACGCGCTGCCGTGGTTCGTGCGGCCCTTCGCGAAGCCGCTCTTCGACCGCCACCACGTTTAGGGCGCGCGGCGCGCGAAGCGCAGCAGCGCCATCGCGGGACGTTCGAACGGGCGGAACGCCGCGATCGCGACGGCCTGCACGGTAGTCGGGCGGCGATAGCCCTCGTCCAAGTCCCACATCAGGATGTAGTGACGGTATCTGCGCGGGAAGCTCTCGGACCAGCGGCGCACCCGCGCCTCGTCGAAGCCGCGTGCACGGAGCGCCGCCAGCACGTCGTCGTCGCCGGGTGCGTCGTTGACGATCGCCGCAAACTCCTCGGTCGTGACGCCGAGCCGCGTCAACAACGCGAAGTCGACCGGCGAGTGTCCGAGTAGGTACGTTCCGAGCTCGCCGCGTTCGCGCATCCGCGCCTTGTCGATCATCCGCGGCAGCCAGCGGATACCGTCGAGCTCGACGGTCCATCGGCGGGGGATCGTCGCAGTCATACGGCCGTCGTTCCGCGCTTCGTGCCAGGAGACATGCGGCTTTGTCGCATAGGGTCGTAGGACCGATGGCGACTACGAAGAGCGCGGCCAAGAAGCGCCCGCGCCGGCCCGCGACCCGCTTGCGCGTCGTCCCGCGCGCACCGGCCCCCGGCGGCCGCCTGTACGCCGGCCTGTCGGCGTCGCAACGCCGCGCCGACCGCCGCGCCCGGCTGCTGAAAGCCGGGCTCGACCTTTTCGGGACGGTCGGCTTCGGGAAGACGACGATCCCACATCTGTGCACCGCCGCGGGCGTGACGGCGCGCCACTTCTACGATGAGTTCGTCTCCCGCGAAGCGCTGCTGCGCGCGCTCTACGACGAGATCTCCGACGAGATGCACGTCCGCGTCGTCGCGATGCTGCGCGAGCCGTTCGACGACGTCCGCGACCGCATCCGCGCGAGCAACCTCACCTACTTTCGGTATCTCACCGACGACCCGCGCCTCGCTCGCATCTACGCGCTCGAGGCGGTCGGCGTCAGCGCGGAGCTTGAACGCCACCGAAGGGCGAAACGCGAGCAGCTCGTGAAGACGCTCACGCGCGCGACGCAGGTGCTGGAACGCCGCGGGGTGCCGGCGCCGGTCGACAGCCGGCTCTTTTCCGCCGCGCTGGCGGGCGGGGCGCATGATCTGCTGTTGGAATGGGTGCTCGCCGAACGCCGGCCATCCGTGGAGAAGATGGTCGACACGATCACGACAATTTGGGTCGTGACGCTGCGGCTCGACGAGTTGGATACGCGACGCGCATTGGCGTAGCCCACGTCATCCCGAGCTTGTCGAGGGACCCTCGTCGTCGGGCCGAGCGTAGTCGAGGTCCGACCCCTTATCGTAGCCGTCAGCATTAGGGGCTCCGCTCGGCTTCGCTCGCGGAGCTACGAGGGTCCCTCGACAAGCTCGGGATGACGAGAGGGCTAAGCCGTAACGGCCTCGCGCTCGCCCACACCCGCGGTCGCGTTGAAGCGGGCGATCTGATACGTCGTGTCGCCGAGGAGGCGTTCGACGATCGTCATGCGCTTGAAGTAGTGGCCGACTTTGTACTCCTCGCTCATCCCGATTCCGCCGTGGATCTGGATCGCGTTCTGGCCGACGAAGCGGCCTGACCGCGCGACCTGCGCTTTCGCGCCGGCGATCCAGTGGGCACGTTTTTGCGGGTCGGTTTCGGTCTCGAGCGTCATCGCGGCGAAGTAGGCCATCGAGCGCGCGAGCTCGAGCTCCATGTACATCTCGGCCATCTTGTGCTGCAGCGCTTGGAACGAGCCGATCGGGACGCCGAACTGCTGGCGCTGCTTCGTGTACTCGACCGTCGCTTCGAGCATCAGGGTCATCAGGCCGAGCCCTTCGGCGCAGAGCGCGGCGGTTGCGTGCTCAAGGCCGGTCTGCAGCAGCGCGAGGCCGTTGCCCGTGATGCGCTCGCCCGGCGCGTCAGCGAACGTCACGTCGCCGACGTCGTGGCCGTCTTCGGCGGCGTAGGTCGCGATCGTCACGCCGGCGGCGCCGGCGGGCACGAGATACAGGCCAACCTCGTCGCCGCTGCGCGCCGAGACGATGAACGAGTTCGCCGTCGACGGATCGAGGACGCGGGCTTTCTTCCCGCTGAT
>DASYFS010000030.1:0-2384 GCA_036498305.1 Candidatus Elarobacter sp. | reverse complement strand
TGCAGCACGGTAAATCGGTACCCCCGCCGCTGCGCGCTCAACCCGCGGTAATGAGCGGTGTGTTCTGGTCGTAGACGAACCGCCAGCCGCCGGACGTCCGCTCGAACAGCAGCGAGAGCAAAAAGCGCGACGGCTCCGCGTCCTCACCGTGCCGGTACGCAACGTCGATCAGCGCCAAGCCGGCATCGGCGAGCTCGCGCGTGACGAGCACCGTGTAATCGAAACGCCAACCGACCGGCATCGCGAACCACTCGGCGTGCGACTGCAGCACTTCGTCGCGGCCGTCGGTGATCGTCCCCTGTCCGTCGACGACGGTGACGTGCTCGCCGAGCGTCGCGCCGAAACGCTCGACGTCGCGCGCCTGCAGCGCGCTCAGATGCTCGACCAGGGCTGCCTCGAAGGTCTCGTCCATACGGCTCCTGTTCCCACCCAACGGGGAGCCGCGGCACCCCTCGCGGTAGGAACCGGGATGGCGGTGATCCTGGCGCTCGATCAAGGCACGACGTCGTCGCGCGCGATCGTCTTCGATCGCGACGGCCGCACCGTCGGCTTCGATCAGCGCGAGTTCCCGCAGTATTTTCCGCAGCCCGGCTGGGTCGAGCACGACCCCGAGGAGATCTGGAGCTCGCAGCGCGCCGTCGCCGAGGGTGCATTGCAGGCCGCCGGCGTCTCGGCGCGCGACGTCGCCGCGATCGGGATCACCAACCAGCGCGAGACGACGATGCTGTGGGACCGCCGCACCGGCGCACCGATCGCCAACGCGATCGTCTGGCAGGACCGCCGTACCGCGGCAGCGTGCGACGCGTTGCGCGCGCGCGGCACCGGTGCGCTCGTCACCGCGCAGACCGGGCTGCTGCTCGACCCGTACTTCTCGGCGACCAAGATCGCGTGGCTGCTCGACACCGTCCCGGGCGCACGCGCACGTGCGGAGGCCGGCGAGCTCGCCTTCGGCACCGTCGATGCCTGGCTGATCTGGAAGCTGACCGCCGGCGCGCGGCACGTCACCGACGTCACCAACGCGTCGCGCACGATGCTCTTCGACATCCACCGCCTCGAGTGGAGCGACGAGCTGCTCGCCGCGCTCGACATTCCGCGCGCGATCCTGCCCGAGGTGCTGCCGTGTACCGCGGACTTCGGGACGACGACGCTCTTCGGCGAAGCGATCCGGATCTGCGGCGTCGCCGGCGATCAGCAGGCCGCGCTCGTCGGGCAAGCCGGCTTCGACGCGGGGGTCGCCAAGAACACGTACGGCACGGGGTCGTTCGTCGTTCTCAACACCGGTGCGCAGGTCGTGCGCAGCGAGCACGGCTTGCTCGCGACCGTCGCGTATGCGTTCGAACGCGCGCGCGCGACGTACGCGCTCGAAGGGTCGGTCTTCGTCACCGGCGCGGCGGTGCAGTGGCTGCGCGACGGCCTCGGGATGATCGAGCGCTCCGCCGACGTCGAGGCGCTGGCGCGCAGCGTCGACGACAACGGTGACTGCTGGTTCGTCCCCGCCTTTACGGGCCTGGGCGCGCCGTACTGGGATCCGCACGCGCGCGGCACGATCGTCGGCCTCACCCGCGGGACGACGCGCGCGCACCTCGCCCGCGCCGCGCTCGAAGCGATGGCGTATCAGACCGCGGACGTCGTCGCCGCGATGGAGCGCGACGCGGGATTGCGGCTGGCGGAGCTGCGCGTCGACGGCGGCGCCGCAGCGAACGCGCTCACGATGCAGGTGCAGGCCGACGTGCTCGGCGTTCCCGTCGTTCGTCCCGCCGTGCTGGAGACGACCGCGCTCGGTGCTGCGTATCTCGCCGGTTTGCAGTCCGGGTTCTGGGACGACGTAACGACGGTCGCGCGGCAATGGCGCGAAGACGCGCGCTTCACGCCTGCGATCGGCGACGCCGAACGACTCGCGATTCTCGCACGCTGGCGCCGCGCCGTCGAGCGCAGCCGCGGCTGGACCGAGTGAACCGAGAGCGCGCGCTGGCGCGGCTCGCGACGGAGCGCTTCGACCTCCTCGTCATCGGTGGGGGCGCGACGGGACTCGGCACGGCCGTCGACGCGGCGACCCGCGGCTACGCGACGGCGCTCATCGAAGCCGAGGATTTCGCGGCCGCGACCTCGAGCCGCTCGACGAAGCTCGTCCACGGCGGCGTCCGTTACCTCGAACAAGGCAACGTCGCGCTGGTCCGCGAGGCGCTCGCCGAGCGCGCGACGATGCGCCGCAACGCACCGCATCTGGTGCACGACCTGCGCTTCGTCGTGCCCGCCCCCAACGTCGCCGCCCTCGCGTACTACGGCGCCGGCCTCGCCGCCTACGATGTGCTCGCGGGACGCGCGTCGTTCGGCCGCAGCCGCATCGTCTCGGCCGCCGGCGCGCGGCGGCTCGTTCCCGCGCT
>DASYFS010000029.1:0-4175 GCA_036498305.1 Candidatus Elarobacter sp. | reverse complement strand
CAGCTGCAGACCTTGGACGAGCGCCGAGAACGCGGCGCTGCCGACGACGGTCGCGATCGCGCCGACGAGCGCGACCGACGCTGCGAGCTCGCGCACCGGTGCGAGCGGTTTGCGTTTGACCGCCTCGCCGGCGATGAGCGCCGCGTAGCATGCGAGCCCGGCGGCGACCGAGCCGATCGCGACGGGATTGTGCCAATCGCTGCCCGCCAGCATGCCGACGCCGACGTAGACGAACGACGAGCCGGCCGCTGCAAGGATGAGCGCGTACCAGTCGATCGGATCGGCGGCCGCCGGCGGGTCGCTGCGTTCGAGGACGAACGGCGCCATCAGGTACGCGATCGCGGCGACGACGACTTCGGCGGCGAAGATCGCGCGCCACAAGTGCGGTGCGGCGACCAGACCGCCCAGCGGCGGCCCGAGCGTCGCCGCGCCGAACAGCGCCGGGACCATCACGCTCGCGGTCGCGCTGAGCTTCGCGCCTCCGAACGCCGTCAACAGCGGCGGCAGGATGACGATGAACAGCATCCCCGCGACCAGACCGTGAACGACGTGCGCCGCGACTAGCACCGTGAACGACGGCGCCGCGGCGCTCGCAAGCGACGTGACGAGCGAGATCGCGATCAGCCAGAAGTATGCGACGCGCCGCGAGATACGGCGTGCGATCTCGGCACCGAGGACGCAGCCGAACGCGAGCGCGGCGTCGCTCATCAGCGGCAGCGCCGCCGCCAAGTTCGCGGGGACGCCCAGGTCCGCCCCGATCACCGGCGCCGCCAGCGCGATCGCGCTCGTGTTGATGAGCCCGGGGAAGAGCGTGAGGATCACGAGCACGACGTTCGCCGTGTACGACGACGCGAGCGGCGGCTTGGCGGGAAGGGCCATTCCCCGCTTGTTCCCCGGAGCCGGGCGCGGCCTACACGGCGGCGGGCGCCGGCCCTTCGATGAGCGCCTGCATGCGGCTGCGCTTCCAGAACCCGTGATAGTAGACCGTCTGCATCAGGAGGTTGGCGATGAACGCGACCGGATACGCGATCCACACCCCCGTGAGCCCATAGTGCGGCGCGAGTGCGTATGCGACCGGGACCTCGACGCCCCAGATCGAGACGATGCCGAGCAGCGTCGGCCACAGCACCGCGCCGCTTGACCGCATCAGGCCCGAGAGCACGGCCGTCGTACCGAAGATCGCGTAGCTCCACAGCGTGATCGTCAGCAGATCATGCGCCGTCCGCAGCACGGCGGCATCGGTGATGAACCAGCCCAGAACCCGGTCGTTGAAGACATAGACGATGACGATCAGCGCGCCGGTGATCGCCCAGTTGAGCCCGATCCCGGCGCGCGCGACCTTGCGGAGCCGATCGAAGCGCTGCGCGCCGATCGACTGCGCGCCGAAGATCGAGGCGGTGATCCCGATCGAGATCGCGGGGAACTGCACGTACGACGCGATCTGGTTCACCGCGCCGTACGCCGCCGTCGCGCCGGAGCCGAAGCGGTTCACCAGCGCGATGACCGCGATCTCGGCGAGCGAGACCATGACCATCTGAACGCCGGTCGGAATCCCGATCTTGAGCAGCATCGTGACCAGCCCGCCTTCGAGCTTCATGTGCCGCAGGATCGACACGTCGAGCGCGAGCGGGTTCTTCTCGATCCGCAGCGAGACCAGAACGTAGACGAGGCCGACGGCGTTGGCGATGATGTTCGCGACCGCGGCGGCGGAGACGCCGAGCTTCGGCAGCCCGAGCCAGCCTTGGATCAACGCCGGACATGCGACGCAGGCGACCGCCGCGCTGACGATCAGCGCGAGGAACGGCGTCCGCGAGTCGCCGGTCCCGCGGACGAACGTCGTGTAGGCAAGGTAGACGAAGAAGAGCGGCAGCGCCGTGAACGTGACACGCGCGTACGCCAGCGCGTTGTCGAAGATGTCCGCCGGCGTTCCGAGCAGGTGCAGCAGCTGCGGCAGGAACGCGACGCCGAGCGCGCCGACCACGATGCCGCTGATGATCGAGAGCGCGAGCGTCGTCCCGGCGACCGCCTTGAGCCGCTCCTCGTTACGTGCGCCGTAGGCCTGGCCGATCAGGACCGAGCTCGCGCTCGAGATCCCGATGAAGAACGAGACCATGAAGAAGACGATCGGGAAGAACGACGACGCCGCGGCCAGCGCCTGCACGCCGATCATGCGGCCCAGGAAGATGCTGTTGAGCGTCTGCGAGATCGACTGCAGCACGTTGCTCAGCATCAGCGGGACCAGGAACACCCCCATCGTCCGCCAGATCGGCCGCGAGTCGTCGATGGCGGGTCCCCGTCGTTGCATCCAGCCCCTTTTGCCCCATCCGGGGAGCCGACTCCCGCGCGGCGAAACGACCGCACGCGGGCGGCGGGCGATTAGCTCAGCGGGAGAGCGGCTCCTTTACACGGAGATGGTCGGCGGTTCGAATCCGTCATCGCCCAGTTTCCGCTACCGTGCGCGGCGAACTCCGGCCGCATGCCGGAACTTCCCGACATCGCCGCCTACATCGGCGCGCTGGAGCCGCGTATCATCGGACAGCCCCTGCAGAAGGTGCGCCTCGCGCACCCGTTTCTGCTGCGCACGGCGGAGCCGCCGATCGCGAGCGCCGAGGGGCACGTCGTCCGCGAGTTGCGCCGGGTCGGGAAACGGATCGCGATCGGGCTCGACAACGATGTGTGGCTGGTGCTGCATCTGATGATCGCGGGTCGGCTGCACTGGCGTCCGCCAAAGGCGAAGCTCGCCGGGAAGAACATGCTCGCCGCATTCGACTTCCCCGACGGCTCGCTCGTCCTCACCGAGGCGGGGTCGAAGCGCCGTGCGTCGCTGCACGTCGTCGCGGGCGAGGCGGCGCTCGAAGCGCTCGACCCGGGCGGGATCGACGTCTTCGCGAGCGATCTCGCGACGTTCCGCGCGGCGCTGAGCTCGGAGAACCGGACCCTCAAGCGCGCGCTCACCGATCCGCGCGTCGTCAGCGGAATCGGCAACGCGTACTCCGACGAGATCCTGCACGCGGCGAAGCTCTCGCCGATCGCGCTGACGCAGAAGCTGAGCGACGAGGAATGGACGCGCCTCTACGACGCGACGCGCACGACGCTGCGGATGTGGATCGATCGCTTTCTCGACGAAGCGCGCGACGCGTTCCCGGAGAAAGTCACCGCGTTTCGCGACGACATGGCCGTGCACGGGCGCTACGGCAAGCCGTGTCCGCCCTGCGGGACGACGATCCAGCGCATCCGCTACGCCGACAACGAGACCAACTATTGCCCGACCTGCCAGACGCAGGGCAGATTGTTGGCGGACCGCAGCCTCTCGCGGCTGCTGGGCGCCGATTGGCCGAAAACCCTCGAAGAGCTCGAGACGCTGAAGCGCCGCGCCTGAATCTTTCGCGACCAGCGGCGGATCGGAGCGCTCGTGGAAGCGACGCGAAACCGCCAATACCGTCTCGCCGCGCGCCCGGTCGGGCTCCCGAAGCCCAGCGACTGGGACGTCACCGATGAGGAGATTCCCGTTCCCGGCCCCGGCGAGGTCGTCGTCGAGGTCGAGTACCTCTCGCTCGACCCTGCGATGCGCGGCTGGATGAACGAGGGCCGCTCCTACATCCCGCCGGTGAAGATCGGCGAGGTGATGCGGGCGCTCGGGATCGGACGCGTGATCGCGACGAACGCGCCCGGGTTCGCGGAGGGCGACGTCGTGAGCGGGACGTTCGGGATCCAGCTCTACGCGCTGATGAAGGCGTCGGAGCTCACCAAGGTCGATCCGCGATTGGCGCCGCTGCCGACGCAGCTCGCCGCGCTCGGAATGCCCGGCCTGACGGCGTATTTCGGGATGCTCGACGTGGGCAAGGCCGTCGCCGGCAACACCGTCGTCGTTTCGGGTGCCGCAGGTGCGGTCGGCGCGACCGCCGGCCAGATCGCGAAGATCCAGGGCTGCCGGGTCGTCGGAATCGCCGGCGGTCCCGAGAAGTGCCGCTGGCTCGTCGAAGAGCTCGGCTTCGACGCCGCGATTGACTACAAGAGCGAGAAGATCGGCCGGCGGGTGCGTGAGACCGCGCCGAACGGGATCGACGTCTTCTTCGACAACGTCGGCGGCGAGCCGCTCGAGGCCGCGCTCTCGAACCTCGCGCGGCACGCGCGCATCGTGCTCTGCGGTGCGGTCTCGCAATACAACGAGACGC
>DASYFS010000028.1:0-2468 GCA_036498305.1 Candidatus Elarobacter sp. | reverse complement strand
CGCAGCGCGAACAGCGCGAACGCCGGATCCCGCTGCGCGCGGGCGATCCACACCCCGTAGGTGATGTTGGCGCCGACCGCGATGATCGCCAGCAGGATGTGGAGCAGCTTGAGGATCAGGTACGCGGTCATCGGAAGCCCTCAGCGAACGGGGGTCGGATAGGATGCGACCGAGCGATGACCTTGCGCATCGACGCTGCGGACGCCGAAGATCCAATCGTCCTTCGAGAAGCGGAGCGTCGTCGTCGTCACGTTGCCGATGTCGTCGACGGCGGTCCACATCGGCTCGGTCGTCCTGCGCCGGACGACCTCGTACTTCACGGCTCGCGGGACGGCATCCCAGCTCAGCGTCGTGTCGTTGGCGAGCTGCCGCGTCGCCATCGTGACCTTTGGCGGCGCCGGCGCGAGCGCCAGGGTCGCGAGTCCCGCGACGTTGTACCGCGTCACCTTCGCCAAATAGTCGAAGTCGACGTACTGCAGCAGGTCGCCGTATTGGACGCCGTTCTCCACGCGGACGTTCTGGTGCTGGTGGTTGAAGTTCTCGACCGGCTCGACGAAACGAATCGCCGGGAACCCTTGCGCGGTGAACGACTCCTGGTCGCCGCCGCGCAGAAAACGGTCGGCGCGGTAGATCAAGATCCCCGTCAGGCCGCCGTACGCATCGCCGGTCTCCTTCGCGAAGCGTGCCAGCTCACGTGAGGGCGAGTCGTTCTCTCCGCCGACGACGTTGATGCGCGCTGGGTTCGTTTCGGGCGGAAGCGCCTCGGAGAAGATGCGCACCTCGCCGTCGCGCTTCACCCCGTCATCGCCGACCGACGCCCCGATGATGTCGTTGTTGAGGTTGCCCTCCACATCGACGTGCTGGGCTTTGAGGACTTGCGCAAAGTGGGCGCTTCCGAACAGCCCTTGCTCCTCGGCGTCGAAGCATGCGAACACGACGGTCGCGTGCAGCGGGACGGCGGCGAGCACCCGCGCCGCCTCGATGACCGCTGAAACCGCGGAGCCGTTGTCGTCGGCGCCGGGGGCGTCGTTGACGCCGTCGTTGTTGTCGGTGTTGCGCGAGTCGTAGTGGCTCGTCATCACGTAGGTGCGCCCCGAAGGATCGTCGCCTTTGAGCGTGGCGATCACCGAGGAGATCGTGACGTCGCGCGGGATGCGCTTCGCCGGATCGGCCTTCTGCAGATAGGTGTCGAGCGAGACCGTCATCCGTCCGTGCGACGTCGCGGCGATCTGCTCGAAGCGCCGCTGTAGATACGCACGTGCGGCGAAGACGCCGCGCGCCGTTCCGGGCGTCCGCTCGGAGAACGTCGAGCGCGTCCCGAACGCGACCAGTCGTTCGTCCGTCGCCCGGAGCTCGGCAGCCGAGACGCGGGCCAGCGTGGCGGCGATCGCGGGATCGCGCGGCGGGGGCGGAAGGTCGGCACGGGCGGTCGACGCCGAGGCGAAGAGGAGGGCGGCGGCGGGGACGAGGATGCGGAGCGCGTTCATCGCGAGACGGCTACCGCACGGTGGTGAAGCCCTCCCGCTTGCGGGGCGCGGGAAGGCCGGTGCCGTAGCACGGGCCGCGATGGCAACTTACACGAAACCCAGCGGCGACGAGCTCGCCACCCTCGCCGACGAGGCGAAGACCGCCCGCGCCCGCATCACGACCGCCAAAGGCGACATCGTGTTCACGTTCTATCCGACCGAGGCGCCGCTCCACTCGGCCGCCTTCATCAAACTCGCGCGCGCCGGATTCTACGACGGCCTGACCTTCCACCGCGTCGAGCCCGGGTTCGTGATCCAGGGCGGCGACCCGTCGGGGAACGGCACCGGCGGCCCGGGCTACAACCTCGAGGCGGAGTTCAGCGAGCTGCCGCATCTCAAGGGAACCGTCGCAATGGCGCGCTCCTCGAACCCGAACTCTGCGGGCTCGCAATTCTACATCTGCCTCGAGGACGCGCCGTTCCTCAATCGCCAATACACAGTGTTCGGGCACGTCACCGAAGGACAGAACGTCGTCGACCAGATCCGTCCCGGCGACGCGATGGTGCAGGTCGCGATCGAGGACGCACCGGCCGGCTGAGCGCTTCGCCGGCCGAAGACGGCGACCGCTCCCCGCGTAAAAATCGTGTGGTGGGTACAAGCGTGAGGCTATGAAAAAGACGTTGACCGCGGCGGCGCTGGCCGCGACGATGACCTTCGGAGCGGTCGCTCCGGCGCTCGCCGACGGTGCGGCGAGCACGCGCAACATCCTCATCGGCGGCGCAGCGGCAGCCGTGCTGATCACGAACTACAACCACAAGGTGCGGCAGAAACGCGCCGAGCAGCGTGCGGCAGCCGCTCGCCGGCAGGCGTACTACCGCCGCCACCACTCCTACTAGCAGCGACTAGCAGCAGCGACTACGACGCGGCGCCCAGACGGAGCGCCGCGTCGACGCGTCGGGTGATGCGGGCGATGCCCGCGTTGCCGGCGCCGTAGTCGCGCAG
>DASYFS010000027.1:0-7269 GCA_036498305.1 Candidatus Elarobacter sp. | reverse complement strand
GCATGCTGCGGCGGTGATGTGTGATTCGCGGTTTAGTGCGAACGAGTTTCGGGCGTTGATCGATGCGGATGCGGCGATCGATGTCGTGTATCCCGGGGTTGACGGGCGGTTTGCGCATATCGTGCGGGCGCGCGACGATGTGCGTCCGTTTGCGCTCGTGGTGGGGACCGTGGAGGCGCGGAAGAATCTGAAGGTGCTGATCGATGCGCTGCCGGCGATACCGCGGTTGCGGATCGTTGCGGTTGGGCCGCCGACGGCGTATGCCGATGAATGCCGGGCGCGGGCGGCGGAGCTCGGGGTTGCGGGGCGCGTCGAGCTGCGCGGGTACGTTGGGCGCGAGGAGCTGGACGGCTTGTATGCGCAGGCGAGCTGTGCGCTCGTGCCTTCGCGGTACGAGGGGTTCGGGTACGCGCTTGCGGAGGCGCTGTGTGCGGGGCTTCCCGTCGTTGCCGCGCGGACGTCGTCGCTGATCGAGGTTGCCGGCGATGGAGTGCCGCTGCTCGATCCGGACGATGCTTCCGCGTGGAGTACGACGGTCAATGCGATGCTCAGCGATCCGGAGGGTACGGAAGCGGCTGCGCGCGAGCGGCGTGCGGGCGCGATCGCGCGGTTTGCGTGGGCGACGGCGGCGGCGCGGGTGAAGGGCGTCTACGAACGGGTTTTGGGTTAGTAGACCAGCGAGCCGGGGGCGCCTGGGGGTGCCGAGCCGTCGTCGGGGGCGAAGATGAGGCGGAGCGGATAGCTCGAGCCGCCTTCGGGCATCGTGACGACGTGGATGCGGCGGAAGCTGCCCGCGTTGATCGTCTCTTGCCAGACCTTGAACTTCGAGAAGGCGGGGAGCGCGTGGGCTTGCACCAGCGTGCCGTCGATCAGGAACGTTCCGGTTGCGCGTCCGCCGCGCGGGTTTGCGTAGAGGGCGACTGAGCGCGGGGCGCGCGTTGCGTTCACGATGTGGACCGTGACCGATTGCTCGACGCCGTAGTCGCCGCTGAGCGCTTCGCCTTGGCGGAGGTTGGGGAGCGGGAGCTGGCCGATCGGGATCTCGAGGTCTTGGCCGTCGACGTCGTAGGTGCGGTCGAAGTAGAACGTCGGGACCGGATAGACGCCGCGCGCGTGGAGCACGCCGCCGGCGAGCAGGTTCGTCGTGTCCGGCGATTGGTCGAGGGGCGCTTTCGCGTCTTGCGCGACCAGCGAGAGGTCGATGGGATCGCCGCTCACGAGGCGCAGCTGGAGGATCGCGCTGACGATGTTCTGCGGCGGGAGCGGATGATCGACGAGGTTCACGGTCGCGCCCGGCGCGATCTGCGTGACCGTTCCTTCGTTGCGGGCTTGGCGGACCAAAAAGCGTTTGGTGGAGAGGTGGCCGATCTCCATCTCGTTGGTGCCCGGGCCCGCGCTGCCGTCGATCATCTGCACGGTCGCGGGCGCGTTCGAGGGGTTGTGCGCCTTGAGCAGGATGCGGCGCGCGGGTTCGGTGCCCGGGTTGAAGTGATAGTAGAGAAAGCGCTGCGCTTGGGTGCGGTCGAGCTGCGCCATGAAGAGCACGCCGTTCGCGGTAAGGCGTTCGGGGTAGTCGGAGACCAGCAGCCGGGCCGGCTCGATCGGCGGCAGCGCGGTGTTCTCGATCGCGACGTGCGTCGTGCCGTTGACATTGAGGTAGCCGGTGCCGGCGATCGTCACCGGGACGTCGACCGCGGTGCGGTCGTCGAACCCGAGGTCCCGGCGTATCGGGATGAGCACCGGCCCCACGTTGACCGACGCGCCGGGGCGCAGCGTCGTCGCGTTTTCGACCGCGACCGCGACCGCCTCGCGCAGATAGCCGGCGCTGGCGGGATTGCCGGTGACGCGCAGCGCGATCGCGTCGGCCGCGGTGCCGGCGGCGTACGCGACGCGGACCGGGACGTCGCGGGTGAGCCCGCGCCCATCGGCGACCGTGACGGTCGTCGTCCCGACCTTTCCGCCGGTGACGAAGAGCGTGCGGTTCGCCTGATCGACGACGGCGGTCGCGACCGTCGGGTCGGCGACGGTCACGGTGATCGTCCCCAGCACGCTGTTGATCCGCGCGCTCGCGAGCTTGTTCGGCTCGACGGCGAGCTGCGGCGGATCCACGATGATCGGCGGCGGGGTGGGCGTCGCGATCGGGATCGGCGTCGCCGAGGGCGTCTCGCTCGGAACGGGCGCGCCCGAGGGCAGGGGCGTCACCGGGGCGGCCGGCGGCGTGACGACGTTTCCGGGCGGGTTGACCGGCCCGGTCGGGGCGGGGACCGGAGGATTCACCTGAGCCGCCGCGGCGAGGGCGACGGCTATGACGAACGTGAGGCTAAGTAACGGCGCGAGAACGCGTCGCAAGCGGCTCCTCTTCCGGTGAGTGAACGGTTACGCGATCTTCTTCGCGTCGCCGTCTTCCCGCGAGACGGCCGAGGCGAGAAGCGTCTTGTACCCGACGTTCGGGAACAGGACGGTCACCAGGTCTTTCTCGGCGCGCTCGACGGTGCCTTGCCCGAACTTCGGATGGTACACGACGTCCGAGATGCGGTATCCCGATGACGTCACGTCGCGGTGGCCCTGCAGGCAGTTGTCGCACGCGCCGCAGGTCTCGGCCTCGAAGTCCTCGCCGAAGTAGTTGAGGATGAAGCGGCGCCGGCAGCCCGTCGTCTCGGCATACTGCAGCATCATCGCCAGCTTCGACTGGTCGTACTTCTTCTTCGTCTCGTAGTTGGCGAGGTTGAGCACCATCTCGCGCTGCTCGCGCGCCGCGTCGGTGAGGACGTACTTGCTGCGCATGCCGTTCTCGATGAAGCCGCCCTTCTTGAGCAGCGCGAGTACGACTTTGAGCTTGGTGAGCGGGAGCTGGGTGATCTTGCGCAGGTCGGTGAGGCTCACGCCGCCTTCCTGATCGCCGAAGATCTCGAGCGTGCCGAAGACCTTCTGCACTTCCTCGATGTCGGGATACTTGCCGGTGAGGAAGTAGTTCTGCACGCGCGTGTCGCTCATGCGGTAGATCAGCACGCACTTCGACAGATCGCCGTCGCGGCCCGCGCGGCCGGCTTCCTGCGTGTACGCCTCGACCGAGCCCGGCAGATCGAAGTGCACGACGAAGCGGATGTTCGACTTGTCGATCCCCAGGCCGAACGCGTTGGTCGCGACGACGGCGCGGATCGCCTCCTGCATGAACAGCTCGTGCACCGCGGTGCGGTCGTGCTTCTGCAGCTTCGAGTGGTAGACGGCGGCGGGGAGGCCCAGCTCGTCGTGAAGGTAGCGCTGCACTTCGAGCGCGTTCTTGATCGTCGCGGTGTAGACGATCCCGGTGCCGTCGAGCTCGCCCTTGAGGAAGAGATCCTTGAGCGTCTTGAGCTTTCCGGCTTCGCTCTCGGCGCGCCGCACTTCGTACTGCAGGTTCGGCCGGTCGAACCCCTTGACGATCGGCTTGACGTTGGGGATCCCGAGCTGCACCAGGATGTCTTCGCGCACCGCCGGCGTCGCCGTTGCGGTGAGCGCGAGCACGGTGGGTTTGCCAAGCTGGCTGATGACCTTGCCGAGGTTGAGGTAGGCCGGGCGGAAGTCGTGGCCCCACTGCGAGATGCAGTGCGCTTCGTCGACGACGAACAGCGGTATGCGCAGCTCTTGCAGGATCGAGACGAACGCGTCGTCCTCGAGCTTCTCCGGGGTGACGAAGACGATCTTCATCTGGCCCGACGCGATGCGCGCCATCGCCGCGAACTCTTGATCTTCGGAGAGCGTCGAGTTGAGCGCGACGGTCGAGTGGACGCCTTTTTCCGCCAGCATGTCGAGCTGATCTTTCATCAGCGCGATCAGCGGCGAGACGACGATCGTCGTTCCCTCGAGCAGCAGCGCCGGCAGCTGGTAGGTCAGCGACTTGCCGGCGCCGGTGGCCAGGATCGCAAGCGTGTCCTCGCCTTCCATGACGCGGGTGATCACCTCAACCTGTCCGGGGTTGAACGACTCGTAACCGAATTTGTCGCGCAGTTCAACGCGTAGGTCGAGCGTGGTCTGCATTCTCTCTCTCCGGCTCCGGCCCGATGATAGGCCGCGCCCCGCTCAAAAGCGGACGCGGCCGGCATCAAGGAGTCCGGCGCAGTCCGGGTACCCGAGACTGCCCTTTTTGAAACACCTTGACGGGGCGTTCGGTTGCTCCGGCCGGGTCCCCCGGGGATGCTCGCCTGTCCGGACGGGACCCGCTGCCGCCGTCCCGGAACCAGGACGGGTGTCGCTCTACCGAACCTGGCGGCCCCGAACGTTCGCTGATCTGGTCGGCCAAGACGCGGTGGTCAAGACGCTGACGACGGCCCTCGAGACGGGCCGGCTCGCGCACGCATATCTCTTCTCCGGCCCGCGCGGCTCGGGGAAGACGTCGGCGGCGAAGATCCTCGCGCGCTGCATCGACTGCGTGAACGGCCCGACGGCGTATCCCGACAACACCTGCGAGAACTGCCGCGCGATCCTCGAGGGGACCGCGCTCGACGTGCTCGAGATCGACGCCGCGTCCAATCGTGGGATCGACGAGATCCGCGCGCTCCGCGACGCGGTCAAGTTCGCGCCGGCGACGATGCGCAGCAAAGTCTACATCATCGACGAAGCGCACATGCTGACCAAAGAAGGCGCGAACGCCTTCCTAAAAACACTCGAAGAACCGCCGGAGTGGGCGGTGTTCATCCTCGCGACGACGTCGCCCGAGTCGCTTCCGCCGACGATCCTCTCGCGCTGTCAGCGCTATGCGTTCCGCCGCATCGCGATCCCGACGATGATCGCGCGGATGCGCGAGATCGCCGACGCCGAGGGGATCACGATCGACGACGCGGCGCTCGGCGCGATCGCCTATCGCGCCGACGGGGGACTGCGCGACGCCCTGACGATGCTCGAGCAGGTCGCCGCGTTCGCGAACGGACCGGTCGACGCCGCGGTCGTCGAAGCCGCCTTCGGTCAGACCGGCCGCGCGTTCGCGCGCGCGCTGCGCGACACGGCGCTCGACGGGGACGCCGCCGAGGCGCTGCGGATCATCGACGAAGCCTCGGATGCCGGGACCGACATGACCGGCCTCATCCGCAGCACGACCGCCGAGTTCCGGCACCTGCTGGTCGCACGGGTGAACCCCGAGCTGCTCTCGCGCGACCTCGCCGAGGACGACGCCGAGATCGCCCGCGTCCGCGCCGCGGCGACCCCGCAGGTGCGGCTCGTCCGCGCCCTGCGGCTCCTCGCCGACGCGTTGGCCGCCGCCCGCAGCTCCGGCAACGCGCGCCTGGAGCTCGAAAGCGCGGTGCTGCGGTTCGTCCTCCAGGGCGAGGACCCGAGCCTCGACGCCCTTTCGGCTCGCATCGCCGCGCTCGAATCGGGCGACGGTGCCGCCCCTCCGGCGGCCGTGACACCCGCGCCGCGTCGCGAGCCTGTTCCCGCGGCCGCAGCGCCTCTGCCTCCACCGCCGGCGCCCTCGCCCGCGCCACCGGCGCCCGCTCCGGCCGCCCCGGCCCCGGCAAAGGCAGCCTCGGCGATGCCCGCGATGGAGCTTTCGTTACAGAAGCTGCGGACGCTCTGGCAGCAGATCCGCACCCGCGCGGAGGAAGGGAAGCCGTCGCTGAACGCGCCGCTCAGCCGCGCGACCGTCGAGGCGCTCGACGGCGACACCATCGTGCTGCGCATCCCGATCCCGCCGATGGCGGAGATCGTCAAGCGCGACCTGCCGGCGCTCAAGAGCGCGATCGCCGCCGTCACGGGCCGTGCGCTCGACGTGCGGATCGTCGGCGGACCGGGGAGCGCGCCGCCGCCGCCGGAGACCGGCATCGACGCCGGCGAGGACGAAGAGACACACGACGACCTGATGCGATACGCGCTCGACACGCTTCCCGGACGCCGCGAGGAGACACGCCCCCGATGAACCAGAACCAGATGATGCAGCAGCTGCGCAAGATGCAGCAAGAGATGGCGCGCGTCCAGGACGAGCTCGCGAACACGGTCGTCGAAGGCTCCGCCTCCGGCGGCCTCGTCACGGTCGGGATCAGCGGCGAGTTCCAGGTGAAGAAGGTCACGATCAAACCCGACGCCGTCGATCCCGACGACGTCGAGACGCTCGAAGACCTGATCACCGTCGCGCTCAACGACGCGCTGGGCAAAGTGCAGGCGCTCAGCCAGAGCAAGATGGGCGCGCTCACCGGCGGGCTCAAGATCCCCGGGATGTAGGCCGCCATCGCCACCAATCTCGCCGGACCCGTTCAGGCGCTGATCAACGAGTTCAGCAAGCTCCCGACGGTCGGCCCGAAGACCGCCGCGCGGCTCGTCTTCCATTTGCTGAACCGCCCTAAGTCCGACGCCGACGCGCTCGCCGAAGCGATCGTGCAGCTCAAAGAGCGCGTGCGGTTGTGCTCGCGCTGCTTCTCGATCACCGAGGACGACCCGTGCGAAGTCTGCGATGACCAGCGGCGCGACGCGAAGCTGATCTGCGTCGTCGCCGAAGCGAAGGACGTCTTCGCGATCGAGCGCACCTCCGCATATCACGGCCGCTATCACGTGCTCGGCGGCCTGATCTCGCCGATGGACGGCATCGGCCCCTCGCAGCTGCGCGTCCGCGAACTCGTCGACCGCGTTGCGTCCGAACGCCCGACGGAGATCATCGTCGCGACCAACCCGAACGCGGAAGGCGAAGCGACGGCGCTCTACCTGTCGCGTTTGCTCGCGCCGAGCGGCGTGGACGTCACGCGCCTCGCCTACGGTCTCCCGATCGGCGGCGATCTCGACTATGCCGACGAGAACACGCTGGCTCGCGCGATCGAAGGCCGTCGCACGCTCTAATATGGCGCGGTTTACGTGGGGCGATTCCGTTCGCATCCGTTTGGATGCTCCGCCGAATTACCGGCCTGGCGAGTACGCAGCGGTCGTGGGCGTCGTAGAAGCGACATTTCGCAACGGCCCGTACTTCGATAGCTTCCCGCCGGGGGCGCTGTATACTGTCGAATACGCCGACTTTAGTTCACAGGACGTACCGGAGGAAAGCCTCCAGCCATTTGAATGAGTGGCGTGCTCAATCCAACCTTAGAACGTCGGCGAGCGTGACAACGCCCGGCGTAATGACCTCGCAGTAGATCCCGACGACGTTGGCGCGCCGTTGCGCCACTTCTGAGAGGACGCGCGGTTCACTTTCGCCCGTCGCGATGTCGTAGGTAGTCGTCACGCAGCGCTTGTTCGTGTCGACGACGGTGAGGACGGTGGTGCCGGCGCGCAGGGTCGCGCCGATCAGGTCGGCTTCGCGTTTCGCGAAGC
>DASYFS010000026.1:0-6671 GCA_036498305.1 Candidatus Elarobacter sp. | reverse complement strand
TTGTAGACGCGCCGGATGTGACGGATGATCGCTTCGTCGAGCTTGTTGCCGGCGACGCGGATCGACTGCGAGACGACGATGCCGCCGAGCGAGATGACGGCGACGTCGGTCGTCCCGCCGCCGATGTCGACGACCATGTTGCCCGATGGTCCGTCGATCGGAAGCCCGGCGCCGATCGCGGCGGCCATCGGCTCTTCGATGATGTCGACCGACTTCGCGCCGGCCAGCTTCGCCGCATCGCGCACGGCGCGTTCCTCGACCACGTGATCTCGGCCGGGACGCAGATCACGACCGAGGGCTTCGGCCGGAACATCGCCGCGAACCACGACCGCTGCCGCGTGACCTTCTTGATGAAGTAGCCGAGCATCGCTTCGGTCACTTCGAAGTCCGCGATCACGCCGTCGCGCAGGGGCCGGATCGCCTGGATGTTGCTCGGCGTCTTGCCGAGCATCTGGCGTGCTTCCTCGCCGACGGCGAGGGTTCGGTTTGTGCGGACGTCCTTGGCGACGACGGACGGCTCGCGCAGCACGATCCCTTTGCCCTTGACGTAAACGAGGACGTTGGCGGTCCCCAGGTCGATCCCGATGTCGATGACGATGACTCCCGGCTGAGGTGAAAAACTCGGTGCGGCCCCTGAAAAAAGAAGCCAGTTAGGGGTTCGGCCCGGGTCCCCGCCCCCCTCGTCCGCGCTCAGACGTAGTCGCGCAAGGTGATCGTCAGCGAGCGGACGGCGCCGTCCCGGTTCGTCACCGTCAGCGGGATCGCGGTTCCCGGCGTTCCCAGGAAGAGCGAACGCAACCCACCGAGCCCTAGGCTTGCCGCGTCGCGGCCGCCCGCGGCGGTGATCCGGTCGCCCTTTGCCAAGCCCGCCGCGGCGGCCGGCGTGCCTGGCCGTACGTCGGCGACGACGATCGCCCCGTTTTGGGTGATCAGGAACGCGCCGGAACGGTCGTACTCGTCCCGCGCCGCGAAGTGCGCGTCCGGGGTGAAGTTCACGACGTGCTTCGCGTAGTCGAAGGTGAGCGCGAAGCGCTTGAGCGCTCCGGCGCCGATGTTGCCGGCTCCGTACGGATCGGCGAACGCCCCCTTCGTCTGGGTGCTTAGATCGGTGACGAGGTCGGGAATCGTGTAGCCCGCGATCTGCAGCGTGGTGCGCCCCAGCCGGCCGAGCGCAGCGCCGCCGATCCCAAAGCCGTTCGCGCCGGGCGCCGCCGCATTCGGCGGGACGATCGCCGGATGCGCGGCGAGAAACGGCGAGTAGACGCTCAGGCTCACGCGGCTGCCGGTATCGACGGTGCACGCTCCGGTGAAGCTGTCGATCGCGCACGGTATCTGAACGTGCTCGCCGTCGAAGACGAACGGGATCGTCGTTCCGGTCGTCGGCAGCGCACTGCCGGGTGACCGCAGCACGATCTCGTTCTTGCCGTAGTCGAACGTCGTCACGAAGCGCGACAGCACTTCGAAGCCGACCAGACCGTCGACCGGCTTCCCGCTGGACATCCCGAATCCCGCGCGCACCGGCGCGACCGAGAACACTTGCTTGCGGAGCGTCGCGCCGCCGATCTGAACGCGGTCGGCGACGCCGATCGCGAAGCCTTCGGTCGCGGCGCCGACGCCGCTGCCTTGGGCGTTGCCGACGCCGCCCAACCCGAGCTCCTTCGCTAGGGCGGTGTCGATCAGGTTGGCGCCGCCGGTGTCGAAGAGGAAACGATACGGCCCTTTTCCGTTGATCGTCACCGGGATCGCGACGTGATTGTCGACGAGCTCGAAGGGGATCGTCGTCGCTCCGCCTGCGACGCTGAAGTCGTCGACGTGCGAGAGCGGCCGCTGCAGCGCTACCTCAGCGCCCGGGTCGTTCGCAGCCGCGCTCGTCACGGTAAGCTCCGCCGTGTTCCCGTTGGTGTCGCTCGCGATCGAGTACGGGAACTTCACGCCGCCGACGGGACGATAATCGGCGAGTCGCGTCGTGTTCGTCATGACGCCGATCGTCGCGACGACACGCACCGGGAGATGCGATCCACGATCGAACCACATGTCGAACGCGGGCGTCTGGCGCGGCTTCACCTTCAGCACGTCGTAGCTTCGGCCGCCGTCGACGGCGGAGCTGGCGGTCACCGCCGCCCCGCCGTAGCCGGGCTGCCACAGCGCGAACGTGTTCTGATAGACCTGTTCGAGGGCGCCGTAGCGGCCGGCGGCGCCGTCGTCGTTCCACACCAGGCCGCTGGCGTCGCGATTCCAGGCGTGCGCGCCGTCGTACCCCTGCGCGCCGGAGAGCGGGCCGGCGTCGATCGTCTGCGCGAAACGGCCGTCGCGAACGTCGGTCCACGAGTCGGCCTGGCCCTTCACGCCGACGACGACGAACGGGCCGCGAAACCGCACCGTGCGCAGCCGCGGCAGCGCGTCGAGTCCAAGCGCCGCGCGCGACGCGGCGAGAACTGCGCTGACCGACGGCGCGGGTTCCGCCGACCGAGCGGCCGCCGGCAAGACGGCGGCCAGCGCCAAGGCGGCGACAACGGAAAAAAGGCGCGCGGCTCGGATTCGCATCACGAGCCCAATACGAAGCGCCGCGCGCCGAAGTTTCAGGTCCCGGGCGCTTCCGGCGCGGTCACGTCGCCGTTCCGCGTGGTGCCGTCGAGCACCGAGTCGATGATCCCGTACTCCCGTGCTTCCGTCGCGGTCATGTAGAAGTCGCGCTCTAAGTCGCGCAAGATCTCCGGCTCGGCCTTGTGCGTCGTTCGTTCGTAGATCTGCGCGATGATCAGCCGCGTCGCGATCAGTTCGCGGGCATGGATCTCGATGTCGGTCGCTTGCCCGCCGATCTGACCGATCGAGGGCTGGTGAATCAAGATCTTGCTGTACGGAAGTGCCATGCGTTTGCCGGGCGCGCCGCCCGTCAGGAGCACCGACGCCGCCGACGCCGCGAATCCGGCGCAGATCGTCGCGACGGCCGGCTTGATCAGCTGCATCGTGTCGTACATCGCGAGCCCCGCGCTGACGCTGCCGCCGGGACTGTTGATGTACATGTCGACGTCGCGGTCGGGATCCTCGCGTTCGAGGAACAGCAACTGCGCGATGACGAGGTTCGCCATCCCGTCGTCGATCGGTCCGGTGACGAACACGATGCGCTCGCGCAGCAACCGCGAGTAGATGTCGTAGGCGCGTTCGCCGCGCGCGCTTTGTTCCACCACCATCGGAATCAGACTCATGCGCGCAGTATAGCGGCGGCCGCGGCGGCACGGCGGAAACGGGCACCCGAAAGCGGCCGGGCCGCGAAAAGCGGCCACCGGCCGCAGGTCGGCGCGCGCTCGCGCCGCGAATCGCTCGCCATGAACACGCTGACGGACGCGCAGCGGGACCGCGTTCTCGAGCTGCTGCGGCAAGGGAAGACGCTGCGCCGGATCGAGCACGAAACCGGGCATCGGCGCGAGACGATCGCCGCGTACGGACGGCGCGCCGGACTGCTCGGCGGCGACGTCGCCGACCTCGACGCCGCGCGCGAGCCCGCATCGATCTGCGAGCCGCACCGCGACCACATCGCCGCCGCGCTCGACGACGGCGTCTCGCTGCGCGCCGTCCACGTCGAGCTGGCCGAGCGCTACGGCTTCATCGGCAGCTACAGCACGCTCAAGCGCTACGTCCGCACGAAGCTCGCGCCGTCGCGCGAGAGCGCGCAGATGCTCGCGGCGTAACGGCCGCGCTCAGACGCTCGGGTAGACGCTGGTCTCGAACGTTCCGGTCGGCTCGGCGAACGGGATGATGCCGCTCGAGCGTTGGACCTGTGCACCGAGCGACGAGAGGGTCTCCTCGAGCCGCTCGTAGCCGCGGTCGATGTACTCGAGGCCGATGATCTCGGTCTCGCCGGCCGCCGCGAGGCCCGCGAGGACGAGGCCCGCGCCGGCGCGGATGTCGGGAGCTTCGACCGGCGCGCCCGAGAGCGTCGTGACGCCCTTCACCAGCGCGGTGTTGTTGTCCATCGCGACGCGCACGTCGGCGCCCATGCGCACGAGCTCGTTGACGTACGAGAACCGCGCGTTGAAGATCGACTCTTCGACGACGCTGACGCCGGGCGCGGTGCACAGGAACGAGAGCATCTGCGGCTGCAGGTCGGTCGCAAAGCCGGGATGCGGCGCGGTGACGACGTCGGTCCCGCCTTTGACGGTGCCGGCCTGCACCCGAATCCAGTCGTCGCCGCTATCGACCTTCACGCCGCATTCGCCGAGCGCGAGCTGCAGCGCGAGCACGTCGTCGGGGCGCGTGTTGCGCACGGTCACGTCGCCGCGCGTGATCGCGCCGGCGAGCATGAGCGTGCCGGTCGCGATGCGGTCCGGGATGATCGAGTACTCGACGCCGTGCAGCTCGTTCACGCCGGTGATCCGCAGCGTGTCGCCGCCGGCGCCTTGGATCTTCGCGCCCATTGCTACCAGGAAGTGCGCCAGGTCGACGACCTCCGGTTCCATCGCGGCGTTGCGGATCAGCGTCTCGCCCTCGGCCGTCACCGCGGCGAGCATCGCGTTCTTCGTCGCGCCGACCGACGGCATGCGGAACTCGATCTCGCCGCCTTCGAGCTTCCCGTTGCGGGCGCTCGCGATGAGATAGCCGTGGGCGACCGAGACGTCGGCGTCGAGCGACCGGAACGCGGCCTCGTGCATGTCGGTCGCGCGGGTGCCGAGGACGCAGCCGCCGGGGAGCGGGACCTCGGCGCGGCCGAACCGTCCCAGCAGCGGTCCGCACAGGTCGAACGACGCGGCGAGCTTGCGCACCAGCGTGTACGGCGCGCGATACTTGTTGACGTTCGACGAGTCGATCGTGATCGTGTTGCGGCCTTCGAAGGAGACGCGGGCGCCGAGCGCTTCGAGCAGCGACCACATCACCGAGACATCCGTGATCCGGGGAACGCGGTGCAGGGTGACCTTTCCGCGCGCCAAGAGCGCCGCGGCCATGATGGGCAACGCGGCGTTCTTCGCCCCGTGGACTTCGACGCTGCCTTCGAGCCGGGCGCCCCCGACGACGCGCAGCGTCGTGTCCAAACGATCTAAGACGTTCATGCGATGCTCCATCCGACCATGGGTTCGAGCACGAAGGTTTCGGCGTCGTGCAGCCCTCCGGTGAACGTGGCCGCAAGACGGCCGTCCACCGCGACCCCGATCTGCACCGTGAACGCACGCAATCCGCCCGCTTCGCGCATCCGCGCGCGCGCGCTTTCGGCCTTGCCGGCGTAACGGCCGCCGTCGACGTCCACGAATCGGATGTTCCCGTCGGCGTAAAATCCAAAGGCCATCGGACGGCCGTCGACGTCCGAGGTGACGATCTGGGTCGCGTCGTCGGCGATCTCCGTCACAAACCGGAGGTCGCCGGCGCCTGATTCGGGCGACGGCGGGGGGCCGAAGAGCGGCGCCGCGGCCGGCGGAACCGCTGCTACGGGAGCCGGCTCCGGTGCGGGCGGCGGCGGCGTGACCAGCGTCTGGGCGCCGAGGGGTTCGCTTGCCGGAGCGAGCGCTTCGGGCTGACGCGGGCGGGGCGGGCGCGGCGGGCTGGGCGGAGGCTCCTCCGCGCGCTCGCCGGACTCGGGGTGCGCGAAGCTCTCCATCGCCCAGACGCAGAGCCAAAGAGCCGCGATCTGGACGGCGGCGGCGGCCACGAAGACCCAGAGCGGCGTACGTTTCATCCCGTCGCAACTTTCGGCACGGGGCGCCATGTATCTTAGCGGCGGCGAAGTATGGACACAGTCCGAACAGCACGGTAACGCAAGAGGGGCATCAACGCACATGCAACGCAGCATCATCGCTCCCGCCGAGCGCGTCACCAACTTGCGGTGGGGGATCGCGCTCATCCTCGGGTTCGGGGTCCTCATCAACTACATCGACCGCGGGGCGCTCAGCGTCGCGGCGAAACCGCTCCACGACGAGCTGGGGCTGGGACCGGCCGAGTTCGGCCTGCTCAGCAGCGTGTTCTTCTTCATCTACGCGCTCTGTCAGGTGCCGATCGGCTACATCCTCGACCGCTTCGGCGTCATGGTCATCTCGCGCATCGCGGCGTTCTTCTGGGCCGTCGCCTCGGCGTTGACCGCGCTCGCGCCGAACTTCGCCGCCATCATGGCCGCGCGGGCATTCCTCGGCGTCACCGAAGCGCCGACCTTCCCGGCCAACGCGAAGGCCGTCGGCTACTGGTTCCCGCGCAGCGAGCGCAGCTTCGCGACCTCGCTGTTCGACGGCGCGGCGAAGCTCTCGAACGCGATCGCGGTTCCGTTCACGGCGTGGCTGATGATCCAGTTCGGCTGGCGCGGGATGTTCTGGACCAACGCGTTCCTCAGCCTGATCTTCTTCGGGTTGTTCTGGGTCTTCTATCGCAACCCGAGTCAGGACAAGCGTCTGACGCCCGCTGAAGCGAAGTACATCCGCGAGGGCGGCGCCGAGCCGGAGACCTCGGCGGGCGGCGCACCGGGAGCGAGCATCCTGTATCTGATCTCGCGCACGAAGGTGTGGGGGCTCACGATCGGGTTCACCGCCTACGACTACCTGTTCGGCTTCCTGTTGACGTGGCTGCCGGGATACCTCACGACGACGTTCGGGGTGAACATCCTCAAGGCGGCGGGCTATGCGTTCATCATCTGGATGTGCGGCACGATCTCCGACATGGTCGTCGGCGGCTGGCTCGTCGACTACCTCATCAAG
>DASYFS010000025.1:0-18867 GCA_036498305.1 Candidatus Elarobacter sp. | reverse complement strand
TTCGCGCGACTCGAGGTATTTCTCGGCGTCGATCGCCGCTTTGCAGCCGGAACCGGCCGCGGTGATCGCCTGTTTGTAGCGGACGTCGTAGACGTCGCCGGCGACGAAGACGCCCTCAACGCTGGTGCGCACACCGTCTTCGCTCGAAATGTAGCCGGCCTCGTCGAGGGCGAGTTGACCGCGAAAGATCGCGGTGTTCGGATCGTGGCCGATCGCGATGAACAGCGCGTCCGCCGGGAAGACCGACTCCTCGCCGCTGACCAGATTCTTCAACCGCAGCGCGGAGGTCGCGTTCTCGCCGATCACCTCGACGACGGCGGTGTTCCACACGAAGTCGATCTTCTCGTGGTGCAGCGCGCGCTCGGCCATGATCTTCGAGGCCCGCAGCGAATCGCGCCGATGGATGACGGTGACCTTACTGCCGAAGCGCGTCAGAAAGAGCGCCTCTTCCATCGCCGAGTCGCCGCCGCCGACGACGACGATGTGCTTCTGGCGAAAGAACGCACCGTCGCAGGTCGCGCAGGTAGAAACGCCGCGCCCGCGCAGCCGCGCCTCGCCCGGGATCTCGAGCCAGCGCGCGCTCGCGCCCGTCGCAACGATCACGGTGTCGGCCGTGTACGATTCCTCGGCGGTGCGCACGGCGAACGGACGCTGCGAGAAATCGACTTCGGTGACGTCGACGTTGTGGATGATCGAGCCGAACCGTTCGGCTTGCGCGCGGAACGCTTCCATCAGCTCCGGCCCCATGATCCCCTCCGGAAACCCCGGATAGTTCTCGACCTCGGTCGTCAGCATCAGCTGGCCGCCGTACATGTGGCCGGCGAAGACGATCGGCGCCAGGTTGGCGCGGGCGGCGTAGACGGCGGCGGTGAGGCCGGCCGGGCCGGAGCCGATGATGATGACCTTGGCGTGGGTTGGGGCGGACATTCCGCTTCTTTCAACCCGGAAGCGGTTGCGTCCGTCGCGCCGCCGGCAAAAGGGTTTACCTGCGGCGCCCCGGTGGTACAGAAAACTAGTTTTGGGGCATGGCACGGAAGGTATGACGGACCATCGGCTTTCGACCGGCGTCGAGGGCCTTGACGAGGTGCTCTGCGGAGGGTTGATCGGAGGGCGAACGTACCTTTTGACCGGCCCGCCGGGCTCGGGTAAGACGACCTTGGGGTGGCACTTCCTCGTCGACGGCGTCGCCGCCGGCGAGCCGGTCCTCTACATCAGCTTCGCCGAGCCCGAGGCCGAGCTGCGTGACAACGCCGAGCGGTCGGGGTTCGACCCGCGGACGGTCGACGTGCTCGACCTCAGCCCCGCGGCGGAGCTGTTCGCGCAGTCCGAGAGCTACGACATCTTCTCAGCCCGCGAGGTCGAAAGCGAGCCGACGACGGCGCGCATCGTCGAGACGATGGCGCGGGTGAAGCCGCGCCGCGTCTTCGTCGACTCCATGACGCACCTGCGCCACCTCGCGAGCGACGCATACCAGTTCCGGCGTCAGGCACTCGCCTTTCTTCGCTTCCTATCGGCGCACGACACGACGGTGATGATCACCTCGGAGTCGACCCCCGGCGCGCCCGACGACGACCTGCGCTTCATCGTCGACGGCGTGATCGAGCTCGGCTTCGTGAACCGCGGCCGCGACATCGCGGTCTTGAAGTACCGCGGTTCCGATTGTCGACACGGTCGCCACGCGCTCGCGCTGGGCGCGGAGGGCGTCAACGTTTTCCCGCGGCTGGTCCCCGAGAGCTTCGCGCGTCCGTTCCTCGCCGCGCAGCTCGGGTCGGGGCTGCCGGACCTCGACGAGCTGCTCGGGGGCGGGATCGAACGTGGAACGGTCACGCTGATCAGCGGCCCGACGGGGGTCGGGAAGACGACCCTCGGCGTGCAAGTCCTCACTGAAGCCGCGAACCGCGGGGACCGCTGCGCGCTCTACACGTTCGACGAGCGCGCCGAGACGGTGGTCAGCCGCTGCGAGGGGGTCGGGATGGGCGTCCGGCGGCTCATCGCGGAGGGGACGCTCTCGATCGTCGAGCTGGAGGCGCTCAAGTTCGGGCCCGACGAGTTTGCCGCGATCGTCCGCCGCGACATCGAGGAGCGCGGGACGCAGGTCGTCATGATCGACAGCGTCAGCGGCTATCGCGTCTCGGTCTCCGGCGATCTCGCCGAGCGGCTTCACGCGCTGGCCCGCTACCTGCAGAACATCGGCGTCACCGTTATCCTCGTCGACGAGCTGCGCGATGTCGTGTCGTTTCACGTCACCGACGTCGGGATCAGCTACCTCGCCGACAACATTCTTTTTCTCCGCTACGTCGAGCGCGTCATCGGTGAGGCGATCGAGCTGCGCAAGGGGATCGGCGTGTTGAAGAAGCGGCTCAGCGACTTTCAAAAGACCCTGCGGGAGTTCGAGGTCGCCCACGACGGGATCCGCATCGGCGAAGCGTTGCGTCTGAGCTCGATCCTCAACCAGCTCCCGGCCGATGAGCGCACCCCTACCAACGCGTGAATCCCGCCCGTTACGCGAGCGGATTCTCGTCGTGCTTGCAGCCGCCGCGAACCGGCGGCTGCTGAGCGCTGCGCTCTCCGCGCGCTACGAGGTGGTGGAGGACCTCAGCGCTTCCGACGTCGACCTCATCATCGTCGACGGCCTCTCGCTGCACCGCTTCTGGAACGAGCTCCGCGCGGCGCGCGCCGCCCACGAGCCGGCCTTGCTTCCGGTGTTGATGCTCAGCGACCGGCGCGACATCGGGTTGATCACGCGCGACGCATGGCGCGTCGCCGACGACGTGCTCTTCCGCCCCGTCGAACAGCTCGAGCTCGCCGCGCGGGTCGAGACGATGCTGCGCGCGCGCCGGCTCTCGCTGCGGCTGCAGCGGATGTCGGAGCTCTATGAGCACGAACGCCGGATCGCGCGCCGGCTGCAGGACGCCGCGCTGCCGCGGACGTTGCCGCAGGTTCCCGGCCTCACATTCGACGCATACTATCACGCCGGGAGCGATCAGGCGCAGATCGGCGGCGATTGGTACGATGCCGCGCGCCTCGCCGACGGCCGCATCGTGCTCACCGTCGGCGACGTGCTGGGATCGGGGCTCGACGCCGCGGTGACGATGGCGAACGTTCGCCAGATCCTGCGCGGCGTCGCGCACGTCCACCCGGACCCGGCAACGATGCTCGACGCCGCGGATCGCACGCTGCAGGGCGATCCGGCGGAGCCGATGGTGACGGCGTTCGTCGGCGTCCTCGACCCGGTGACGTCGCTGTTGACGTACGCGTCGGCGGGGCATCCGCGGCCGCTGATTCGGCACCGCGACGGCGCACTGCAGGAGCTCTGCGCCGTGGGACTACCGCTCGGCGTCCCGGGGCGCGTCCCGCGCACCACGGAGTACGTCGCGATGCCGCCGGACGGTCTACTCGTCCTCTACACCGACGGTCTTACGGAGTCGACGCGCGACCTCGTCGACGGGGAGGAGCGGCTGCGTCTCGCGCTGCGCGACGACGCGATCGTCGCGGCGCCGCAGCTCGCCCGGCGGCTGCTCAACGAAGTCGCAGTCGGCGGGTCGCCCGACGACGTCGCCGTCTTCACCGTCTTCCGTCACGACCCCGAACCGTCGCTCTCGCAGATCCACCGCTGGTCGTTCTTCTCCGACGACGCAGCGGGAGCGCGGGCCGTGCAGCATCAGGTTGCCGAGATGCTGGCGCGTCACGGAATGAACGACGATGCGATCGGCGCGGCCGAGCTGCTCTTCGCCGAGCTGCTGGGGAACGTCGTCCGCTACGCCGGCGGTCTCACCGAGATCGCGCTCGATTTCGGAGGCATGGCGCCGGTGCTCCACGTCCTCGATCGCGGCCGCGGCTTCCGCCATCTCCCCAAGCTCCCCGCCGACGTCCTGGCCGAGAGCGGGCGCGGACTCTACATCGTCTCGTCGCTCGCCGAGGAGTTCACCGTCACCCGGCGCCCCGACGGGGGGAGCCACGCCCGTGCGGTCCTCGCCCTCAACGCCGGCGATCACGTTCCGTCCGCGTTCGCCTTCCCCGATCTCGACACCATCGACCTGACGGTGTAACGTCTGTCGACGATGGACGACTGGCCGCGCATCCCGCTCGAAGACGATCCGAACGACATCCTCCGCAAGGCGCAGCGCGGTACCGGGATCAACCCCTCGGCGATCGCGGCCCGCACCGGAATCGACGAAGGCTCGATCGCGGCCTGGACGCGCGGCGACGGCGTGCCCAACGACGATCAGGCCCGCGCGGTCGCGAAGATTCTGCGCCTCGATCCGGGCAAGTTCGCCGACGCCGCCGCACGGCGCTGGCATCCGGGCGCCGAGCTTCCGCCGAACGTACGCCACCATCCGCACGACCCGCATCCCTCGAACGGCTACCTCTTCTTCCTCGAGGACGGCAAGACGGCGGCGCTGATCGATCCGGCCGGGTACCCGAAGACGCTGCTCGACGCGGTGAACGAAGGACCGTACACGCTGCGCTACATTCTGATCACGCACAAGCACGCCGACCACTGCGACGCCACCGCCGACGTTGCGCGCGCCTTCCCGAGCGCGCAGATCGTGATGCACCGCGCCGACGTCGGCGCGATCGGCGCGCTCGCACAGCGCGCGCTCCCGATCGTCGACGGCGACGAGCTCCCGTTCGGCGAGAACGCGGCGATCCGCATGCTCCACACGCCCGGCCACACCGACGGCTCCGCGTGCTTCCTGTTTCGTTCCACGGTCTTCACCGGCGACACGCTCTTCGCAGGCTCGGTCGGCGGGATCTTCGCCGACACCTCGACGTTCGACGACCTGCTCGCCAGCGTCACCTCGAAGCTGTTCACGCTCGACGACGACATCGTCGTTGCGCCGGGCCACGGCCCGCCCTCGACGATCGGCCGCGAGAAGGCGCACAACCCCTTCTTCTAAGATCGGCGATCGCCGGGAAGAGGCTTAACGGCGCCATTCTTTCGGTCGCCAAAGGTCGGCGAAGGTCGGCGAGGTTTTCACGGCGTCGGACCGCTCACCACAATCTTCGTCGCGTCGCAAACGGGCCAATCGGTCGGAGGCCGCGCTAGCAGGCTTTCCGGACCGACCTAGGAAGCGCGAGCCGAGGCGCACAGCCGATTCTCGTCAGACGACATCGTTGAGTCTATCCATGCCTTTCGAGAAAGGTTCGCATGTACCGGGTGACGTTAGGACTGCTTTTCCTGGTCGGGCTCGTCGCCATCGCGCAGCCGGCCGCCGCGCACTGCTCAAAACAGACGCTGGCCGCGTACGCTGAAAAGGGTGCCCGCGCATCAGACGAACTTACGGAATGGCCTCGTATCGCTGAGCATGAGTTGCGAGATATCTATCGCGATCTGACCTACTGCGCCGAGACGACGCACGACAATACGGAGCTCTGGCAGATCGGAATTCTTCGTGAGCTCGTGCAGATCGAGGTCGGCGCTGCCGCCACCAACGAAGGACGCTTCTCGGATGCCCGCACGATCGTGGCCGCGGCCCGCGCGCACCTGCGCGCGCTTCGACGCGACGCTGCGGGAAACGCGCAGATGCTGACACTCATCGGCGGTCTGGAGAAGAACGCGACGATGGTCGATTCAATCGCCCACCGAGCGCAAGGACGTATTTCCATGAAGGCTGCTGGCGACGGGCTCTTCATCATCGTGCCGACGCCAAGGCCCCACGCCCGACCAGTTCCAACCGCCGAGGCGGCACCCTGCGCGCAGCCTAACGTCCCGCCCGGCGTTGACAGCGCCGTCGAACCGGAAACTCCGCCGATCGCGCAGCAGCAGGGAATCGCCGGCGACGTCCAAGTTCTCGTCTCGCTCGACGCGAGCGACCAGATTACGCGCGTCGCGGTGCAGAGTTCGCCGAGCCGGTTTCTCGACAATGCCGCCCTGGCTGCAGCACGGCAGTCGACCTTCCATACGGCGATTCGCAATTGCAGGAAAATCGCTACGGATTATCTGTTCGTCGTGACGTTCACGCCGTGAATATCCGCATCGACGCCGGTAGCTTCGCGATTGCTCGCGAGACCAAGGCCTTAGTAGAACAGCTGTTGACGGCGATTTTCGTCGACAGCTCGCTGCTGTATCGCGTCGTACGTTGTCATCAGCGCGCCGATCGCTCCTTTTCGGTGCGCGGCAGGCAGTTCCACATTTGCGCGCGCTGCACTGGCCTGGTCTGTGGGATCGCCGCCACGCCGGCGCTCTTTTTCGCGGGAACACATGTTCTCGTGGCGATTGCGGCCGCGTCGATCGTCGTGACGGGGTTCGACGGCGTAACGCAGCAACGCGGGTATCGTAATTCGTCAAACATCATTCGCGTCTGCACCGGCGCGGTTACCTCCGCATCAGTGCTGGCATTGATTGCAAATCTCTTAGCCGGGTGGAAATGAAGCAATTTGAGACACTGCGCTTCGTTGCGAGCGTAAATGGTCAAAGCCGTAAAGTTGCCGCTCTTAATCTTCTGAGCCAGCGTGGCTTGCAGATCATTGGTGAGACGATCGAGCAAGGTCACACCAAGGGCGGCGAAGCGTGCTGTCTCGCGTTGATCTGCCTACCGCTCGGCTTCGCTGCGGGACGGACGCACAACGTATCTGTCGTAACGATTGAGCGTGACGTCGAAAGCGTGCTAACGCCCGTCGATCATCAGCACCAATGGGCACGACTCGACGACAACCGGATATTCTGCCTTGCCTGTGAAGTGCAGCGGGATCAGGTTTTCGGTTAGGACAGCTAATGCGACACTTGAATCGGTCACGAGCTTGCGGCGACCGACTCGAGCAGACCACCGGCAACCGAATGGCAACAGGGCGCGGTCCGATTGCTCGAAAAACCGTAACTACGGCGGGCCAGGTACCCGAATAGCAGGCACACCACCCCTTCTTCTAAAAAGGGGGCGACCAAGCGGCCGCAGGGGCCGCGCGATCTCCTTCGGAGGGTGTACCGATGGTTCGATTCGTTGCGTCGCGCTCACGCGCCGTCGCCGTGATTATCGCCGCGGCCGTTGCGGCCGTGCTGCTCGTCCTCGCTTCCCAGTCGCCGGCGGCGCACACCGCGCTCGCGCAGGGCAGTGATTTCTGCGGGAGCAGCGGCGGCGCGCCGATCGTCGTCAAGCCGACGATGGCGCCGAGCTTCGTGTTTCACCCGGGCGTCGACTTTCGGGCGGGTCAGGCGCGGGCGGATTGCGAGGCGTGGCAACAGTTCGTGTACATGAATTGGCCCGCGAAGGCGGGGACGCACGGCGTCCCGGATCCGAGCCGGCCGTTCGGCACGACGAACATCGAGCGCACCGTCTGGGTCAGTTACGACCGGCCCGAAAACATCTTCGTCGCGAACCCCGCCGCACGACGCGCCGCGCCGGCAAAGCTTACGCTGCGCGCGACCACGGAAACGCTCGGCAACGACCTCCAGTTCGGGTCGATCACGCAGGCCGGCTCCATGGGATGGATCGTCGGCCGCAAGCAGGTGCGCAGCACCGACGGCAAGCTGCAGTTCTCGCCGCTGACGTTCTACGACGTCTGGGTCGACAACGACGAAGAGGATTACATCTGGGCGAACAAGCTGCAGTATGCCGTCGCGCAACAGGCCTGCGCGAAAGCAAAAGCCGGCTTCGGGCTGCCGAAGGGAAGCGGCGACACCGATTGCGCCGGGAAGCCTGCAACGTACGGCCTCGGTATCGGCGCCGTCGAGGTGAAAGCGGCGCTGCTCGACATGGGACCGTTCCCGATGCGCGACGGGAAGCCTGACCTCGCCGCCGCATCGAAGATCGCGCCGACATTCTTCCTCTTCCCGCAGCCGGTGGACCTCGTCTATCCGCCGCTCGACAAAGCGGGAGGGACGCCGATCGGGACCCAGCCGAACCGGCTCATGGGCCTCGTCGGGCTCCACATCATTCGCAAGCTTCCGGGCGCGCAGCGGTTCTTGTGGTCGACGTTCGAGCACGTCGACAACGCGCCCGACAAGAACGCCCCGTCACCCGGGCCGCACACCTACTTCGACCCATCCTCGACGCAGCCGCCGAACGTCAATCCGGCGCCGCCGCCGCGGTGCCCGTCTACCGGCTGCTATTATGGACCGAGCCAACTCGTCCGCGACACGCCGCTCGATCCCGAGGCGGTCCAGGCGAACAGTGCCTTCCACGCGGAGATTCCGGCGTCGTCGATCTTCCGCAATTACGAGCTGATCGACGTACAGTGGCCCTCGCTCGACTACGCGCTCGTCCCCGGCGCGCAGAAGCCCGTCGACGTCAACTTCTTCGTGCCGTCGAGCGGCGCAAGCCCGACTCCGCTCCCGATCCCCAGGCCCCTCGCGAACATGACGCTGGAGTCGTTCCGGCAGGATACGACGTGCCTCTTCTGCCATTCCAACGCGCCGCTCGCCGTGCCGGTCAGCGCGCCGGCCATGCTGGCGGCACATCCCGGCGGAAAGGTCTTCTTGATAGCTGCGCCGCGCCCGCCACTTCGTGCGGGGGCGACGCCGCCGCCGCAGAAGACGGGCGCCCCCTACGGCTCCGACTTCTCGTTCATCTTCCGCGACTTCGCGTTGCAGGGGACGCCGCCGCCGAAACGGTGATCGCGGGTATCAGCAGCGCATGAAGCTGCTGCTCGAGATCCTCGTCTCGGCGATCCTCCACCCGATCGCGGTGATCCTCATGTGGATCAGCCTCGCCGGACGCACCGACCTCAACGGGATGCAGAAGACCGTGTGGGCGATCGTCGGGCTGCTGTGGGGGATCGGCCCGATCCTATATATCCTGGTCGGCGACGGCGCGCTCTGGTAAACCGGAGCGCGCTTCGCCGCGCACGAGCTCGGCGAGGGCAGCGGCGCGCGCTTCGAGCGCGAGCGTCCGGTCGCGCGCGTCTTCCAGCAGATCGCGGATCTCGGCCGCCTGCGGCGTGAAGCCGCCGATCGAACCGTCGGCCGCGATCCCGGCGCGCGCGGCCGCGACGCGCGCGCGGGTGATCTCGCGCTCGGCGCGGAGCGCATCGGCGCGTCGCCGCATCTGATCGGCGGCGGCGGCTACGTCGTCCTCGCGCGCTTTCAGCGCAGTGATCTCAATACGCAGCGCCTCGACCTCGGCGCGGCGGACACCGCTGCGCTCCCACGCTCCGACCTGCATCTCCAGCCGCTTGCGCGCGGTGAGCAGCTCGACGAGCTGGCCTCGCACGTCGTCGGCCAGCTCGAGCTGCGCACGGTAGGCTGCGTCGACCGACGCCGACGGGTCGGCGAGGCGCGCGGCTTGCGCGCGCGCCTCACCGGTGAGCAGCCGGACGATGCGCGTCCAGAGGCTCACGACTTCTCCGCCGGAACGACCTTCGGCTCGCCGTTGGCAGCCGGCGGCGTTGTGTAGCCCTCGTTCCCCGCGCGCGTGCGCGCCAGGAGGTTTCGCGCCAGTTGCAGTCCGGCGGCGCCTTGCGAGAGCACCTTGCCCATGATCTCGCTGACGCCGTCGGCACCGTTCAGCACGATCATTTGATCGATATTGTTGAACGCGTGCGAGGCGGCTTCGACGATCTGCGGCCACTTCTCGGCGAGTTGTTGCGAGATGACCGCTTCTTGGTTCTGCGCCAGTGCGTCGGCGCGCGCCTTGATCGCGGCGGCTTCAGCCAGACCGCGGGCGTTGATCGCGTCGCCTTCGGCGTTGCCTTTGGCGCGGATCGCCGCACCTTCGGCTTCTCCGATCAGCTTCGTGCGCTGCGAGTCGGCGTCGGCGGCGAGCTTGACTCGCGTCGCGTCGGCTTGGGCCTGGAGCTCGATCTGTTTCGCGCGCGCTTCGGCCGCCGCGATGTCGGCGTCACGCTGCGCGGTCGCGATGGTCGTCTTCTCGTACGCCGCCGCATCAGCCGGCCGGCGCACCGTGACGAGCAGCTCCTGTTCTTTCTTGTGAGCGTCGAGCTCGACGATCTTCGTTTCCTCAACGACGACTTGCTGACGCGCCACCGCGTCGGCGAGCGGTCCGGCCTGCTTCGCCTGCGCCGCGGCCTTGTCGACCTCCGCTTGGAAACCGGCTTGTTTGATCTTGCTGTCGCGCTGCGCCTGGGCTTTGAGCGCCGCCGCTTCCTGCTCGCGCTGAGTCGCTTCTTGATCCGCCTGCGCTTCTGCGATGCGCGCGTCGCGCTGAACTGCGGCTGCGTGCGGCTTCGAGAGGTTGTCGATGTAACCGGTCGGATCGTCGATCTCTTGGATCTGCAGTGAGTCGACGATCAGGCCGAGTTTCTCCATCTCGGTCCCCGACGCGCCGCGCGTCGCTTCGGTCAGCTTGTCGCGCTCGCGGATCAGGTCCTCGACGGTGAGCGAGCCGCAGATCGCGCGCAGATGCCCGGCGAACACTTGCTGGATCCGCGCGTCCATGCGGTCTTGCTGGTCCAGGAAGCGGCGCGCCGCGTTCGCGATCGACGCGAAGTCGTCGCCGACCTTGTAGATTACGACGCCTTTGATGTGAACCGGGATGCCCTGCTGCGTCACACAGGCGATCTGCAGCTCGGACTCGCGGAGGTCGAGCGAGAGCCGGCGCACGACCTGAACGCCCGGGATGACGAGCGTTCCACGGCCGGTGACGATCTTGAAGCCGAGCGACTCACCGATTTGGTCCGGGCGCCGGTGATGCAGCCCCGAGATGATCAGTGCCTCGTTCGGCTCGGCGACGCGCCACATCGAACGGAAGACGACGACGAACAACGCGAACGCAACGACGACGATGCCCGCGATGATACCGGCAGACTCACCCACGACTGTCACGATGGAACCTCCCGCGCCGGGCGATCAGGCCTCGGCGACGACAACCGTTCTTGGAGGATAGTACTCGACGACGACCACTCTCGTGCCGACCGCGATCGTTTTCGGATCGCACGGATAGGCGTGGAAGTGTTCGCTGCCGCCGCGGACGCCGAGCATGATCTCACCGACCCGGCCGGGACCGATCGTCCCCGTCACCCGCCCGACTTTCCCGATCACGTCGTCCGTGATTGCCAGCCTCCTCCGAGACGCCGCTGCGTACCGCGCCCGTCGCCCAAGGTTACGAGGCGACCCGAACCGAGGCGGTAGCTCCGTCTCCTTCGACGCGGATCACCGGCGCCTTCGCGGCGCGGGACTGCGGGATCACCTGGAACTCGACGACCTTCACGCCGGACTCGGGGAGCGCGACGACCGTACGGAACGGCGCACATTGGCGGTCGCTGCAGAACGACGCGATCCAGTGCTGCGGGAGGCCCGCGGCGCTGAGCGCGACGCTGCGTCCCGGCTTGCCGGCGACGACGAGGCGGTACTTGTAGGTGCTCGAGACGGAGCCCGGGAGATCGGGTCCCGTCCACGGTGCGAGCGAGATCGCCGTCTTGCCGTCGGGATGCACCGCGTCGAGCGCGACCGTCGCCTCCTGCGCCTCTTCGAGATACATCGCGTAGCGGCTGTCGTTCTTCGGCAGCTTCGACGTCCAAGCGGTCGTCTGCGCGAACGCGGCCCGCGCCTTCGCAGTCGCTCCGGACTTCGCGAACATGCGGCCCTCGTAGAGATACGCCCAGGCGAGCTTCTTGATCGCCTTCGCGTCCGCCGGCTTCGCGTCGACCGCGGCGCGCGCGCGGCCGATCGCCTGCGCGAACGCGACCGCACCGTCGTTGTAGCGGCCGGCCTTGCCGGCTGCGACGCCGTAGTCGACGAACGCGTCGACGCTCGGCGACACCTCGGCAAGCTTGCGATACGCGTCGCTCTGCGCGGCGTAGTCTCTCTTCCCGCCGAGCGCGAAGGCGAGGCCGCCGAGCAGATCCTCGTCGTTCGGCGCGACGTCGAGGCCGGCGCGATACGCGATCAGCGCCGCATCCCATTCCTCGCGTGCCGACGCGGCGTCGCCCTGCAGCCGCGCGAGCAGCACGCGGTCGGCGTCGGTCGCGACGAGCGGCGCGAGCGCGGACGCGGCCGCATCGCGAAGAACGTTCTCCTCCGCCTGCGTGACCAAGTAGTCGGTGTCGCCGTCGATCGCCTCGGCCTTCTCGATCGCGGGGAAGAGCTTCTTGACGTTCTCGCGCACAGACGCAACGTCGCCGGTGAAGCTGAACGCCGACGGCGCGAGGATCGCATCGACCTGCTTCTGCGCGGCGGTCGCGAGCACGCCGTTGCGGCCGGCTTGCGCGTCGGCGACGAACGCGGTCAGGATCGCCGGCGTGATGTTCCCGACGAAGCGCGCGCGCACGACGCCGTCGCCGCCGATCACGAACGTCGTCGGAAAGGCGCGGATGTCGAACGCCTTCTCGAACGCATGATCGGCGTCGATCGCCTGCGGATACGGCAGGCTCTTCGATGCGGCGAAGGCGCGCACGATCGGCGCGAGCTCCGTCGAGTCGACGCCCAGGAACGCGACGTCACCCTTGGCTCCGAGCTTCTTGGCGGCGGCGATCAGATCGGGCGTCTCCTCGCGGCACGGCGGACACCATGTGGCCCACTCGTTGACGACCAGAACCTTGCCGCGATAGTCCGCGAGCGTGACCGGCTTTCCGTCGAGCGTGGTGAGGTGGAAGTCGGGCGCCGGCGCGCCGACTTGCGGGCCGGTCAGCGCGAGCGAGGCGGCAGCGACGAGAGCGTGAAGCACGGTGACGATCCTAAGCGTGGAACGGAGCGGCGGCGGTGGCGACGACGCGCTTCGCGAGCGTCGCGTTGATGCGGACGTTCGGCGGCGCCTTCGCCTTCCCGGTCGGGACGACTTGGAACTCGACGATCTTCACCCCGTCGGCCGGGAGGACGACGGAGGTCTTGAACGGCGCGCACACGCGGTCGGTGCAGAACGATCCGATCCAGTGCTGCGGCAAACCGGCCGACGCCAGCGTCAGCTTCACGCCGGCGGGGGCGGTGACGACGAGGCGGTACTTGATCGTGCTGGCGATCGAGCCAGGAAGGTCGGGGCCGGTCCAAGGCGCGAGCGAGAGCGACGGCGGCGCGCCGGGCGCGACGCCGAGTGCGATCGCGCCTTCCTGCGCCTGCTCGATGTACCAGGCGCTGCGCGGATCGCTCCGCGAGATGTGCTGCGCCGCGGCGAGCGCGCGGTCGAACGCGGCGCGCGCCTTCGCGGGGTTGTGCGCCGACGCTTCCATCCGGCCGTAGTAGAGGTTCGTCCACGCGAGGGTCGTCGGCGTTCCGGCCGCGGCCGATTGCGCGCGCTCGAAGTTCTGCTCGGCGGCTTTCACGTTGCCGGCGTTCGCCAGCGCACGCGCGAGGCCGACGTACGCCGACGGCGAGCGGGTGAGATCGGCGATCTTCGCGTCGATCACCGCGACCCGCTGCGAATCGCCGAGATGGCTTACCGCGTACGCTTGACCGCCGAGCGCCGCGACGTCGCTGGGCGCGATCTTGAGCGCTTCCTGATAGGCGACGTCGGCTTCACCCCAGCGTCCCAGCGCCGCAGCTTCGTCACCGCGCATCCGCGCGAGCACGACGCGCTCGGCGTCGGTTGAGACGAGCGGGGTCAGCGCCGCGATCGCGGCGGCGCGCAGCGTCTCTTCTTCCTGCTGGGTGCGAATCAGATCGTGATCGCGCGACGGATCGTCCATCGCCTCGTCGAGCAGATCGTTTGCGCTCGAGATCGCACGGTCCGCGAGGACGACGTTCGCGCGCACCGTCGCCGGATCGCCGGTGAACGGAAAGTGCGCCGGATCGAGCAGCGCGTCGAGCTGCGACTGGAAGGCGCTGGAGAGCGGGGCGCTCGTCTCGTGTCCCGCCGCTGCGATGTAGGCGTGCAGCTGCGTGCGCGGGAGGATGTTGTCGGCGTGGCGCGCGCGCAGTATCCCCTTCGGGTCGATGACGAACGTCGTCGGGTAATTGCGAATCTCGTAAGCCTTCGCGAAGTCGCTCGTCCCGGTCGTCGCGACCTGCGGGTACGGAATCCCCTTCGCGGCGACGAACGCACGCACGGCCTCGGCGCTCTCGGTCGTGTCGATGCCCAGGAAGTCGACGCCGTTCTTCGCCTCGGCCTTCGCTTCGGCGATCAGGTCGGGCGTCTCGAGCCGGCAAGGCGGGCACCAGGAGCCCCAGACGTTGATCACCAGCGTCAGGCCGCGATAATCAGAAAGACGGACGCGCTTGCCGTCGACCGTGGTCAGCGAGAAGTCGGGAGCCGGCTGACCGATGACCGGACCGGGAAGCTCGGCGGCACGCGCCGGCGACACACCGACCGCGGCCGCGGCGGCCACCAGCAGCGACAAGACCAAACGCGTCATCCTCACATCATGCCATACGCATTCACCCGGGGTCCGGGTTGCGCGGCGCGGGCCTGCACGGAAAAGGATGATAGCTATTTCTTGCTAACAGCCGGGGGATGAACCGCGGACGGCAGCTGCTCCTCGTCGCGGCATCGGCGGGTGTGCTCGCGGCCGCGGCGTGCGGCGGCGGGAGCGGCGCCCCCGCGACGGTGCCGACGGCTACGCCCACTCCGACGATCGCGCCGATGCTGGTCGCGCAGCCGGCGAGCGTCGGGTTCACGATCTTCAGCGGCTCGCCGACCGCAACGGTCGATCTCCTCGCCTTCGGCGGCGTGGGGCAAACGCTGACGGCGTCGGTCGCCGACCCGACGCGGGCGGGCGCCTCGACTCCGGTCTGGGTCGCGCCGGGGAAAGCGCAGACGACGATTACGGCGCTGGCCGGCGGGACGACGACCGTGACGATCTCCGACGGCCTCGGGGCCTCGGCGGCGATCACGTACGCGAGCGACCTGTGCGGACGCCCCGAGAACTTGGCGCCGCAATCGACGCTGCTGTTCCCGCCGAAGAACTCGACCGGGAATCCAACGACCGGGGTCACCGCGTTCGTCGGCCTGGCCAGCGTCGGAAAGCCCGGTCCGATGCGCATGCACCTGATCGTCGGTCCGCACGAGACGCTCGAAGCACCCGCGCCCCAGCCGGCCGCGTCGGCGCCGCCCGGGTCCGATCCCGCACCCGTCCCCACCCCGACCGCGACGACGGTCGGGATCTACGCCGCGCCGCTCCCGGCACTCCCCGCCGGCCGCACGATCCGCGTGCAGATATCCGACGACTGGTGCGAGCCGCCGTTTGTCGTCGGCTCCTTCTCAACCTGAAGAGCGCGAACGTTAGGCGCGCAGCTTGTAGCCGATCGCCGTCAATCGCCAGGCGGTCGCGAACGCGATCGCCGCGAGGACGAAGACGACGGCAAGCGCCGCCGCGAGCGGCTCGTCGCCGCGGGCGGTGTAGCTGTAGCGGAACGCCGCGATCATATGGAACATCGGGTTCACCTCGGAGATCCGCCGCACGACCGGCGGCAGGAACGACGTCGAGGTGAAGACGCCGCCGATGAAGACGAGCGGCGTGATGAAGAACGTCGTCAGCACCGCGATGTGGTCGAACTTCTCGGCCATCAGCCCGAAGATGATGCCGAGCGACGAGAACAGCACCGCGACCAGAACGATCGTCAGCAGGTAGAGCGCCCAGTCGATCGGCGCGGTGTGCACGAGCACGACGCCGAGCACGGTGATCAAGAGCGCGATGAACAGCGCGCGGACGACGCCGGCGACGACGAACCCGAGCACGATCTCGGTCGCCGAGAGCGGCGCGATCAGCAACTCCTGAATCGAGTTGAGGAAGCGGCTCTGAAAGACCGACGACGAGCTCTCGCTGTAGGTCTGGTCGATGACCTGGAGCATGATGAGGCCGGGGATCAGGAACTGCGCGTAGGTCACGCCCTGCACGCTCGGGATGCGGCTCCCCAGCGCGAGGCCGAAGACGAAGACGTACAGCAGCGTCTGGATCACCGGCGGCCAGATCACTTGGTTGATGACGGCGAAGGTGCGGACCATCTCGCGCCGCACCAGCGTCTCGAAGCCGACGAGGTTGGCGGTCATCGGCGCGTCAGCTCCAGGAAGATCTCCTGCAGCGTTCCGCTGCCGACGAGCCGCTGCGTCTCCTCGAGTGCGATCAGCTTCCCGTGCTGGATGATCCCAATCCGGTCGCACAGCTCTTCGGCCTCTTCGAGGTAATGCGTGGTGAGGATAATCGTCGTTCCGTTCGTGTTGAGCTCGCGCAGCAGCGACCACAGCTCGAGGCGCAGCTCCACGTCGACGCCGGCGGTCGGCTCGTCGAGGATCACCAGACGCGGCTCGTGGATCAGCGCGCGCGCCAGCGTCAGCCGGCGTTTCATCCCGCCCGAGAGGCGGACGTATTGCTGCTTCGCCTTCGAAGCGAGATCGAAGCGTTCGAGCAGCAGGTCGGCGCGCTTCGCGACCGCCGCGCCTTTGATCCCGTAGTAGCCCGCCTGGTAGATCAGGATGTCGCGAATGTTGAGGTAGCGGTCGAAGTTGTACTCTTGCGGCGCAAGCCCGACCTGACGGCGCGCGATGCGCCACTCGCGCTCGACGTCGTGACCGAAGAGCGCGATCGAGCCGGCGCTGATCTTCGCCAGGCCGACGATTGCATTGATCGTCGTCGTCTTTCCGGCGCCGTTAGGACCGAGCAGCCCGAAGAACTCGCCTTCGGCGACCTGCAGCGAGAGATCGTCGACGGCGGTGAAGTCGTCGTAGCGTTTGACGAGGCGGTCGATGCGAAGGGCGGGAGCGCTCACGGTATCCGAGAACCCGGCGAACCGAGCTTCGGATACCGATGACGGCGCAGCGTCTGCAGCCGTTTTCCGACGTCGGGGATCCCGCTGAACCGCAGCTGCCGAGCGACCTTCTTCACATCGAACGCGACCCGCCGGGGCTGAACTTCCCAACCGTCGGAGCGCTCGGTGAAGATCGCGTAGTGCGCGCGCGGGTCACCGTCCTTGGGCAGCCCGGCGGAGGCGACGTTGACCAGCGTGCGGTCGCGCCACACGCGCACGTACGGCAGGTGCAGGTGGCCGAACGCGACCGTGCGCTGCTCCACGCCGTCGAAGAGGCGCTCGAGCTGCCCATCGTCGGCGTCCGGCCAGACATGCTCGTCGTCGTTCTTGGGGTTCGCGTGGCAGACGAGCAGCCCGCGCGGGCCTTCGCCGAACTGCACCGTCGCCGGGAGCTGCGCGAGCCAGATCGTCCACTCGCGGCCGATCTTCTTGCGCGCCCAGCGGACCGCGCGTGCATCTTCCGCGTCGAGCAGGGCGAGGTCGGCGACGCCGATCATGCGATCGGTGTTGCCGCGAATCGCGACGGCGCCGATCTCGCGCAGCCGCCGCAGCACGCGCTTGGGCTTGGGCCCGTCCAGACACAGATCGCCGGCAGCGACGATGACGTCGGCGCCGCCGCGCTCGGCGAGATCGTCGAGGCAGCGATTCAGCGCGTGGACGTTGCCATGGACGTCGGAGAGAACGGCGACCCGCACGACCGGCGCGCGCGCCCTACGTTCGCCGGAGCGCGAGGACGAGCGAGAACGGACCGAAACCCGCCTTCCCGAACTCCCACAGGTCGATCGCTTCGACGGCGATCTTCGCCTTGCGCATCAGCACGAGCGACTCGCGGAAGCGCAGGTTCGTGAGAACGCGGCGCTCGCCGAGCGGGAGCACGCCGGCCGCGAGCTCCTCGCCGCGCGGGAGCTCGACGACTTTCACGCCGGAGACCGGGACTAGGTCGACGCGCTCGGGCGCGGCGACGACCGTGTCACTGCCGACCACCGCGAAGACGTCGCGCAGGCGGTTGACCTCGCCGGCGACGGCGAGCTCGACGACGCGGTAGCCGTGGTGTGAGGCGACCGCCTCGAGCTGGCGGCGGCCCAGCTCGTTCGAGCGCGGCCGCAGCCCGGCGGAAACCGGGACGCCGATGTAGATGAGGCCGGGCGCGATCGCGACGTCGGTCGCATCCAGGACGCCGGGCGGCTCAATGCGCGCCAGGACGGGGATCCCCAGCTCGACCAGCTTCGCTTCGACCGCGGCCACCTCGGCGCGGCGGCCGATCTGTGAGGGGCGGCAGACGATCGCGCCTTGCGGCAGGAGGATCGCGCAGTCGGCGACCAGCGTCTCCGTCGCCGAGTGCGTCTGCGGCTCGATCGCGTGGACGGTGACGCCGCGGTCCTCGAGGGTCCGCACCAGGATGGCATGCTGGTCGATCGCCCGCACCGCGATCGGCGACGGCTCACCTTTGATCGGCGGGAGCCGGTCGACCGCGGTCGAGGGCCGCAGGACGACGGCATCGGTGAGGGCACCGACGTCGGAGGCGACGTACGGCGCGGCGAGCTGCTTCACGGTCACGACTGGTGCGGTTTCGCCGGGCATCAGCGGACTGCCTCGACCGCGCGGGCGAACAGCGCGCCCTGACGGCGGGCGTACTCAGCCGCCGGGAGCGAGGCCCGGCGGACGGCGAGCAGGTCGGCTTCGCGCGATAGGGTCACCACCCGCGCTCCGCGGGCGGTGTCGGCGTCGGCGCTGCTCTGGTCGGTCCGCGCGAGCAGCGCGGCGATCCGGGTCCCCTCGGCGCTCGCCGTTTGCGTCGGGACCGGGATCGCCAGGTACGGCGTCGCGTCGCCGCCGCGCGGCGTGAAGAAGTCGCTCATGTCGGTCGCCAGCAGATCGCCGAGCGAGAGCGTGCCCAGACCCAGGATCTGCTCGGTCGTCTTGAGGACGCTGACCGTCGAGAGGTGCCGCGTCGAAACGTAGTGGCGCTTCACGAACGGGCCGGCGACGATCGCGTAGGTGCGATATGCGTCGACGTGATCGCGCGACGACTGCGCGTCGTCCGGCATGACGAACAGCGCGGTCTGCTTCCACGACGGCAGGTGCGAGAGATACTGCACGATCATCCCGAGCGCGCGATCGCCGTCGGCGACCTCCTCGGGGATCGGCGGGATGTCTCTTCCGTAGCCGGTGTGATCGGCGGGGAGCCAGATGTAGGTGTACCGCGGCTGACGGTTCTGCGCGACGAGCGTCCCGTAGTCGCGGATGAACTCGCGCGCACGGCGTTCGTCGCGGATGCGCAGGTTCCAGCCGGGATA
>DASYFS010000024.1:0-2356 GCA_036498305.1 Candidatus Elarobacter sp. | reverse complement strand
CAGCGGCTCGTCGCGCAGGCGGAGCACATCCCCGTCCACCTCGGCTCGCTGCCGTGGGGGCTGCGCAAGTCGCTGGCGTGGCTCGGCGAGCGCGGCCGCACGCTCGCGAAGGGCGAGATGATCGTGGTCAACGATCCGTATCTCTCCGGAACTCACCTCAACGACGTCACCGTGATCCGCGCGATCTACCACGGCGACCGGCTCGTCGGCTACACCGCGAACAAGGCGCATCAGACGGACGTCGGCGGCGCCGTCCCCGGCTCGATGCCGCCCGACGCGCGGGACCTGTTCGCCGAAGGCGCCGTCATCACGCCGACGCTGTTGATGCGCGACGACCGGGTCGTCGACGAGACGGTCGATCTGCTGATGGCGAACTCGCGCACCCCGGAGATGCGCGCCGGCGACCTGCGGGCACAGATCGCCGGAAACGTCGTCGGCGAACGCCGGTTCCTCGAGTTGGTCGAACGCTACGGCATCGAGACCGTCGAGTCGGCGCTGGAGAAGGCGCTCGATGACGGCGAGCGGCGCACGCGCGCCGCGCTGCGCGCGCTCCCCGACGGCGTCGTCGTCCACGAAGACGTGATGGAAGACGAGCACGGCCTACCGACGATCGTCCTGCGCGTCCGCGTCGAGAAGACGGGCGACGAGATCCAACTCGATTACCACGGCACCGCGCCGCAGCGCGCGATGCCGCTGAATTCCGTCTACGGCGTTACCCTTTCGGGTGCGTACTACGCGCTGCGCGCGGTTACCGATCCGCGGATCCCGATGAACGACGGCTCGTTCCGGCCGATCGAGGTGAACGTCCCCGAAGGGACGCTGTTGAACCCTCGGCGTCCGGCGCCGGTCAGCGCGGGCAACGTCGAGACCTCGATGCGCAACGCCGACCTCGTCCTCGGCGCTCTCGCGAAGCTCGCGCCCGGGCGTGTCCCCGCGCAAAGCGGCGGCTCGATGAACAACGTGATGATCGGCGGCCTCGACGGCGAGGGCAAATCGTGGGCGTTCTACGAGACGAACGGCTGCGGGATGGGCGCGCGGCCGAACGCCGATGGGATCGACGGCATTCACGTCCACATGACCAACACCCTGAACACGCCGATCGAGGCGATCGAGCGGACGATGCCGATGCTGATTACCGCCTACGAGTTCGCCGAGACGAGCGCCGGCGACGGCGAGTTCCGCGGCGGCTCCGGGCTGGTGCGCGCCTTCGTGCTGCGTGAGGGCACCGCGACGGCGTCGCTGCTCGGCGAGCGCCACGCGGTGCGTCCGCACGGCACGAACGGCGGCCAAGACGGGATGACCGCCGCGCACGTGATGGTGACGCGCGACGGCCAGACCCGCGACCTGCCGGCGAAGACCAGCGTTCCGTTGACGCCCGGCGATGCGATCATCGTACGCACCGCGGGCGGCGGCGGCTACGGCGATCCGGCCAAGCGCGACGCCGAGAAGCGCGCCCGCGACGCCGCCGACGGGATCGCGACGGCCGAATGACCGCGTCCGAGGTCCGCGCGAAGATTCGCAGCGGCGAGATCGCCGGCGCGACCGAACGCTACGCGCCCGACTACGTCCAAGCGAACCTCGTCGTAGTCCCGCGCGCCTACGCGGACGATCTCGCCGATCTCTGCGCGCGCAACCCGGTCCCGTGTCCGCTCGTCGAGCCTCCCCTCGCGCCGGGGGAGTACGCGCCGAAGAGCGCACCGCACGGCGATTTGCGGACCGACCTCGGGCGCTACCGCGTCTGGCGCGACGGTGAGCTCGCCGAGCAGCCGCGTGACGTGATCGCGCGCTGGACCGATGACCTCGTCGCCTTCCTGATCGGCTGCTCGTTCACATTCGATCACGCGCTCGTCGCCGCGGGACTGACGCCGCAGCACTACGCGCTCGACCGGAACGTTCCGATGTACCGAACCGCCGTACCGCTCGCCTCGGCGGGTAAGCTGCGCGGAACGATGGTCGTCTCGATGCGTCCGTACCCCACAGCCGACGTCGACCGCGTCCGCGACACAACCCGCCCGTACCGCGTTGCGCACGGCGAGCCGGTTGCGTGGGGCGACCCGGCGCAGCTCGGAATCGCGAACGTGATGCAGCCTGACTACGGCGACCCGCCCGTCCTCGCGCCGGGCGACGTCCCGATGTTCTGGGGCTGCGGCGTCACGCCGCAAGCGGTGATCGTCGCCAGTAAGCTCCCGTTCGCGATCACCCATGAGCCCGGCCACATGTTCGTCACCGATTTGGTCCACGCACAACTCGCGCGCGAATAGCGAAAAACGGACCTCGATTTCGACGCCGCACAACTCGCCGGCGATCGGACGTGTTTGACGCGTCGTGAACTCCACCGAACCGAAGATGGGCACCC
>DASYFS010000023.1:0-11438 GCA_036498305.1 Candidatus Elarobacter sp. | reverse complement strand
CCTCGGGGACCAGGACTCGATCGAAGCGATGGCCGAGGACGCGCCCCGCCAGATCATCTGGCTCGAGCACCGCGGCTGCATCTTCTCCCGCATGCCCGACGGCCGCATCGCGCAGCGCCCCTTCGGCGGCGCCGGCTCGCCCCGCACCTGCTACTCGGCCGACGTCACGGGCCTGGTCATCCTGCACACGTTGTGGGAGCAGCTCGAGCGCTTCGGCGTCAAAGTCTACGAAGAGTACTTCGCGACCGCGCTGTGTGTCGAGGACGGTATCGGCTCGGGCGTCGTCGCGTACAACATGCGCAACGGCGAGCTGGAGCTGGTGACCGCGAAGGCGACGATCTTTGCGACCGGCGGCCTCGGCCGCGTCTACCGCAAGACGACCAACGGCTACGCCTCGACCGGCGACGGGATGGCGATCGCGTATCGCGCCGGGATCCCGCTGATGGACATGGAGTTCGTCCAGTTCCATCCGACCTCGCTTAAGGAAAACGGCGTCCTGCTCTCGGAAGCGGCGCGCGGCGAAGGCGCGTACCTCCTCAATGCCGAGGGCGAGCGCTTCATGTTCAAGTACGCCCCGAACAAGGGCGAGCTCGCCTCGCGCGACGTCGTCAGCCGCGCCGAATGGACGGAGATCACCGAAGGCCGCGGCATCGACGGCTGCGTGCTGCTGGATCTCCGCCACCTCGGCCGCGAGAAGATCCTCGAGCGTCTCCCGCAGATCCGCGAGCTCGCGCTCGACGCGACCGGGAAAGACGCGATCGACACCCCGATCCCGATCCTCCCCGGCATGCACTATGCTATGGGCGGGATCGAGACCGACAAGTACGGCGCAACGAAGATCCCTGGGGTCTACGCCGCGGGCGAGTGCGCGTGCGTCTCGGTCCACGGTGCGAACCGTCTGGGCGGAAACTCGCTGCTCGAGACGATCGTCTTCGGCGCCCGGTCCGCGCAGCACGCCGCCGAGTACATCGCCAAGCTCGGCGACGTGAAGCCGTCCGAGAAGACGCTGCGGAGCGAGCAGGATCGCATCGATGGGATCCTCGCACGCACCGGCGGCGAGCGCCACAGTCACGCCCGCAAGGCCGTGAACGAAGCGATGAGTGACCATGCCTTCATCTTCCGCGACGACGCGACGCTGGGGGCCGGGATGGACGCACTTCGGCAGGCTCGCGAGATGGCGCAGTCGATGACCGTCGGGGACAAGTCGAAGACGTTCAACACCGATCTCGTCGGGGCGCTCGAGACCGAGTTCCTCGTCGACATCGCCCAGCCGATCATGCTCGGCGCGAAGAACCGCACCGAAAGCCGCGGCGCCCAAGCGCGCACGGACTTCCCCGACCGCGACGACGAGAAGTGGCAGGTGCACACCCGCATGACCTACTCGGGTCCGACCTCCGATCCCAAGCCCGACTACGACCGCAAGGTCGTCATCACCAAATGGCAGCCGACGGTGCGGACGTACTAAACATGGCCTATACGCTCGATATTTTCCGGTTCGACCAAAGCACCGACGAGGTTCCGCATCGCGACCGCGTCGAGATCACCGACTTTCCGGAAACGGCGACGGTGCTCGATGCGCTCGAGCACGCGAAGGCGGAGATCGACGGGTCGATCAGCTTCCGGCGCTCGTGCCGGTCAGCGATCTGCGGCTCGTGCTCGATGAACATCAACGGCACGACCGGACTGGCATGTAAGACGCCGGTCAAATCGGTCCTCAAGTCGGACCGCTCGATCGCGCTCGACCCGATGCCGAACTTCCAGCCCATGAAGGACCTCGTGGTCCACATGGATCCGTTCTGGGACAAGTACACGCGCCTCAAGCCGTACTTGCAGCCGGCGGACAAGGACTCCGATCACGAGCGCGAGCGCCGCGTCTCGCCGGAGGACATGCACAAGCTGGTCGCCGTCGCGAACTGCGTGATGTGCGCAACCTGCTACGCGCTCTGCCCGGTCGTCTCGGTCGACCCCGCGTTCGCCGGCCCCGCCGCGATCGCGTACGCCTACCGCTTCATCGAGGACGTGCGCGACAGCAAGCGCAAGGAACGCGCCGCGCAGATCAGCGACGACTACTTGTGGCTGTGCGCGCACTGCTACGCGTGCTCGTACTGTCCCAAGCACGTCGACCCGCACGACGACATCATCGCCGTCAAACGCGCGACGATCGAAGAGGGGCTCACCAACGCCCCCGGACCGCGTCACGCGCTCGTCGTCGCCAAGACGATCAAGGCGACCGGGATGCTGCACGAGACCGAGGTCATTCAAGGGACCGTCGGCCGCTTCAACATCCGCGGGCTGCTGAAAGTCGCCCCGTTCGGCCTGCGCCTCGCCGCCGCCGGCAAGATGCCGCCGATCTTCCTCAAGCCGGTGCCGAAGGTCGACGAGATCCGCACCATTTTCGAGACCCTGGAGGCTCCGGTTTACTGATGACCGCCGTTATGGACAAGCCCGTTATCAAGGGCAAATCGAAGTCGGCGCAGATGCGCAAGTACGGGTTCTTCCCCGGCTGCGTCGCCAAAGAGTCGTGCAAGGAGCTCTTCAACTCGACGATGCTCCTCGCCGACCGGCTCGGGATCGAGCTGGTCGAGCTGACCGCCGCGTCGTGCTGCGGCGCCTCGGTTCTCAACGACACCAACCGCGACGTCGCGCGCGTCCTCAACGCGCGCACGTACGCGCAAGCCGAAGCGCTCGGCCTCGACGACGTGATCACGATCTGCTCCACCTGCACCGGCCACATGCGGGCCGCGAACAAGGAGCTGCTCGAGGACGAAGGCCACATGGGCCAAGCGAACGCGATCCTCGGCAAGTTCGGCGCCAAGTACGACGGCACCGTGATGGTCCGTCACCTGCTGTGGCTGCTGATCGACGACATCGGGCTCGACGAGCTCAAGAAGATGGTCGTGAACCCGCTCAACGGACTGAAGGTCGCGGCATTCTACGGCTGCCACATCATCCGTCCCGAGTCGGTCAACGGCTGGGAGTCGGCGCGCAACCCGCACTCGCTCGAAGATCTGATCGTCGCCCTCGGCGGCGAGGCCGTCGACTACGCCGGCAAGACGCGCTGCTGCGGCTTCCACATCCAGCTCGAGAAAGACGGCGTCGCCGCCAACATGGTCGGTCAGAACATGCGGATGGCGAAAGACCAAGGCGCTGAGGCGGTCCTCACGCCGTGCCCGCTCTGCCACCTCGCGCTCGACGGCTACCAGGCCGATTCGGTCGCGCGCTGGGGCCGCACCGACCTGCCGATCTTCCACCTCCCGCAGCTCGTTGGGCTCGCGCTCGGCATCGATCCCTCGACGCTGGGGATGAACAAGCACATCAACTCGCCGGGCCTGATCCTCCAGCAGCACGACCTCGCACCCGCGCACGTCGCGTAGCGCCCTCGCCAGAATCGAACGGGGCGGCTGCCGCGGCAGCCGCTCCGTTTTGTTATGAGGCGGTGATTCTACCGGCGAGCTGAGCGTGAAGGGCGGCGTTGGTTTCCTGCTCTCGCGTCAGCGCTTCGGCCGTCGCCTGCGCGGTGAAGTCGAGCAGCTCTTCCATGCGCCGGAACAGCGACGCGACGGCGCCGGTCAGCCAGAACAGGACGCCGCATTCGATGACGACCGCGAATGCGTGGAGCGCGACGCGGTCGAGACCCTCCTCCGGAAACACGTCGGCGGGGACGACCAGGTCGAGCAGCAGATGGTGGACCGCGGTCAGCGCGGCGGCGACCGCAATGGGCCGCCAATCGATGTACGCCGACAGCATCGCAAAGACGCCGAAGAAGTACATGTGGTAGTCGATCTGCCAGTCTCCGTTGCCGCCGATCCCGCTGAGGTGACCGCGCGCAGCATAGACGAAGACGATCGGACCAAACGTGACGCACGCCGCCATCACCGCGCGCAGCGGGAAGCCGTCGCGGAGGACGCGCGGCGCGACCGTCGCGACGAGCGCGACGGCGAGCGCGAACGCCGCGGGCGGAAGCCACGGGTTGCGGGCGATCAGAGCGACGACCGCCGCGAGCGGTACGTGGACCCAGCAGACCCAGACGAAGAGCGTGGTGGCGGTCGAGCGGATCCCGCCGAGCGTGAAACCGGTGTTCACTGCACATCCGATCGTAGCGGCGGACCCCCGGCTGTCCCTCGATTACGTTCGCCGGCGCCGCCACCGAATCGACGCGCGAAGCGATCCGGAACGTCAACTTTCGGTAAACGCTGGGTCGATTCGCCGAGCGACGATGCCGAGCTGGGCGCGCGCCCACCGAACGGGGCATCCGCAAGGGTGCCCCTTTTTTACTTCGGTAGAATCAGTATAGCGATTCGCCGATACGAGTGGTGGGGGTTTTGGGTGCCCCCAAGGAGAGGTCGGCATCATGAGGATGCGCATCGGCGGTCAACTGGCCGCGGGATTCGCCGTTCCGGTCATCGCGCTCGTGCTCGTCTCGGCGGCGATGGTCGCCGGCGTCACGAAGTTCCAAAGCGCGAAGCAAGACATCATCGCCAAGGAGGCGCTGCTCGCGAAAGTTCGCGACGTCGAGCTGCAGACGACGCGCGGCAGATACGCATACCGCGGCTACGCCCTCTCGCTGAAGAAGCGCGAAGTGGAGCGGATCCCGCAGCATTTCGCCGATGCCGGTGCCGACCTCGAGTATGCGAGCGCGCACGCTGCGCTCATCCCCGGCCTCGAGCCGCAAGTGCGCGCGGTCGCCGATGCGGTCGATCAGATTCACACCCACACGGGCGCGCTGCAGCAGCTCGCGCACGACGATCCGAACGGCCTCGTCGCAGCCTACCGCGGTGACAAAGCTCACAGCACGTCAGAGCAGCGCAAAGCCGTCAAGGCGGCCTCCGGGGACAACAATCGGCTGGAAGCAACGATCACGGCGCTGATCGCGCACGCGAGCAACGCCGTCGACGCGTCGTCGGCGGCGCTCGATGCGCTGACCCGATCGCTGGCGATCGGCACGATCGCCTTGGCCCTCGCAACGCTGGCGGCGACGATTCTCATCGCCCTGTTCATGGCGCGTCGAATGAGCCGCCGCCTCGGACGCGTCTCCGGGGCCCTCGACGCGATCGTCACCACCGACTTCGCCGCGCTTTCCGCCGCGCTCGGCCGGATGTCGGAGGGCGATCTCCGCCGCGGCTTCAGCTCCGAACGTGAAGCGATCGGCGATTCCGGCGGCGACGAGATCGGCGACCTGGTGCGCAGCTACGACGCGCTCGCGGGCGGGCTGCGCAGCGTTGCGCTGGAGCTGACCAGCGGCCTCGCGCACCTGCGCGAGCTCATCGGGAGCGTCATGGCGGTCTCCGGCAGCGTCGCGCGTGCCTCCGACGAGACGTCGGCGGCTGCCAACGAGACGTCGGTCGCGGTCGACCAGATCGCGCGCGCCGTCGACAGCGTCGCCGAAGGCGCGCGAGACCAGGCGCTCAAGATCGCGCAGGCCAGCAGCGCCGTCGAAGAGCTGGCGCGCTCGGCGGAGATGATCGCCGTCGGCGCGACGCATCAGGCCGAGGCAATCCTTCAGGCGACCGGCGCGATCCAACAGCTCGACGACGGCATCGAGTCGCTCTCCAGCGACAGCGCGGGCCTCGCGAATTCCGCGCAGCAGGCCTCGAGCGAGGCGGCCGGCGGCAACGCCGCGGTCGGCGAGACGCGCCGCGCGATGGCGCAGCTGCGCGACATCTCGCGCCGCGCCGCCGACGCGATGGTCGCGCTCGAGAGCCGTTCGGCGCAGGTCGAAGAGATCGTCAGCACCATCGAAGAGATCGCCGACCAAACGAACCTGCTCGCGCTCAACGCCGCGATCGAAGCGGCGCGCGCCGGCGAGCACGGCCGCGGCTTCGCGGTTGTCGCCGACGAAGTGCGGAAGTTGGCCGAACGTTCGACCGGCGCGACGCGCGAGATCTCGGAGATCCTTTCGTCGATCCGCAGCGAGACGATCACCGCCGCCGTGGCGATCCGCGGCTCGGGCGACTCGATGGAGAACGGCCTCACGCTCGCCGAACGCGCCGCCGCGGCGCTCGAAGGCGTGGGACACGCGATCGACGGGACGACCGGAATCGCGCGCGGCCTAGCCGAGCGCGCGCAGTCGATGCGCACCGCGTCGCTGCAGGTTACCGAGAGCGTCTCGAGCGCCTCGGCCGGCGTCGAAGAGAACGCCGCCGCGGCGACGCAGATGCGCACGACGACACACGACGTCACCGAGGCGATCCTACCGGTCGCCGCAGCTGCAGAGGAACAGTCGGCGGCGGCGCGCCAGGCGGCGCTCGCGACCGGCGAACTGGCGGCGGGGGTGCAGTCGATCGACCAGACCCTGCGCGGCCTGCGGGATCAGGCCGAGCAGCTCGACCGGCTCGTCGCGCGCTTTATCGTCGCCGAAGATGCGGCGCCGCCGGCGATCGCCGAGCACCCGGTCGATCCGACGCGGGCGCTGCGCGATGCGAGCAGCGTCGTCGCCGCGATCGCCGCCCGCGAAGGGCTGCGCTGAGCCCGAGCTCAGCTAGCGCGCGTTGCGGCGCTCTTCGACGAATCCGCCCCAGTAGAGGAGCGCCGTCAGGCCGACGGAGAGCAGCACCAGCAGGATCGGGATCAGGACATAATCGGGCACGGCGCCTCTCTTTCGCCGCCCCGTTTCCATTCCGCCTCTTTACCGAACGGCGGTAGGCGCCCGGCAGCCGCGGACCGTAGTCAGGGCGCCATGTCGGGCCGATTTCTGCGGGCCTTTATCGCCCGCGCCGTCATTGCGTGCCTCCTCGTCCCGGCGGGCTCGCCGCCGGCCGTCGCCGGCGGAACGCTGCGCGTCGCCTCGGACGTCTCGTACGCACCGCTCGAGTTCTATCGTCCCAACACCAAGCAGATCGAAGGCTTCGACTACGATCTCGCGCAGGCGCTGGGCAAACGTCTGGGCGAGGCGGTCGACTTTCGCAACCACGATTTCGCGACGATGATCCCCGACCTCAAAGCCGGGAAGTTCGACGTCGTCGTCTCCGCGATGTCCGACACCCGGGCCCGCGAAAGGGACGTCGACTTCATCGACTATCTCCTCTCGGGAAGCGGGATCCTGACCAAGACCGGCAACCCGGCGCATCTGTGGGATCTCGCGACGCTCTGCGGTCATCGCATCGACCTCGAGAAAGGGACGTCGCAAGAGCTCGCGGTCGCGCATCAGCAGGGCGCGTGCAAAGCGATCGGCCTCGGCGCGATCTCCGTCGTCGCCGCACCCACCGATGAAGCGGCCCTCAAGGCGTTCCAGACCGGCAACAGCGACGCGCACATCTCGGATTATCCCGTCGTCTCCTACGTCGCCCGCACGACCGACAACGGGAAGGCCTACACCGTCGTCGGTCACCCGTTCGGGATCGTGCCGTTCGGCATCGCGGTCGCGAAGAAGAACACCGCGCTCCGCGACCGCGTGCAGAAGGCGCTGCTCGACGTGATCCGTGACGGAACGTACGACACGCTCCTGCGGCGCTGGGGACTCGAGCAGGGCGCGCTGCGCTCGGCGCCCGTGAACGCCGGCACCAAGTACGAGCGCCCAGCGTGAGGTGAGCCGCCGGTTCCGTCCGGGAACAACCCCTGTGATGGAATCGGCCGCCCTGCTCCTGATCAACGGGCGCTACCGCATCGGTCCGCTGCTCGGCGAAGGCGCGATGGCGACGGTGTCGCAGGCGACCGACACGCTGCTGGACCGGCCGGTCGCCGTGAAGATCCTCAAGCCCGCGTTCGCACAGGACGAGCGGCTGGTGCAGCGGTTCCAGGCCGAGGCGCGTGCGGCGGCGCGACTCGTCGATCCGAACGTGGTCGCGATCTACGATGTGATCCCGGCACAGCATGCCTTCGTGATGGAGCTCGTCAACGGCCCGAACCTCGCGACGATCATTGCGCGTGAGGGGCGCCTCCCCGAGCACGACGTCGTTCGGTACGCGCGTCAGATCGCACACGCGCTCGCCGTCGCGCATGTCAACGGGATCGTGCATCGCGACGTGAAGCCGGCGAACGTGCTCATCGGCCCCGGTGACGTCGCGAAAGTCGCCGACTTCGGGCTGGCAAAGGCGCTGCAGAGCGACGACGCGTCGCTGACGGAGACGGGACGGCTCGTCGGCAGCGCGGCCTACTTCTCGCCCGAACAGGCGCAAGGGCTGCCGCTCACGCCGGCGTCGGATCTTTACAGCCTGGGCGTCGTGATCTATCAGGAGATGACCGGGAGCCTGCCGTTTCAGGCCTCGTCGCCGATCGGCAGCGCGATCGCACACGTCACCGCGCCGGCGCCGAGCGAAGCCGAGCTCGCGCGTTCGATGAGCCCGGCACTCGCGCGCGTCGTGCATCGGCTGCTGCAGAAAGATCCGGCCGCGCGGTACGCATCGGCGAGCGAGCTCGATACCGACCTCGCGGCGATCGCCGATGTACCGCCGCTCGACGCCGACGCGCCGACGATCGTCGGCGGAATTCCGAAGGTGGCGCGCCTGCGTCGCAGGCCGGCGTTCCGCGCCGCCGCGATCCTTGCGGCCGCGATCGCGGCAATCGCGGCGGTAGCAGCGCAGCTTCGTCCCGCGGCCGCACACCTCGAAGCCTTCAGCCAACGGCTTCGCGCGAACCCGCGGCTGCGCAGCGTGAACCCGGCCGCAGCGTTCATCGGGTTCGCGATAGTGCTCGCCGTGCTCGCTGCGATCGTGACACGACCGCACGCTGCCCCTCCGGCGCGCGTCGCCGCGCAGCCGGCGGCACCGCACGCGGTCGCGACGACCGCGCACACGGCGATCGTTCCGAACGTGCACGGGATGTCGCTTGCAACGGCCGGTGCCGCGATGCGCCGCGCAGGCCTCGTCCCTACCTTCGCCGCACGCGTCGCGAACGCGTCGCCGAACGTCGTCGTCGAGCAGTATCCGGCGGCGGGTACGCCGCTGCGCCCGCAAGCGACGACGCTCGTCGTGATCTCCGCCGGCCCGCAGCCCCGGATCATCTACACCCAGGCGACGGCGGCGTCGCCGGCGTGGATTCCGCCCGGGCGCCGCAAACATCACCACCTGCGGGGCGACGGCGGCGACGGCGGCGACTGAACGCGCGCGGCTCTTCGTCGCGATCCCTTCGACCGCTGCCGTCCGCGAACGCTGCGCCGCGGTCGCCGATGCGCTGCGCGCCGCGGGGTACGCCGCCAAGTGGATTCCGCCGGCAAACTATCACCTCACCGTCGCGTTTCTCGGCAGCGTCGGTCGCGAACGGATCGCGGAGATTGCCGCCGTCGCACGCGCCGTCGCCGAAGCGCACCAGCCGTTCACGCTGCGCCTCGACGCTCTCGGCGCGTTTCCGAACGCGCGACGGCCGCGCGTGATTTGGCTCGGCTCTTCCGGCGAGTCGCTGCCGTTCGGCGCGCTGGCGACAGCCGTGCGGGACGTGTTCGGCAGGCTCGGCTTTGTGTTCACCGACGACGCCGTACCGCACCTCACCCTCGCGCGAGCCGACGCGAGCGTTCCGCTGCCGGCGGTCCCCGTCGCTGCGATCCCGCTCACCGTTACCGAGCTCGTGCTCTACGAATCGGTCCAAACCGGCGGCAGCCCGCGGTACGATGCGCTGGAGCGCTTCCCGCTCGCGACGGGGGCGCGGAGCTGACGGCGGCCGAACCGTCCGCGGCGTGGACGAACCGCGCGACGATCGCACCGCGCTGCTGCTCGCGCTCGGCCGCGGGCTGCATCAGGCCGGCCTGTCGACCGACGCGCTCGAGGACGTTCTGCACGACGTCGCCGTCGCGTCCGGCGTCGCACTCCAGGTCAACGTACTCCCGACGAGCATGATCCTGGCGGTCGGGACGGGCTTCACGCAGCGCGTCGTCGTTCTGCGGCTCGATCCCGGCAAGCTGCACCTGCGCAAGCTGGCGCAGCTGGAGACCGTCGTCGATGCGGTGCGCCGCGGCCTTGCCCCGGGTGAGGCGCTCGCGGCCGTGACGCAGATCGACACCGCGGCCCGGCCCGATCATCCGCTCGTCACCGTCGGCGCATACGCCGTGCTCGCGACCGGAACGGCGCTCCTGATCGGCGGTCAGCCGGGCGACGTCGCCGCCTCCGCGGTCGCCGGGACCGCGATCGGGATCATCGGCGCGCTCGCGCAGCGCTCGCAGCGCGTCGACCGCGTCTTCGAGATCTCCGCGGCGTTCGTCGCAACGGTCATCATCGCGCTGTGGGAGCGCGCGGTCGCGCCGGTCGCGCTGTACGTCGTCCTCGTCGCGGCGATCGTGCAGCTGCTGCCCGGCTATTCGCTCACGACGGCGCTCGGCGAGCTCGCCAACCGCAACGTCGTCTCGGGCACGGCACGCCTCGGCGGCGTCTTCGTGACGCTCCTCTCGCTCGGCTGCGGGTTCGCGCTCGGCTCGGCGGTCGGCGGCCCGACGCTGATGAGCAGCCCCACGATCGGCGCTGCATCGACGACGTGGTTCTCGTCACTTGGCGCCGGCGCGCTGATGGCGCTCGGGATCGCGCTGATCCTCCACGCGCGCGCGCGCGACGTCGGTTGGATCGTCGTCGCGGCGCTCGCCACGATCGCGATCTCGCGGCTCTTCGCGCTCTTCGGAATCACGGTCGCGGCGCCGTTTCTGACCGCGTTCGCGCTCGGCCTCGCGACGATCTTCGCGGCCCGCTATCTGCGGATCCCGCGTTCCGTCGTGCTAGTGCCGGCGCTGCTCGTTCTCGTCCCCGGCTCGATCTCGTACGAGAGCCTGCTCTCGATCTTCCAGCAGGCGGATACGACCGATGCCGTCTCGCTCGCGTCGCGCGCGCTGCTGACGGCGATCCTGATCGTCGCCGGCTTCCTGACCTCGCAGCTCGCGGCTGCGGCGGCGCGCACCGGCGACACCTGACCTGACCAAACGCAAAGAGCCCGCTCGGTCATCGCTGACCGGCGGGCTCTTCGCTACGGATTATCTGGCGGCGTCCTACTCTCGAGGGACCCTGCGGTCCGACTACCATCGGCGCTGGCGGGCTTAACTGCCGTGTTCGGGATGGGAACGGGTGGAACCCCGCCGCTATGACCGCCAGAAACTTGATCCGCACCGCGACGCCGAGCCTGAGCTCAAGGCGATCGCGGGCGAAAGCTGCACAGAGAAGAACTTCCATGAACCAACCACAAGAGACGTTGTTCTTTTGTGTTAGCGTACTTATTAAGTTTCCGGGCTATTAGTACCGGTCAGCTCCAGCGATTGCTCGCCTTCCACCCCCGGCCTATCAACGTGGTAGTCTTCCACGACCCTTCACTCTTTCGAGGTTGAGATCTCATCTTGAAGTCAGTTTCACGCTTATATGCTTTCAGCGTTTATCTGATCCGAACGTAGATACCCGGCTATGCCCCTGGCGGGACAACCGGTTCACCAGCGGTTCGTTCAACCCGGTCCTCTCGTACTAGGGTCGACACTCCTCAAATCTCCAACGCCCACGGCGGATAGGGACCGAACTGTCTCACGACGTTCTGAACCC
>DASYFS010000022.1:0-2720 GCA_036498305.1 Candidatus Elarobacter sp. | reverse complement strand
GGAGCTGCCGGAGAACCACCCGCTGTGGGCCGGGATCGACGAGACGATGCGCATCGATCAGTCGAAGCATTCGCTGTTCGGCGCCTCGAAGGTCGCCGCCGACGTGCTCGTCCAGGAGTACGGCCGCTACTTCTCGATGCCGACGGCGGTCTTTCGCGGCGGCTGTCTGACCGGACCGAACCACTCCGGGACGAAGCTCCACGGCTTCCTCGCGTACCTGATGAAGTGCACCGTCACCGGAGAGCCCTACACGGTCTTCGGCTACAAAGGCAAGCAGGTCCGCGACAACATCCACAGCTTCGATCTCGTCAACGCGTTCGACCACGTTTTCCGCGCGCCGCGCTGCGGCGAGGTCTACAACGCCGGCGGAACGCGGCACAGCAACTGCTCGATGGTCGAGGCGATCGACCTGTGCGAGGAGATCGCGGGCCGCAAGCTCGACTGGACCTACACCGAGACGAACCGCATCGGCGACCACATCTGGTACATCAGCGACATGGCGAAGTTCAAGGCGCACTATCCGGGTTGGGAGCAGCGCTACAGCCTGCGCGAGCTGATGCAGGAGATGTACGACAAGAACGTCGAGCGGTGGCAGGCGGAGCGGGCGCAGGGAACGCCCGCATAACGCGATGCTCTCGGTCGTCATCCCGGCCCAGAACGAAGAAGGCGGCATCGCCGAGACGCTGACGGCACTTGCCGAAAAGCTCACCGCGGCCGCGATCCCGTTCGAGATCGTCGTGGTCGACGACCACTCCGCTGACGGTACGGCCGGCGTCGTCGCAGAGGTCGCCGAGCGGATCCCGCAGGTGCGCTGCGTCCCCAACGTGCGGCGCCCGAAGGGCTTCGGCAACGCGATTCATACCGGGCTCGAAGAGTTTCGCGGCGACGCGGTCTGCATCGTGATGGCCGACGCGTCGGACGATCCCGACGACGTCGTGCGCTACTGGCGAGCGATCGAGTCGGGCTACGACTGCGCGTTCGGGACGCGGTTCTCGCGCGCCGCGAAGGTCGTCGAGTACCCCTGGCTCAAGCTCATGCTGAACCGGTTTGCGAACGCGTTCGTCGCGCTGCTCTTCGGGATGCGCTACAACGACGTGACCAATGCTTTCAAATGCTATCGGCGCGAAGTAATCGCGGGCGTGCAGCCGATCCTCTCGCCGCACTTCAACATCACCGTCGAGCTGCCGCTCAAGGCGATCGTGCGCGGCTACACGTGGACGGTCGTGCCGACGAACTGGTACAACCGCAAGCACGGCGTCTCGAAGTTCAAGATCAAGGAGATGGGGAGCCGCTATCTCTTCATCGTGTTCTATGTGCTGGTCGAGAAGTGGCTCTCACGCGGCGACTACGTCCGGCGTCCCGTCCCCGACGCGTCGCCGTCCGCGACGACTCGCAGCGTCCCCAGCCCGCCGCGCGCGTAGCCGTAGTCGTCCTCGGAGAGGACGACCGCTTCGAGCGCGTAGTCGCGCGGCTCGAGGTTGCTCGGATCGAGCGCGTAGGTGAACCACGCGCCGTCTCTCGGCGGCGCAGGGAGTCGCTTCGGCGGAACTCCGCGATGATAGCCGGAGAGCGGATAGTACCGGATCGGCAGCGCGGAGCCCGGGGCGCGCAGCTCGAGGATGACCTGGCGCGGCGCGCTTCCGTCACCGAGGAGGGCCCACCCTTCGATCGGGACGACCCGGTCGCTGCTGATTCGGACGATGTCCCCCGCACGCAGCGGGTGCTGCTCGCCTTTCGGACCGGTCATCTGCGCGGCGCAAAGCGCCGGCTCGGCGAGCTCGCGTGCGTACCCCGGGAAAGCGCCGACCTCGGCGACGACCTCGACCTTCGTCTCGCTCGGCCGGCCGATGCGTTGACCGCCGCCGTCGTACGCCCACACAGTGAGCGTATGCCGGCCGCGTCCGAGGCTCGCCGCCGGGATGTCGATCTCGAAGCCGACCCGCGGATCCGTGACTCCCAGCGCCGCGCGCGCATCCTCCCGCACGACGTCGCACGTCCCGTTCCACCGCCCGCCCGCATCGTCGACGACGCAGACGCCGGCCGGCGCCCGGCCTCCCGCAGGCCGGAACGCCCAGCCGATCACCGTCGCGTAGTGATCGGTCGGCACGATCCCGCGCACGGGTCCTCGCTCGCCGCGCGGATCCGTGTCGCGGACGAGATCGACGACCAGCTGCACCGTCTCCGGGCGAATCGAAAACTCGGGGCGCATCGCGCGATGCACCGAGAACGTCCGTCCGGGGGCCTCGTACCAGGCGCCGTCGTGCCCGAGCGCATACACGTGCAGAAGGTGCAGTCCGGGGGCGAGGCCCTCGGTCGGGACCTCGCAGCGAAATCCGATGTGTTCCGGCGTCGTTTCGGTTAGCGCCGCACGGACGTCGTAGCGGCCGAAACCGATCTGTGCCTCGTACACGAAATCGTCGTCGACGACGATGCGAACCGCCGCAGGCGGATCGGTCGCGTCGCGTTCGACGGCCCAGCCCCCGACGGCGAGCCGCGTTCCCACCGCGCACCGCGGAAAATTCGCCGAAGGTGAGAGCGTCGCGATCTCGGCGGCGGAACGCAGGAAGTCGATCGCGCCGGGGATGCTGCCCGCGACGGCGTCGCTCGAGAACGGTGTGGGGGAATCGTCTCTCGTCATCGCGTACGGGTTCTCGGCCCATCACTTGCGACGCCGTTCGCTGCCCCGCCTTCCAGGCCGGAATGGACATCGAAGACCCCAC
>DASYFS010000021.1:0-3979 GCA_036498305.1 Candidatus Elarobacter sp. | reverse complement strand
CCAGAGCTGCTGCATGCGCTTCGGCAGCGCGCGCCGGACGTCGTCGACCTCGCCCCAATCGAGGTGGAGCGTCAGCACGCTGAAGACGGCGCGCGCGATCGCGGGGAGATCGAGCCCGCCCTCGTAGCTGCGAAACTCCTCGGCGATGCGATGCAGCAGCACGGCCTCGCTGCGGTCCGTGATCGGCGTGCGGCTTGGATCCCACTGCTCCCAGTAGAGGCCGCGGACCAGCGTCGGGAGTTGCGCCGAAAGCTGCGCCGCTTCGTCGAGCGGGATGCGGTCGCGAATCAGGTGCAGCACTCCGCGGAGCGCATGGAGCGCCAAGCGGCGGTCGTTCCAGCCGAGCATCTCGTCGATCTCGCGCAGCCACTGGTTCGTCTCCGAGACGGTTCTGCCGATCAGGTCCACGGTGTCGGTCGCCATCGCGCTGTCCTCTCGCGATCCGCGTACCCACGGCGCGGCGCGCGCGAGTCGCGCTCGGCCGGCCCGCGACACGCCGGGCCCACGCCTTCGCGTGTGTCGCGCGCGGCGGGCACGATGCAGACGCTATGGCAATCACCTACGAAATCAAGCTCAGCGATGGCGAGACACTCGGCGTCGACGCCGAGACGTACGACGCGCTCGCGAGCGCCAGCTTCAACTCCGGCGAGCACGCGCGGCTGATCGAGGTTCAGCCGGTCCCCAATGGCCAAGGCACCGCTGCGTCGCCGAAGATCATCGTCAACGTCGACCACATCGTGACGGCGCGGCGGAGGCCGTAGCTACATCGCGAGCTCGGACATCGGCGGGAAGCCGTGTTGCGCGCGGCCCTCGTCGGCGTCGTTCTTGGCGGTCGACTTGTAGAGCTCGAGGTGACCGTCGCCGGCACGGTCCTTGTACTTGTCGCGGATCGCCTGCAGCGCGACTTCGTCGAGCGGCGTGAAACCGTCGGCGATGCGCACGTGGTGGTCGAGGACCTGCTGCGAGTCGATCCCGGTGATCGTGGTGAGCACGCCGGGGAGCGACATCGCGTAGCGCAGCGCCTCGTCCGGGTCGACGCCGCCCGCTTCGAGCAGCCGGCCTTCGGCCATCGACTTCATCCCGAGGACCCTGATCCCGCGCTCGCGCGCCAGCGGAAGAATCGTGCGCTCAAAGCTGCGATAGTTCGCGTCGACGACGTTGAGCGGCATCTGCACGGTGTCGAATGGGAAGCCGCGCTCGATCATCTCACGGTGGATCTCGGGTCGCTTGTGGCCGGTGAAGCCGACGAAGCGAACCTTCCCGTCACGCTTCGCCTGGTCGAGCGCTTCGACGGCGCCGCCTTTGGCGTAATGGCGCGCCGGATCGTCGTCGTAGACGACCTCGTGAATCTGCCACAAGTCGAGATGATCGGTGCGCAGGCGACGCAGCGACTCCTCGAGCTGCTGCATCGCGACCTTCTTGTCGCGGCCGTGCGTGCAGACTTTCGTCATGAGGAAGACGGCGTCGCGCCGCTTGCCTTCGGCCAGCGCCTTTCCCATGCGCTCCTCGCTGACGTGATGATTGTACTCCCAGGCGTTGTCGAGGAAGGTGATCCCCGCGTCAATCGCCGCCTGCAGCAGGCGAATCGCCGCCGCTTCGTCCTCGATCAACCCGAGGTGGTATCCGCCGAACCCGATCGCCGACACGGCGACGCCCGGCGCGATCTCGCGCTGCGCAATCATGTGGGGGCTTGTACCCACCCCGCAGCGAACGGTCGTGCCCCGTGAGTTGGTTTTCGAAGCTGAAAACGGCGCTGACGCGGACGCGCGAGGCGTTCGGCGGCGAGCTCGAGACGATGGCGCTCGCGAAGCGTCCGGTCGACGAGCAGCTGTGGGACGACCTCGAGGAGATTCTCCTCGCCGCCGACTTCGGCGTCCCCACGACGCTCAAGATCGTCGACGCACTGCGCGTGGTCGCCAAGCAAGATCGCTACGAATCGAGCGACCAGGTCGTCGCGCGCTTCCGCCGCGACGTCCAGAACTTCCTCACGCTTCCGGAGATGGGGCTGAACCTCGCGAACCGGCCGGCGGTGATTCTGGTCGTCGGCGTTAACGGCAGCGGAAAAACGACGACGATCGGAAAGCTCGCCGCCGCGCTCCGCGGTCAGCGTAAAAAGGTGATGGTCGTCGCCGCCGACACCTTCCGCGCCGCCGCTGCCGAGCAGCTGAACGTCTGGGCACAGCGCGCCGGCGCCGAGTACCTGCGCGGCAACGAGGGCAGCGATCCGTCGTCGGTCGTGTTCGACGGCCTGACCGCTGCGAAGGCGCGCGGCGTCGACGTCGTCCTGATCGACACGGCCGGGCGGCTGCAGACGAAGACCAACCTCATGGAAGAGCTCAAGAAGATGCGCCGCGTGATCGAACGCGAGACCGGCGCGCCGCCGGCCGAGACGCTCCTCGTCGTCGACGGCACGACCGGGCAGAACGCGCTCTCGCAAGCGAAGCTCTTCAACGAAGCGACGCTGCTGACGGGCGTTGTCGTAACGAAGCTCGACTCGACCGCGAAGGGCGGCGTGTTGGTGGGGATCGTCGATCAGCTCGGCGTGCCGGTGAAGTACGTCGGCCTCGGCGAGAGCGTCGACGCGCTGCAGCCCTTCGAGCCGGCGGAATTCACGCGCGCGCTGTTCGAAGTAGGCGCCGCCGCGTAAGGCCGCGCCGTCATCCCGAGCTTGTCGAGGGAGCCTCGTCGCGCGCTGAGCGAAGTCGAAGCGCGAGCCCGCAGGGCTGACGATCGAGATAAGGGGTTGCACCGCGACTTCGCGCGGCGCAACGACGAGGGTCCCTCGACAAGCTCGGGATGACGTGAGGGTAGGTCCGTCCAACTTCGACGCATGATGACCGAGGCAGTACTCGCGGCCTTCATCGGGGCACTCGTTCCTGGGCCGGCCGGTAGCGCGCCGGGGGCGAGGTGCAGCGGTTCCTATTCGGCGCTCGGTACGTCCAATATCAGCGCTTCGGCGGTCGATGTGAACACGCCCGAGACTACGGTCGTCAACATCTGGCTGATTCTCAATCAAAAGAACGAGCGTCAAGGTTGGGTGATCAAGACCCTCAACGGCCGTTACTGGTACGGTCCGCCGATCGGCTTGAAAGCTCAGGAAGTCGATGATGTCGCTGCGTCACGCCTGACGTCGGGCGACCTCCACATGGTCGGGTGCTTCAAGGGCGACCTTGATCGGAAGTACCTGTGATGCCGTCATCCCGAGCTTGTCGAGGGACCCTCGTCTCGTGCTGAGCGAAGTCGAAGCGCGAGCCCACAGGTCTGACGATCGAGATAAGGGGTTGCACCGCGCCTTCGCGCGGCGCAACGACGAGGGTCCCTCGACAAGCTCGGGATGACGTGCAGGCGCGCGCGCCTCAAGCGCGTTAGCGGTACGTCTCTTCGATGCGGCGGAAGTTCTCCATGAATGAGCCCGGATCGCGCCCGTCGAGCCGCGCTTCGAGCGCGTCCAGCAGCGAATGCCAGCCCCCCAGCGTGCGTGACTCGAAGCCGTCGATGACGCCGCTGTGGGTGAGCGTCAACGCGACGCGATCGCCTTCGCTCTCGAGCTCGAAGCGCACCACCGACTCCAGCAGCTCGCCGTCGGGCATCTTCACGCCCCACGTGTACTCGAGTACGTGCGGCGCGTCGAACACGCGCACGGTGCCGTAGGTCTTCGGCTCGACACCCTCGCGCTCGGCCATCTCGTCGTCGCCGGCCATGTGCAGCACGAACGACGCGCCGACTTCGGCCGGAACTGCGCCGCGCTTCGTAAGCCACGTCGCGAGGTCGTCTTCCTCGGTGAGATACGACCACACCCGATGGATTGGCCCCGGCAGCGAGCGCGTGAACCGGATCGTCTTGGTCGCGCCGTCGATGCTGCCCCGCGCGAGCAGCGTCTCGTATTCCGGCAGGAGCACTTCGTAGCGCGGGCCGACGTCGGCGCCGCCGGCGTTCGCGAGCACGGCGCTGAGGGCTTCGAGATGTGCGTGCCACCCCG
>DASYFS010000020.1:0-4939 GCA_036498305.1 Candidatus Elarobacter sp. | reverse complement strand
GGGCGCGGACGCAGCCCCGTCCCCCACTTCATCGCGCGCAGCTTCTCGCCGAGCGCGATCCCGGTCGCGGCGGCGACGAGGTTGATCCCGGTCGCCTTCGAGATGATCGGGACCGTGCGGCTCGCGCGCGGGTTCGCCTCGATGATCAGCAGCTCGTCGGTCCCCTCGGGGATCACAAACTGGATGTTGATGAGCCCGCGGATCCCGAGCTCGCGCGCGATCGCTTCGGTGACCGCGACGATCCGCTGCTCCATCGCGTCGCCGATCGTCTGCGTCGGGTAGACGCTGATCGAGTCGCCGGAGTGGATCCCGGCGCGCTCGACGTGCTCGAAGATGCCGGGGATCAGGATGTCGTCGCCGTCGAAGACGGCGTCGACTTCGACTTCCTTGCCGCGCATGTACTTGTCGATGAGCAGCGGCGCACCGGGCGTGATCGGGGGCGCGGACTCGACGTACGACGCGAGCTGGCCCTCGTTGTAGACGATCTCCATCCCGCGCCCGCCCAGCACATACGACGGCCGAACCAGCACCGGGAAACCGATCTCGCGCGCGATCGCGCGCGCCTCGCGGAACGTCGCCGCCGCCCGGCCGCGCGGGCGCGCCACGCCGAGCTTCTCGAGCGCGGCGTCGAACTTCTCGCGGTCTTCGGCCATGTCGAGCGAGCGGCGGTCGCTGCCGACGATCGCGATCCCGCGCCGCGTGAGCTCGTCGGCGAGGTTGATCGCCGTCTGTCCCCCGAACGCCAGCATCACGCCGCGCGCGCCGGTCGCGCGCGCCGTCGCTTCGACCTCATCGGCGCCCGGCGGCTCGAAGACCAGGACGTCGGAGACGTCGAAGTCGGTCGACACCGTCTCGGGGTTGTTGTTGATGACGACCGCGGCGCGTCCCGCCTCGCGCAGCGCCCACGCCGCGTGGACGCAGCTGTAGTCGAACTCGATCCCCTGCCCGATGCGGATCGGACCGCTGCCGACGACGACGACCGCTTCGCGGTCGGGCGGCCGCATCTCGTCGGTCTCGAAGCGCGACAGATAATAGTAAGGAGACGACGCGGGAAACTCCGCGGCCGCGGTGTCGACCATCCGGAACTGGCCGAAATCATGCGGGTCGCTCGTGACCTCGCCGCCGGTGAGCGCGGCGATCCCGCGCCGGCTGTAGCCGTTCTCGAGCGCGCGGCGGATCAGCGCCGGGTCGGGCGCCTGGCCGAAGAGCGGCCCGGCGTCGCGGTAGGCGCGAAATGCCTCTTCGAGCTCGACTAGCGCGGCGAACTCCCACAGCCAGAAGCGGTCGATCGTCGAGAGCAGGTGCAGCTCGTCGACGCTGCGGCCGCGGCGCAGCAGCTCGCAGACCGCGAACAGACGCTCGTGGGTGGGCGTGACCAGCACCCGCTCGAGCTCGTCGTCACTCCACTCCGCGTACGCGTTGCCGGTCAGCGTCTCGAACTTGAGGTCCAGACCGCGGACCGCTTTCATCATCGCGGCGGCGAAGCTGCGGCCGATCCCCATCGCTTCGCCGGTCGACTTCATCTGCGTTCCCAGGCGCGTGTCGGCGAGCGGAAACTTGTCGAACGGCCAGCGCGGAAACTTGACGACGCAGTAGTCGAGGGTCGGTTCGTACGCCGCCTTCGTGCGCCCGCCGGTGACCGGATTCGGAATGGTGTCCAGCGTTTGACCGAGCGCGATCTTCGTCGAGATCTTCGCGATCGGATAGCCGGTCGCTTTTGAGGCCAGCGCCGAGCTGCGCGAGACGCGCGGGTTGACCTCGATGATCATGTACTCGGAGCTGTCGGGGTGCAGCGCGAACTGGATGTTGCAGCCGCCCTGGACGTTGAGCGCCCGGATGACGTTGATGCTCGAGGTCCGCAGCATCTGGTAGTCCAGATCGGAGAGCGTCTGCGAGGGCGCGACGACGACGGAGTCGCCGGTGTGAACGCCGACGGGGTCGATGTTCTCCATGTTGCAGACGATGATGCAGTTGCCGGCGCGGTCGCGCAGGACTTCGTACTCGATCTCTTTCCAGCCCAAAAGCGAGGTCTCGACCAGCGCCTGGTGGATCAGCGAGGCGTCCAGCCCGGTCTGCAGCGTCGCGCGCAGCTCGGCCTCGTCGCGGACGACGCCGCCGCCGGTGCCGCCCAGCGTGTACGCGGGACGGACGACGAGCGGGTAGCCGACCTCGGCCGCAAAGCCGACGCCCGCCTCGACGTCGGTGACGATCAGCGACTGCGGCACCGGCTCGCCGATCTCGATCATCTTCTCTTTGAAGCGCTCGCGGTCTTCGGCGAGCTTGATCGTGTCGAGCGGCGTCCCCAGCAGCTCGACGCCGTACTTCTCGATGACGCCGGCGTCGGCGAGCTCGACGGCGAGGTTCAAGCCGGTTTGTCCGCCGAGCGTGGGCAGCAGCGCGTCGGGACGCTCGCGCGCGATGATGCGCTCGACCGAGGCGACCGTGAGCGGCTCGAGATACACCGCGTCGGCGATCTCGGGGTCCGTCATGATCGTCGCCGGGTTCGAGTTGACGAGGACGACGCGGTGGCCTTCCTCGCGCAGCGCCCGGCACGCTTGTACTCCGGCGTAGTCGAATTCCGCGGCTTGTCCGATCACGATCGGACCGGAGCCGATCACCATGATGGTTCGCCGGGACATCCGGTCCTGGATACGGCTGTGGCCGGTTCCGTCCCTTCGCTGCGCCGTGTGAAAAGCAGGCGGAGCGAGGGGTCGTCGCCCCCGCTCCGCCGTTCGTCGCCCGTCCCCGGTTAGTGCGTGCTCTTGCGCGGCGTCGAGGCCTTCGGCGTCGTGCGCTTCGTCGCGAACGGGTTGACCTGCGTGAAGTCGAACACGTTGCTGAAGGGATTGGCCGCCGCGTCGCGCGTTCCGAGCGGGCTGAGGTTGTAGAGCTTCTCGATGAACGCGAGGATCGAGACGGTCTCGTACTGCGTGTGGTCGACGAAGCCGTGCTTCGCCCACGGCGAGATCACGATCAGCGGGACGCGCGAGCCGGGACCCCAACGGTCGAGGCTCGGCGGCCCGACGTGGTCCCAACGGCCGCCATGCTCGTCGTAGGTGATGATGATCGCGGTGTTCTTCCAGTACGGGCTGGACTGGATCGCCTGCACAAGCGAGGCGACGTGCTGCTGGCCGGCGAGCAGCGACGCGTAACCGGGATGCTCGTTGTTCTCACCGATCGGCTTGATGAACGAGACCTGCGGCAGCGCGTTGTTGTGAAGGTCGGCGAGGAAGTTCGTCTCGTCCTGGAGGTGCGCCGCTCGGCCGGGCGTTCCGTCGGCGTAGTTCGCGTAGTACGCGAACGCCTGGTGGTGGAACTGGAAGTTGGGGTCGGGGTTGCCCGCGAGTGCGGCGGTCCAGCCGCCAGAGTACCACTTCCAGCTCACGCTGCCGGCGCTCATCCGGTCGCCGATCGTCGGGTTCGTCTGCTCGGGGACGAGGTTTGGCGCGGCGACGTTCGACGGATGCGGCGAGTTGACCGAGAACGAGGTGTTGACCGCGTAGCCGTCCGGCGTGACGAAGCCGTCGTGGATGATCTGCCCGCTGCTATTGAGCGCGAGCTTTCTCCCGCTCGAGTCCGTCGTCGCGACGTCGGCCGCAGGCGCGTTCGGGAACGTCGGCGCGCACGCGCAGATCAGGAACTGGTGGTTGAGGAACGAGCCGCCGAGCGCGCTGTGGAAGGTGTTGTCGGAGAGCGTGTACTGCGCGGCCAGCTGCCCCTCGGGGAGATTCGTCGCGTCGAAGTTGCTGAACACCAACCCCGGGTTGTCGCTCCAGGTCATGAACTGGTCCATCTTGCCGCCGTCGATCTGGGCGTATTCCTGATAGTAGCGGTGCACGATGTCGCCGGTGAGCTGCGAAGGCTGGATGTAGCTGATCGCGGAGTACGGGCCGATCGGCTTGCCGGTGACCCCGGCGAAGTTCGGATCGGGTTGGCCGTTGATCAGCGGCTGCGGCTCGGTCGTGATCGCGTTGCCGTTGAACTTGTCGATCTGCGGGATCGCCGAGGCGGCGTTGGCGAGGCCGTTCGCGCCCGGGAAGCTGCCGTAGAGCGCGTCGAAGCTCCAGTTCTCCTGGTAGATCACGACGACGTTTTTGATCGTGCTCTGCAGCTGCTGCGTCGGCGTGGGCGTCGGCGAGGCGGTCGGTGTCGCAACCGGGGTCGCGGTCGGGATCACCGCCGGTGCCGGCGAGCTGCTGCTGCCGCTATTGCAGGCGGACAGGACGGCTACGGCGAGCAGCGGCGCCACGATCTGACGCGTACGGGACGCGAGAATGCGCACGTTCGTTCTATGCCTCCGGGAAGACGAGCGAATTTCGTCCAGCCTGCGCGGCGATCTCAAAGAACGGTTGAAGGTGACCTTAACGTCGTCTTATCGCGGGTGGAGCAAATGATCGTTTGCGCGAACGCGGCCGCTCGCAGATGAGGCTTCTTCTTCTCGTCGCCGCCGCACTGATCGTCTCGTCGTGTGCCCCGGCGGCGCCTGCGCGCGCATCGGCTCCCCTCGTCGACGTGTTTCCCGCGATCCCCGAAGTGCGCGCCGTTCACGGCGTCGCACATCTCGCGCTGGACGTCGTCGTCGATCCCGTGACGGGATACCCGGCGTTCGAATGGGGGACGCAGCTCGGCGTCGCGCCGACGATCCGCGTCCGGCCGGGCGAGACGATCGCGCTGACGGTGCACAACGCGATGAAACCGTTCGCCGGCCGGCCCGACAACGTCAACGTCCACTTCCACGGCCTGACCGTCTCGCCGCATCCGCCGGCGGACGAGACGATCATGACGCTCGCGCATCCCGGCGAGACGCTGCACTATCGCGTCGCGATCCCGCGCGGTCATGCGCCGGGACTGTACTGGTATCATCCGCATTCTCACGGCGAGTCGTTCTACGAGGTGACGAACGGGATGTCGGGCGCGATCGTCGTCGAGGGGATCGAGC
>DASYFS010000019.1:0-9804 GCA_036498305.1 Candidatus Elarobacter sp. | reverse complement strand
ACCGGACAGACGAGAACGTCGTAGCGCTCCATGAACGCGTGCATCCGCGCGTAGAGGCGCGAGCGCAGCCCGACCGCTTCGCCGACCTGCGCGCCGGTGCGCTCGCGGCCGTAGCGGATGTTCCAGACGACGGTGTCCTTCAACGCCTCGGGCGCGCGATCGAGCAACGGTCCGAACGCGTTCGCGAACAGGATCCCGCGCTGCGTTTGGAACGCCTCGTCGGCGCCGGTGAAATCCGGCGCCGCTTCGTCGACGTCGCAACCCAGTGAGGCGAAGACGCCGGGGACCGTCGCGAGCGCGGCGCGGACCTCGGGCTCGACCGGAAGACCGCCGAGATCGGGACTCCACGCGACGCGCATCCCGGCGACGTCCTCGCCGAGGCCGGCCGCAAACGCCGGGGCCGCGCCGGCGATCGAGACGGGATCGCGAGCGTCTTCGCCCGCGATCGCTCCGAGGAAGAGCGCGACGTCGGCGACCGTGCGCGCCATCGGCCCCGAGACCGAGAGCGTCGCCCAATGATCCTCGCTCGGCGCCTGCGGGACGCGCCCGATCGACGGCCGCAAGCCGACGACGTTGCAGAAGTTCGCCGGGTTGCGCAATGAGCCGCCGAGATCGCTCCCGTCGGCGAGCGCGACCATCCCGGTTGCCAGCGCGACGGCGGCGCCGCCGCTGCTTCCGCCGCACGTCTTCGTCTCGTCGTACGGGTTGCGCGTCGCGCCGAAGACGGTGTTGAAGGTCTGCGAGCCCGCGCCGAACTCCGGCGTGTTCGTCTTGCCGAGGGTGATCGCGCCGGCGGCGCGTTGCCGCTCGACGATGATGCTGTCGACCTCCGGCACCCAGTCGCGAAAGAGCGGCGAGCCCAGCGTCGTGCGCATCCCGCGCGTGTGGAAGAGATCTTTGTGCGCGACGGGGAGGCCGTGAAGCGGCCCCAGCGGGTCGCCGCGGCGGCGAGCGTCATCGGCGCGGCGCGCCTGCGCGAGCGCACCGTCGGGGTCGAGCGTGACGATCGCGTTGAGGCGCGGGTTCACCGCGGCGATCCGGGCGAGGTGCGCCTCGGTCGCCTCGACGGCGGAGAGGTCGCCGCGCGCGATCAGTGCCGCGAGCTCGGTGGCGTCGAGATAGCAGACGTCGGCACCGGTCACGGCCGTTCGACGAAACCGCGATAGATGCGGGTCAACGTGTCCTTCTGGTCGGTGGTCAGCTTCGGATCGAGCCGAATCGCCTGCTCCACGCCCGGACCGATCTCCCGTCCCTCGCCGGCGGTGCGTTCCAGCAAGCCCGCCTGCGTGTACATCGTCTCCGCCGAGATCTTCAGGGCGGCGGCGAGGTTCTTCAGCACGTCGGCCGAGGGTTTGTGGAGGCCGCGCTCGATCTGGCTGAGATACGGGTTCGAGATCTTGGCGATGTCCGCGAGCTGGCGCAGCGAGAGGTTCGCCAGCTCGCGCTGGGTGCGGATGAATTCGCCGACGCCGTTCCAGACGCGTTCGCTCTGATCGTCCGGCATCACATGTCCAAGCCGCCGTTGATGTGGTAGACGGCACCGGTGATGTAGCTCGACTCGTCCTCGAGCAGAAACTGCACGACGCGCGCGACCTCTTCGGGCTTGCCCAGACGCCGCTGCGGGATCTTCTCCACCACCGCGTCGATCGCGGCCTGCGGCATCTGCGCGACCATCTCGGTCTCGATGAAACCGGGCGCGACCGTGTTGACGGTGATCCCGCGGCGCGCCATCTCGAGTGCGAGGCTCTTGGTGAAGCCGACGAGCCCCGCTTTCGACGCCGCGTAGTTCGCCTGCCCGACGTTCCCCGTTTCGCCGATCACCGAGCTGATGTTGACGATCCGCCCCGAGCCGCGTTCGATCATGTGCTCGAGGACCGCCTTCGTCATACAGAACGCGCCGAACAGGTTGACGTTGAGGACGTTGTGCCAGTCGTCGATCGTCATCTTGCGAACGGTCTTGTCGACGGTGATCCCGGCGTTGTTGACGAGATAGTCGACGCGGCCGAAACGCTCCATCGCCTCGTCGAGGACGCGCGCGCAATCGGCGGGATCGTCGACGCGGCCTTGGTGGATCGAGACTTGTCCGCCTTGCGCGCCGAGCCGATCGCGAAGCGCCTCGGCCGTCTCGCGTCCGCGACTGTAGCCGGCCGCGACGCGCACGCCGCTCTGCGCGAGCATCGTCGTGATCGCGGCACCGATGCCGCGTGTCCCGCCGGTTACCAGCGCAACCTGTCCGTCGAACATGACACGTCTCCTCGGCCGGGGGAAGTGCCGCTATAGTCGCGTCCGTAAAGACTATTCCCCTTCCGGCGGCCGAGCGAGGGCTTTCCCGGGGATTGGGGTAAGGCCGTTCGGGAAGACTCCCGGTTGGAGGCCCCTCGCATCACCTACGAATTCTACGACGCGGCGTATCTCGCGATGGCGCCGGCGCGCTGGACTGCGGCCACCACGAAGGCCTGGCTCACCAACCCCTTCTCGCCGCTGAGCTACACGATCCCCGGGCGCATGATGAGCGCAGGCGCCGAGATCTTCAACGGGTTCGCACAACGCCGCGGCAAGCCGCCGTGGAACGTCGCGGCGACCGCGGTGACCGTCGACCTGCGGCCGTTCGGAAACCTCGTCCGCTTCGAGCGCGAGCGTGACCACGCCGTCCCGAAGGTGCTGCTCGTCGCGCCGATGTCCGGGCACCACGCGACGCTGCTGCGCGGCACCGTCGAGAGTTTCGTCGACGACCACGACGTGTACATCACCGATTGGAACGACGCGCGCGACGTCCCGGTGCGCGAAGGCCGGTTCGACTTCGACGAGTACGTCGCGTACCTGATCGACTGGCTGCGGCTGCTCGGTCCCGACGTCCACGTCGTCGCCGTCTGCCAGCCCGTCCCCGCGGTGCTGAGCGCCGTCGCGCTGATGGCGGCGGAGAACGACCCCAAGCAGCCGCGCTCGATGGTGTTGATGGGCGGACCGCTCGACGTCAACGCCGCGCCGACCGCACCGGTCGAGCTCGCCGCGAACCGCACGATGGAATGGTTCGAGCGCGAGCTGACAATGCGCGTCCCGGCCTGGTACAAGGGCGCCGGTCGGATGGTCTATCCGGGCTTCATCCAGCTCGGCGCGTTCGTGATGATGCAGCCCGAGCGCCACTTCGAGGCGCACTGCGAGATGTTCGACGCGCTGGTGCGCGGCGACGGCGAGACCGCGGCGAAGCGCCGCGCGTTCTACGACGAGTACCAGAGCGTGATGGACATCCCGGCGGAGTTCTACCTGCAGACCGTCGACCTCGTCTTCAAGCGCGCCGCGTTGATGGACGGGACGATGACCTGGCACGGCACGCCCGTCGATCCCGCCGCGATCCGTCACACGGCGCTGATGACAGTCGAAGGCGCACTCGACGACATCTCCGCGCCCGGACAGACCTACGCCGCGCACGCGCTGTGCAGCGCGATCCCGGCAGCGCGCAAGGAGCACTACGTGCAGCCCGGCGTCGGTCACTACGGGATCTTCAACGGGCAGCGCTACCGCGATGAGATCGCGCCGCGGATCGCGGCGTTCATCGCGGCGAACGCCGCTCAGTAGGCGCCCGACCCCACCTTCGTGTTGCTGACGCCGAAGCCGAGCGTCAGCGCCAGCGTGTGCTTCGCCTGCGGGACGTGGGTGATGACGTCCTCCGCGCCGACGCGCAGTCCGCGCGTGAGCAGGTGGGTGAGGCCGACGGTGAGCGAGCGCGAGAAGTTCCCCTCGCTGTCGTTCACGCCGTCGTAGCGCAGCAGCGCGAAGGTCGCATGCGGCAGCTGATAGCGGAGCTGCGCGTACCCGCCGCTCGAGGAGATGCCGAGGCCGTCGCCGTTGGGGCTCGTGTCGAACCCCGTCTGGAGCAGCGTCTCGATCGCCAGGCGGCCGCGGTAGAGGTTGAGGCCGACGCCCTGGCGCTTGAACGCATCGTCGATCGCGCCGAGGCTGCGGCGACCGCGATAGTCGTAGCCCGACACGACGAGTCCGCCGACGGCTTCTTGGACTTGGATCATCCGATCGGTCCCGGTGACCGGCATCCCCGAATGGGGATCGTGGCCTTGCGCGGCGACGAAGGTCGCGCTCGGTCCACGAACGGGACTTCCGAGGCCCAGGCTGGCGGCGTTTCGCGGATCGATGAACGCGAACGTATTCGCGCCGACCGTTTGGTCGAAGATCGCGTAGTGGTTGTTGGTCTGACGAAACGTCTCGGGATCGACCGGAAGCGGCAGCGTGATCGATCCGACCGTCAGCCGCACCGGCCCGCCGGCGAAGTTTCCGGGTGAGAGATACTGCACCCAGGCTTCGCGCGTCGAGCCGGGGACGCCGCCGTCCGTCGTGTAGAACTGGCCGGCGACGGAGATCTGCTGCGTCAGCCGCGCAGCCATGAACACCTCGACCTCATCGACGGTCGCCTTCGGCAACCCGCTCGGATCCGGCTCGCTCGTGTACGCGAGCTGTCCGCGCAGCGCGACCACGGGTGTCTTCCCGGCGCCCAGATTGCCGATGCGGAAGCCGTTGCGCATGTACGCGTCGCCGAGCTCGTTGAGCCCGCGCATCGAGGTATGGCACGCATCGCACTGCAGACCCGTCTGCATCGAGAACGACGGGAGCGCAGCTGCCGGCTCCGGTCGCAGCGCGATCGCGACGACGGCGAATGCGATCGTCACGACGGCTTTCGCGGCGTTGCGCATCACGCCGCGGTCCCTTGGATCAGCACCAGGCGCGGCGGCCCCGCCGGCTCCTCGGTGCGGAACGCTTCGAGCAGCACTTGCAGCGACTCGGCCCGCTCGCGCGTCACGCGGCTGGAAGCATCCACGCGCCGCAGCTCGGTGCGGTTCTGCTCGGTCGCGGCGCTGATCTGTTCCATCGCCGCCGCCGCGCGGCTCGCGCGGCCCGTGATCGTGGTCAAGAGCTCCGCGATCTCGCCGCTGACGCGCTGCTGGTCCGCCGCTTCCGCGGCGCTGCCCTGCGCGTCATCGTCGAGCGACGCGATCCGGCGCGCGAGCTCGGCGGAGGTTGCCCGCATCCCGGAGGCACGGTTCGCGACGTTCTCCGCAACCGCTGCGGTCGCTTCGATCGCGCCGCGGATCGCGCTGAGCGCCGCGTCGGCGGACTGCGCGAGGGCTACGCCGTCGGTCGTCGCGCCCGCCGCCTGATGCATCGCTCGCGCGGCATGCACGGCGTCCTGGCGCGTCGCGACGAGAATCTCCTCGATCTCCCGAGTCGAGGCGCGCGAACGCTCGGCGAGCGCGCGCACTTCTGATGCGACGACCGCGAAACCGCGGCCGTGTTCGCCGGCGCGAGCGGCTTCGATCGCCGCGTTGAGCGCCAGCAGGTTCGTCTGATCTGCGAGCTCTTCGATCGACGAGACGATACGCGACACGGCCGTAGAGCGCGCCTCGAGCGCGTCGATCACCGCGGCGGCCTCGCTGCTCAGCGTGCCCATCGCCGTCATCGCCTCGGCAGCGCGGCGCACCGCGACCGACCCGTCTTCGGCCTGATTCCGCGCGGCGCTCGCCGAAGCGGCGAGTTCCGCACCGAGCGCGTCGAACGCGGCGATCTCGGCGTCGAGCTCCGTGACCGCACCGGCGCCTGCGGCGGCGCTCTCGGCTTGACGCCGGGAGGACGCTGCGATCTCGGCGGCGCCGCCGGCGAGGTCCGCGGCTCGCACGTGCGCATCCGCAAGCTCGGATGCCTGCAGCCCGGACGCCGCGGCCGCGTCGTTCACGGCGGCGAGGATTTGCTCGGCAGCCGACGACGACTCTGCGGCGCTGGCCGCGACCGCGGCGCTCTCGCCGGTGAGATCTTCGGAGACGACTGCGATGCGCCCGACGAGTCCCTGCAGCCCTTCGACCATCGCGTCGAACGCGAAGGCGATCGACCGCAGCCCGGCGACCAGCTCGTCGTAGCTCTCGGAGAGCACGCCGATCTCGTCGCGTGAGCGTGAGCCGAGCGGGGCACGATCGGTCTCGTAGCGCGCCGCGAGGTTGCCGTCGGCGAGCGCGCGGAACGAGCGCACGAGACGCTCGATGTCGTCCTTGGCGACGGCGCGCAGTGCGTTGGTCACGCGGCCGAGGCGCACCGAGACGGCGCGGCCGATGATCAGCGCGGTCAGCCCGAACAGGACGATCGCGACGACGGTGCTGAGGATCAGCGTCATGACGACGCTGCGGCCCGCGGCCGCGAGCTCCGCATCGGCGACGGACGCGCCTGCGGCCGAGTACGAGTAGAGGTTCTCCGCGGTCTTGCGCAGGTCGGCGAACGCGACGTCGTCGGCGTGCAGGCCGGCGACCGCGTTGGCACGGCGGCCGCCGAGCGCGTCGGCGATCCGTCCCGCATAGCTCTTGTCGAGGGCGGCGGCGCCGTCGGCGATGCGCTGCGCGAAGACGTCGATCTGCTCCAGGCGGTTGACCGGGATCAGGTTCGTTTGGTCGACCTTGTCGAGGACGGCGAGCCGCGTTTGCAGCTCATCGTGCGCGGTGCGGGTGGCGGGGACGAAGGCACGGTCGCCGCTGGCGATCACCGCGCGGACCGCGCTCTCCTGCGCGAGCGCCGCCGAGACGACGTCGCGCACGTCGGTGGCGGCGGCCCGCAGCGCGCTGGAGTGCGCCGCGGCGAGCTGCATCGTCGCGATGCCGCGCTGCGTCACCAGTGCGACGGCGATCATCAGCCCGATCGCGAGCAGCGAACCGAGCCCGATCTGTGCGCCGACCGGGACGCGAGCGCGGAGCACGATCAGCTCTTCTTCGCGACGGCGCAGCTGACGATCGTCGCGATGTCGTCGAACGACTTGTGGACGTTGAGGACGAGGCCGCCGTCGGTCAGCTTCTCGATCGGCACGTCGAGCGTCGTGGTGCTCGTGCCCTTGGTCACCGCGCGCAGCGGGTAGAGCGGCTTGGGCGCGTAGTTGTCGCACGTTCCGGTGTGGAAATGCGCCGGCTGCGGATCGGCGGGGGCGCCGGTCAGCTTCAATTCGACTTGCGTTTTGTCGCCTTGCGGCGTGAGGATCGCGACGCCGGTCTCGCCGGAGCCGTTGCGGGCGGCGAGGTGGATCTCAACCGGCGCGTCGGCCGCGGCGGCCGCGATCGACGCGGCGAGGACGAGGGCGGCAGAGAGCGGGGCGAAACGGCGGACAAACGACATCGGCGACTCCTCGAAAGGGGAGAGGGGAGTTGCGTCGACCGTATCGGCCGCGGATGAAGAAACGCTAAAAAGGAACGCTCGGATTGTCAGGAGTTCCTTACACAGCGCGCGCATCGCCCCGTCATCCCGAGCGCCTTTACCGGCCAAAGTTCGCATAGCGAACTTTGGCCGATAAAGGCTCGAGGGACCCTCGTTGTCATCATGAGCGAAGTCGAATGATGACGCCTCATCGTGACGGCCACGATAAGGGGTCGCGCTCGACTACGCTCGCACGACGACGAGGGTCCCTCGACAAGCTCGGGATGACGGCGCTACATGATCAAATGAACATCGCCGAACTCATGCCAAAGATAGCCAACGTCGCGTGCGTGCTCGTACGCCGCGTTCAGCGTGGCATCGTCCGATGAACGCGCTCTCCGAGCTGATCCGGCGCGCGAGCGCGGCGAGCGCCGCCGCGAGCGATCGCCCTTCCAGCGGGTCGGCACGCAGCGTCATCACCGAACCGCGGGCGCGCGCCATCGACGTCCGCGCGACGTCGAGCGCGACCCGCGTTCGCTGCGCGCTCGGCGAGCCCGGCTCGGCGTCGCGCAGCGCGCTCTCGAGCTGGAGCGCGATCGCGGCGAGGTCTTGCGCGAGCGTGTCGTGGATCTCCCGCGCGAGGCGCGTGCGCTCGGCGGCGCGCGCCGCGCTCGCGCCGTCTTCGGCGAGCCGCCCGCGCTCGACCGCAAGGCCGACCTGCGCGCCGGTGGCGGAGAGGAGGCGCAACTCCTCCGCGGCGAGCCGGCGGCCGACTTGCGGGCAGACGTTGAGGATTCCGAGCCGCCGGTCACCGAACCGCACCAGCACCGAGGCGTGCGACTGCAGGCCGAGCGTCGACTTCTCGCCGCCTTCGTCGCGTCCGCGCCGCAGCCGCGAGCACGAGATGATGTCGACGTCCTTCGAATCGAGATCGCCCTCGACGTACGACTCCATGCACCAGCACGGATCGCCGGTCATCTGCACCGGCGCCTGCAGATAGGGCGGAAGCCGGTACGCCGCGGCGAGATAGAACCGCTCGGTCAGCGGATCGACGAGCCAGATCCATCCGGCGGCGAGCTCGAGCGATCCGACGATCTCGCGCAATGCCGCTTCCAGCGCCGGTTCGAGGTCGTCGGCGGCGAGCGCGCGGGCCAGCGCGTCGAACAGCGCGACGTCGCGGTCGTGCACGCCGGGGCCGTTCGCGCAGGATCGCCATTTTCCGTTCGAAGCGTGATTTCAGCAGGTTTTGAGCAAGCGGGCATCCGGAAATAGGCGGTTCATGGAGACACATGCTCTCGAATATGCCTTTGTCCGCGGGACGGAGGCCGCGGCGCTCGCCGCCGGCCGCCTCGTGGGCCTGGGCGATAAGAACGCGGTCGACGGGGCGGCCGTGGAAGCGATGCGGACGGCGCTGGCGGTCGCGGATCTCAGCGGCGTCGTCGTCATCGGCGAGGGTGAAAAAGACGAAGCCCCGATGCTCTATCACGGCGAGGAGGTCGGCAACGGACGCGGCCCGTCGCTCGACATCGCGGTCGACCCGATCGACGGGACGACGCTGGCATCGAAGGGCGGCCCCGGCGCGATCGCCGTCATCGCCGCAGCGCCGCGCGGCACGCTGTTCCGGACGCGCGTTCCCTACATGGAGAAGCTCGTGACGGGTCCGGCCGGGCGCGGTGTCGTCACGCTGGACCAGCCGCTCGAAGAGAACCTGCGCGCGCTGGCGCGCTCGCGCGGCCGCGAGGTCGCCGACCTTACCGTCGCGCTGCTCGAACGGCCGCGCAACGAGCACTTGATCCGTGCCGTGCGCGCGGCGGGCGCACGGGTGCGCGTCTTCGGCGACGGCGACGTCGCGAACGCCGTCTACGCGGTCCTCGAAGACCGTGCCCGCGTCGACATGCTGGCGGGGATCGGCGGCTCCCCGGAGGGCGTGATCGCCGCCTGCGCGACGCGCGCGCTCGGCGGCGAGATGTTCGGGCGGCTGTGGGCGCGCGACGAGCGTGACGAGCAGATCGCCCGCAGCGAGGGGCTGCGCATCGGCGCGACGCTGACGCTCGACGATCTCTGCTCGAGCGAGCACGCGATCTTCACCGCGACCGGCGTGACCGACGGCGAGTTTCTGGACGGCGTGCGCTATCGCCGCGGCTCCGCATTCACCCAGTCGATCATCATCTCGTCGTACTCGCGCGTCATCCGCACGATCGACGCGCGGCACGATCTGCGGCCGCGCCACCTCGACCTCAGCAGCGGCCCGGACGCGCCCGCCCACCAGGAGCGCTCGGCGTCGCGCTGATGAACGAGCGGCACTTCGCATTCTGGCCGAAAGGCCGCCCGTTCACGTTTCCGGTCCCGCAGACGAACCTCGCCCTCAACCTCGCGACCTCGGCGGCGCGCTTCCCGAACCATCCGGCGATCGTCTACTACGACACGCCGATCTCGTACGCGCGGCTGTGGGAGCAGGTCGAGGCGCTCGCCGGGTACCTCGTCAACCGCGCCGGCGTGAAGCGCGGCGACCGCGTCGTCCTCTACATGCAGAACGCGCCGCAGTTCGTGATCGCCTACTACGCGATCATGCGCGCCGACGCCGTCGTCGTCCCGCTCAACCCGATGCTCGTCGCCGAAGAGCTCGGCATC
>DASYFS010000018.1:0-10322 GCA_036498305.1 Candidatus Elarobacter sp. | reverse complement strand
CGGCCGCCGTGCTCGACGACGAAGAAGCCCGGCCCGTCGATCGCGAGGTCGAAGGCCCCGCCGCTGCGCACGAGCTTGCCCTGGACGAACAATGCGTGCCGTCCCAGAGATGTCGTGCCCAAGCCGACGGCGCCGGCCCGGACGTCGGCGAACGTCGCCGCCGCACCCTTGAAGCCGGCGACATCGGCGTTCGCGAGGTTGTCGGCGACGACTTCGAGCTCGACCTGTTGCGCCGCCATCCCGCTGGCGGCGGCGTACATCGCGCGATTCATGCGCCAATTCTGGGAAGCGGCTGTTAAATCCGCATTGCACGGCTGTTTCCGCACAGGACGCAAGAGGCCGCGCGGTCGTAATCACTCGGATGAGTTCTTCCGCCGCGGACCCGAACGCCGGGCTCGCGCGCATCATCGTCGCGGCTCCGATGAAGAGCGGGTCTACGTACGTCTCCGTTGTGCTGGGGACGTACTTCGAGGTGGAAAATCCGTCGTTCGATTACGACTGGGAGATGGAGCACGCGCTGACCGAGACGGTGCTCGCCCAGCTGCGCGGTCACACGTTCAGCATCAACTTGCACATGCTCCCGCATCGCATCAACGCAGAGGCGTGCAACGCCGAGAACATTTGGCTCGTCGTGCTGTGGCGCAACCTCGCCGACATGATCGTCTCGGCCAACGATCACCGCTTCAACGAGGGCGGCCGCGGTCCGGGGATGTACGTCATGGAGCCGCAGCACTACGCGCAACTCGACGACGAGGCGCGGTTCCGCTTCTTGATCGACACGCTGGCCGCGTGGTACGTCGCGTTCTACCTCAAGTGGCGGCACGCGGGCGCGCCGATGTATGCCTTCGAACGCATGGTTGCGGACCCGCGCACGTTCTTCGTCGACATCATCGAGCACTCGCTGCGCCACCAGCCCCTGATCGAGCGGCTCGACGCCTCGATCGCGGTCGCGAAAGGCGAAGACCAGCGCGTCAACGTCGGCCGCGTCGGACGTTCGGCGCTCAAGCTCAGCGACGAGAACAAACGCCGCCTGGAACGGCGGCTGCTGACCCATCCCGACATCGCACAGCTCGAGATCCTGCTGTGGGAGTTGCCGTGGGAGGTGCCGGCGCTCGCGCCGCGATCGCCGTTCGACGGGCAGGTCGTGCGCGCAAGCGACGGCGCGACGCCGCTGTTCGTCTCCCGCGGGGTTGCCTATCCGGTCAGCGCCGCGTGGCTCGCGTCGCGCACCGCCGACCGCCGTGTCCCGTACACCGTCGAGGACGGCGCGGCGCTGAACGCTTTGCCGCGCGGAGAAGCGCTGCTCTAAGACCTACTGCACGCGGACGACGTCGTTCGCGGCCTTCTCGCGCGCGGCATCGATCGCGAGCATCGTCTTCTGCGCCGTCTCGAACGCGCGCTGCGCGGTCAGGATCGCAAGCGTCTCGCCGATCGGGTTCACCGAGCTCGTCTCGAGCGCGCCGGCGAGCAGCTGCGTCCCGGGCGGGAGCGGGATGCGGTCGACGACGCGGCCGCGATCGTGGACCGTGCCGTCAGCGGCGATTGTCGCCTCGGCGGAGACTCGCAGCGGGCCGCAGGCGCCGTGGAGCCGCCGGCCGCGGTCGTCGACGAGCCAGCCGCCGCGGTCGCGGGTGAACGCACCGTTCCGGGTCGAGCCTGCCCCGACCCGAAAGGCGCCTTCACCCAGCAGTGCCAGGTCAAACGGCCGGCCCGTCGTCTTGAGCGCGCCCTGCTCGGCCGAGACTCGCTCCGAGACGCGCAGCCCCGCGCCGTCGAGCCGGACCCGGGCGACCGCCTTGCGATATCCGTCAGTCGCCGCGTTAGCGAGGTTGTGGGCCGCGGTGTCCAGCTGCGCACGGGCGGCCCGCATCGCGCTCCCCATCCATTCCATGCCGTCCATGGCCTTAGGCTAGCGGGCGCGGATAATCACGATATTGCCGAAACGTGACCCGGCGGGGAAAAAGCGTTAACAGGCGTTCTTCACCGAGATCGCAGCTACGCGGCCGCGCTTCACGACAAACGTGTAGAACGTCGAGCAGTCATGATTGCGGTTGTAACGATAGCGTAGCACCGTGTCCCCGCCGCGTTCGGTCAATGGCTCAGCGCGTCCGAACTGCTGCGCGACGAGGGATGCCGCGCTTCCTACGCTGACGCCACCTATGCCGATGTTGCTTAGCGTCACCGGCGTCGCCAGGGATCGAAGCGGGCGATCGAGTGCGAAGATGATCCATTCTTGCAGAGCACAGCAGCTACGTTCGACCAAGGCTAACCGCCGCCGGGAGTCCGCTACAACGCTGACTTTATAACCCCCAACGGGTCGTATCGCACCCCGATCGGCAAGGCCGAGCATCTTGTACTCACGGGCCGTAACAGCCCGGCGCGTGGTGACGCGGAACGTTGCCGGGTCGAGTACTGGGCTTCGGACTGCAACAGGAAGCGTGCTGGTGATGTCGGCGCTCGCGTCATTGGCGAAGGACAACGCGCTAGGGCTCGTGTTCACCAAAAGAATAAACACGATCAACCCCGTTCCGACGAAATGCGCTGTCGGCAATTCAGGAGCGTACATGGTGGATCGCATTCGTCGGTTACGTGCTGGACCCAGGCGTGCTTCACGGAGGCTCCCGCCGCCGCCACGTCTACCCCCCGCTATCCGCTTTTCCGCCCGTGACCCGCCCTGCAGCCGGTGCCGTTGGCCGGCCCCGGTCGACACGGCGCGGAATTATTTGGCCAAACGGCGTAACCAGGAGGGAAGGGCGGACGCGCGTTCCGCCGTGGTAGAGGAAACAGGATGGAGATCGGGATCTTGGGCTCCGGGAACATCGGAGGCAACCTCGCGCGTTTGTTCGCACGCGCCGGGCATCACGTCCGGGTCGCGAACTCGCGCGGTCCCGAGTCGCTCAAGAACCTAGCCGAATCGATCGGTCCCAACGTCGAGGCGACCACGCTCCAGGAGGCCGTCGACGAATCCGATCTCATCGTCCTCGCCATCCCCTGGACGGCCCGCGAGGAGGTCCTGGGCGAGACCGGCCCCTACGACGACAAGATCGTCGTCGACGCGATGAACGCGTATACCGAGGACTTCGAGATCGACGACCTCGGCGACCGGACGTCCAGCGAGGTCGTCCGGGCCCTGGTCCCGGGCGCGCTGCTGGTCAAAGCCTTCAACACGACCTTCTACAAGCGGCTCGCCGAAGAGGGGAAGCCGAAGGGCGCCAAAGGCCGGCTCGCGATCCCGGTCGCCTCCGACGACGAGGCGGCGAAGATGGTCGTCATGGAGCTGATCGACGCCATCGGCTTCGACCCCGTCGACAACGGCGGCCTCGTCGCCGGCGGCCGCAAGCAGCAGCCGGGAGCGCCGGTCTACAACCAGGTGCTCGACGCGAAGGAGATGCGGACGCTCCTCGCCCGCTAGCCGTCAGCCGATCGCGCGGACCGCGCCGCCGTCGACCGGGATCGTCACGCCGGTCACGTACGAGGCGTGCGTCGAGGCGAGGAAGGCGACGACGGCGCCGAGCTCCTCCGGACGGCCGACGCGCCGCATCGGGATCGTCTCGGCGATCTTCTTGAGCGCGTCCTCTTCGCTCAGCCCCGAATCGAGCAGCGAGCGCAGCCGCGTCGTGCGGACGCGATCGGTCAGGATCACGCCGGGCGCCACACAGTTGACGGTGATCCCGCGCGGCCCCACCTCCTCGGCGAGCAGCTTCGTCATCCCGACGACCCCGAGCCGCTCGGCGGTCGAGAGGATCGAGCCGGCGAGGTACGTCTTCACCGAGAGGCTGACGACGTTGATGATGCGGCCGCCGCCGTCGGCCGGGAGATGCGGCAGCACCAGCCGCGTCATCCGCACCGTGCTCAGCTGGCTCAGCTCGAACGCCGCCCGCCACGCGTCGTCGTCGAACGCGTCGAACGATCCGAACGGCGGGCCCCCGGCGTTGTTGACGAGGATGTCGATCCGTCCAAGCGCGTGAAGCGCGCTCGCGACGAACCGCTCGCACTGCACCGCGTCGGTGACGTCGATCGGGATCGCGATGACCCGCCGTCCGCTCTCCGCCCGGATGGCCGCCGCCGTCAGCTCGAGCGTCGCCTCGTCGCGCGCGCCGATCGCGACGTCGCAGCCTTCGGCAGCGAGTGCGGCGGCCGTCGCGCGGCCGAGCCCCTTGCTCGCCGCGAGGACGAGCGCGACGCGCCCCTCGAGACCGAGGTTCACTTACTCGACGACGCGGTGAGTCGGGGCGCCGTTGAGCGGCAGCTGATCGGTCTCGTCGACCTCGGCTTTGATGAGCGGCGGCTGCGTCGGCGGAGCCGCCTGGACGACGGCCGGCGCGCGCTCGACGAGCGACAGGTGCGTCATGAGCAGCGAGCGCAGCTCGCTCTTCGCCTTCTCGGCAGTCTCGATGTGGCGCTGCGCCTCGCGGCGCGCTTCCTCGATGCGATCGCCGAGCGAGGTGATCTCGCGCTCGCCGGCCAGCCGCGCCTCTTGTTTGATGAGGTCGGCCTCTTTGTGCGCCGCCGCCTTGACCTCGTCGGCGGTCCGCTGGGCGAGCAAGAGGGTCGACTGCAGCGACTCTTCCATCGCCTTGAAGGCCGAAAGCCGGTCGCGCAGGTCGCCGACCTCCGCTTCGAGCGCGGCGCGCGCGTGCGCTTCGTCCTCGAGCGCCTCGATGACCTCGTCGAGGAATTCGTTGACCTCGTTGCGGTCGTAGCCCTGGAGCGACTTCTTGAACTCTTTGTGTTGGATGTCGACGATCGTCAGCTTCGCCATCTATCGCAGATCCCGGATCCCGAGGATCCCGTCGTTGTCGAGTTGTTCTTTGACGCCGGCCGAGTTCACGTTGACGCCCGAGGGGACGACGAGGTAGATCGCCTCTGCGAGCTTCTGGATTCGGCCGTCGATCGTGTAGGCGACGCCGGAGGTGAAGTCGACGACGCGCTGGAGCAGCGTACGGTCCGCATTCTGCAGGTTGACGATGACCACCTGACGGTTGCGAAGCGCGTCGGCGATCTCCGTGACGTCGGCGAAGCTGCGCGGCGCGAAGACCGCGACCGAGCCGCCGGGCCGTCGCGACGCGTCGCTCAGCGGGACGACGTTGCGCTTGGCGCCCACCTCGTCGGCGTAAAGCTCTTCCTCATCCTCGTCGTTGATCGCGAACCAAGATCCGATTCGTGCGAACACGCTCATGCTGCGTTCCTTTCCCGTGAAGGCCGCGGTCCGAAGATCGCGGTCCCCAGCCGTACCATCGTCGATCCGTGCCGAACCGCCCGTTCCCAGTCGCCCGACATTCCCAGCGACAGCGTCGACCCGCCGACTTTTTCGTACACCCCGCGGGCCAGATCGAAGGCCGCGTCGACGTCGCCTTCGAGCGGGCCGATCGCCATCACGCCGTCGACGGCGAGCCCGGCCTCGCGCAGGCGCGCGGCCAACTCCGGCGCCGCGGCGGGCGCCGCCCCGAACCGTTCCGACGGCGAGACGTTCACTTGTACCAGAACGCGCAGCGGGCGCCCGGCGTCGCGCGCCGCCTTGGCGAGCGCGAGCCCGGCGTCGAGCCGGTCGACGCTCTGCACGACGTCGAACAGGTTCACGATCGCCTTCGCCTTGTTCGTCTGGACGTGGCCGATGAAGTGCCGTGTGCACGGCGGCAGATCGACGTACTTCTGCCGCGCCTCTTGGACGTAGTTCTCGCCGACGTCGTGCAGGCCGGCGTCGAGCGCGCCGATCACGACGTCGCGCGGATGCGTCTTGGTGACCGCCAGGATCGCGACCGACCCGGCTTCACGTCCCGCTGCGTGCGCGACCTCGTCGACCCGCTCGCGCAGCGCGGCCACGCGCTCCGCGACCGCTCCTGTGGCGTGGGGCATGGAAGGAGTCCTTCACCGTGCTTCCGTTCTGATCCCGCGGCGATAGCAGTAGACCAGCATCACGAGACCGATCACGATCTGCGGCAGCGCGACGAGCTGGCCGCCCGAGAGGCCCACGACGGTGAAGCCCGGTTCGCGCCAGATCTCGGCGATCGAGCGCGTGATCCCGTACAGCGTGAACCAGGTCCATGCGACCACGCCGTCGGGCGGCTTCGCGCGGTAGACGAGCAGGACGATCGGCAGCACCGCGATGTCGAGAATCGCCTCGAAGATCTGCGACGGATACCGGTAGTGCGTCATATCGGACGGAAACAGGATGCAGTAGGGATGGTCGGGCAGGCAGACCTTCCCGAGCAGCTCGTCGTTGATGAAGTTCACCAGCCGCGTCGTGAAGATCCCGATCGGCAGCAGCACCACGACCTCGTCGCCCAGGACGCTGAACGTGAGCCCGGGGTGCTTGCGCAGGAACAGGATGATGGCGACGATCACGCCGACGAGCGCGCCGTGGAACGCCATCCCGCCTTCCCAGATCGCGATGAACTTCAGCGGATGGCTGAAGTAGTCGGCGGCGTTGTGGTTGGTGATGATGTCGGCGATCACGAACAGGGTCCGGCCGCCGATCAGCACGCCGATCAGCGCGTAGACCAGGAAGTCCTGGATCTGGTCCGAGGTCAGGCCGAGGCGCCTGCGCCCCGCCGGGCGGTTCATCCAGAGGTAGACGCAGATGAACCCGAACAGGTACGAGAGGCCGTACCAATGGACGCCGATCGGCCCGAGATGGAAGGCGATCGGGTCGATGTGCGGATAGACGAACCAGTGGCTCACCTGGCGCTGGTTACGGCGCCGCCGCCACCAAACCCCCGGCGGGCCGGGTCCTGGCCCCGTCGACCCCACCCCCGCGGAGCGCCGTGACCAGCAACGTCAACATCCTAACCGCCTTCCTCGCCGGCATCGTCTCGTTCGTCTCGCCGTGCGTCCTGCCGCTGATCCCGGCCTACCTCTCCTTCATCACCGGCTCGAGCGTCGAGGAGCTGAAGGGCCAAACCGACGCCGCCGACCGCGCCCGGGTGATCTTCCACGCCCTGGCCTTCATCGCGGGCTTCACGGTCGTGTTCATGGCGCTCGGCTTCACCGCCAGCGCGATCGGGACGGCGCTGATCGAGTACCGGGACTGGATCGCCAAGATCGGGGGCGTCGTCGTCATCGTGCTCGGGCTCAACATGATCGGGGTCTTCAAGATCCCGTTCCTGATGATGGACAAGCGCCCGCAGTACCGCAGCGCGAACCGCTCGTACCTGGCCTCGTTCGTCGTCGGCTTGGCGTTCGCGGCCGGCTGGTCACCGTGCGTCGGGCCGATCCTGGCCGGGATCCTCGCGCTCGCGACCCAGGAGCGGTACGGGCAGGCGACGTTCCTGCTCTTCGTCTACTCGATGGGGCTGGCGCTGCCGTTATTCCTGACCGCGGCGGGGATCTCGCGCGCGCTCGGGGCGCTCAACCGGGTGAAGCGCTACCTCGGCGCGATCGAGGTCGGCGCGGGCGTTTTTCTGGTCGGCACCGGGATCGTGCTGGTGACCGGGACGTTCGGCCGGGTTGCCGGGTTTTTCTACCAGTACGTGAAGCCGCCGAGCCTATAAGTGGCGTCAGTCCGCGTAAGCCGGAGTTCAGGCAGGGCCAGCGAACCGGGCGACCGGTGATCGTCCTCTGGCTCGTCGCGCTCGTCGTCTTCGTCCTCGACCGCGTCTCGAAAGCGTACATCCTCTCACACGCGGGCGGCTGCGAGCAGCGCGAGGTGATCCCGCATCTGCTGCGCTGCACCTACGTGCAGAACACGCACGGCGCGTTCGGGATGTTCGGGAACTCGCCGATCCTGCTGATCGTGCTGGCGTGCATGGTCCTGGCGATCTTCGCCTACGCCTTCCGCGACGCGGTGCAGCGCTCGACCGTCGTGCGGATCGCGTTCGGGATGATCGTCGGCGGCGCGATCGGGAACATCGTCGACCGCTTCCAGCACCAGTGGGTCGTGGACTTCATCGACTTCTACTCGATTTGGCCGAACGTGTTCAACGTCGCCGACTCGGCGATCACGATCGGCGTCGTGCTGCTGATCCTGGCGTCGCTGCGGCGAGAGAGGCACGCCTGACGCACGTCGTCGCCGACGCCGACGCCGGAACACGGCTCGACGTCCTGCTGACGCGGCTCACCGGGTTCTCGCGCTCGCACGTCGCCGCGGCCCTGCGCGACGGCGCCGCGACGGTCAACGGCGCGAACGGCAAACCCAGCACGCTGCTCGACCCGGACGACGTCGTCGTCTACGCGATCGCAGCGCCGCAGGCGCTCGCCGCCGAACCGGAAGCGATCGCGCTCGACATCGCCTACGAGGACGACGATATCATCGTCGTCGACAAGCCGGCCGGGATGGTGACGCATCCCGCGCACGGCGCGACCGACGGGACCCTGGTCAACGCGCTGCTCGCGCACGCCGCCAATCTCCCCGGCGAGCGGATTCGCGCCGGGCTCGTCCATCGGCTCGATCGCGACACCTCGGGGCTGCTCCTGGTCGCGAAGACCGAAGCGGCGCTGACGACGCTGGGGCGCGCGATGCAGGCGCGCTACATCGAGCGCGAGTACCGCGGGATCGTCATCGGCGTCCCCGAGGAACCCAAAGGGACGATCCGCGGCGCGATCGGCCGCGACCCGCGCAACCGCATGAAGTACGCGATCCGCGCCGAGGGGAAGCCCGCGGTGACGCACTACGAGCTGCGCGAGAAGCTCATCGGCACCAGCGAGCTGACGTTCGCGCTCGAGACCGGCCGCACGCATCAGATCCGCGTCCACATGGCGGCGCTCGGCCACCCGATCGTCAACGATCCGATCTACGGCCGCAGCGACGCGCGGCTCCCGCTGGCGGGCCAGGCGCTGCACGCGTGGCGGCTGCGTTTCAAGCATCCGGCGACCAAGCAGATGATGGCGTTCGAAAGCGAGCCGCCGCCGGAATATCTGACCGCGCTCGCGATGTTCCGCATCCCCGCATCGCGATGACGGCGGGCACGTTCGCGCTGCGCGCGACGTCGGGTACGGCACGACGCGGAACGCTGACGACCGCGCACGGCGACGTGCAGACGCCGTGCTTCATGCCGGTCGGCACGCTCGCCGACGTCAAGCTGCTCGAACCGCGCGACCTGCATGAGATCGGCGCCCGCATCGTCCTCGCCAACACGTATCACCTTTGGCTGCGGCCGGGACGCGAGACGCTGGTCGCCGCCGGCGGACTGCACCGCTTCATGGCCTGGGACGGCCCCATCCTCACCGACTCCGGCGGCTTCCAAGTCTTCAGCCTCGAATCGCGCCGAACGATCGACGACGACGGCGTGACGTTCCGCTCGCATCTCGACGGCAGCGAGCACCGCTTCACCCCCGAAACCGTCGTCGCGTTCCAAGAAGACCTCGGCGTCGACATCGCGATGGCATTCGACGAGTGCGTGAAGCTGCCGGCCGATCGCGATGCGCTCGAACGCGCCGTCGCGCGCACGACGCAGTGGGCGAAACGCTGCGCCGAGGCGTGGCGCCGCGGTCCGACGATGCTCTTCGGCATCGTGCAAGGCGGCCTCGACGACGAGCTGCGCGCGCGCAGCGCCGCCGAGCTCGTCGCGCTGGACCTCCCGGGCTACGCGATCGGCGGCCTCTCCGTCGGCGAGACGCGCGCCGAGATGGACCGCGTAGCGCGCTTCACCGCCGCGCTGCTGCCCGCCGAAAAGCCGCGCTACCTGATGGGCGTCGGAACCGTGCGCGACCTCGTCGCCGGCATCGACCGCGGCATCGACCTCTTCGACTGCGTCTACCCGACCCGCAGCGGCCGCCACGGCCGCGTCCTCACCCGCGGCGGCCGCGAGTACAACGTCCGCAACGCCGAGCACGTCCGCGCCTTCGAACCGCTCGACCCGCGCTGCGACTGTCACGTCTGCACGACCTACACGCGCGCCTATCTCGCGCACCTCTTCCGCTCCGGCGAGCTGCTCGCACAACGACTGCTCTCCTACCACAACGTCGCCGCGCTCACGGGCCTCGTCCGCGACGCGCGCGCCGCCATCGAAGCCGGCGCGTGGGAAACCTTCCGCGACCAGGCCCTTTCGCCCGAATCGCCAACCCGCTGACGATGAAGACGGGTGTTCTCACCGCCGCGTTTTTCGCCGTCGCGATCGCGCTATGCGGCCGCACCGCCGCGGCCGAGCCGATCGACGCAACGCTGGCCCTCAGCGTCAACGCCCTCAACGGCCAGCACGAAACCGCGACGGGCAACGACCGCTTCACCTTCGCACCGCTCCCGATCGCCGAGCTGACCCTCCGCGCCGGCCGCAACGAGCTGCGCGCCGAAGGCCTCCCGCCGATCCCCTTCAACTACGGCAGCGGCACCAACATCGACATCGGAACGCGCACGACGCGCCTCTCCGTCCTCAACCTCACCTACC
>DASYFS010000017.1:0-12729 GCA_036498305.1 Candidatus Elarobacter sp. | reverse complement strand
GTGTGGCTCGTGCTGCAGAACCTCGCCTACGTGATCTGGACCGGCGACACGCGCTCGATCGAGATGCCGTTCATCGAGGCGACCGTCTCGGCAGGCGGGATGCAGTTCGCGCTGCCGCGGCTGTACGTCTTCGTGATGGGGATCGTGATCCTCGTCGCGCTGCAGCTCTTCTTGACGCGCACGTACCTCGGGCGTGCGATCCGCGCGACGGCGCAGGACCGCGACGCGGCACGCCTCGTCGGCGTCGACGTCGACCGCGTGATGGGGATCGCGTTCGGGCTGGGGATCGCGCTGGCCGGATTCGGCGGCTCGCTGCTCTCGCTGCTGTTCTCGTTCACCCCGGACTTCGGCCGGGCGCTCTCGCTGAAGTCGTTCTGCATCGTCGTGCTCGGCGGCCTCGACTCGATCGTCGGCGTCGCGTTCGGCGCGATCTCGCTCGCGCTTGCGGAGGCGTTCGGTGTGCGCTACATGCCGGCGTCGCTGCAGAACCTGATCTCGTTCGTCGTCCTGGTCGTCGTGCTGATCGCGCTGCCGCGCGGGATCGTCGGCACGCTGCGGGCGATGCGCCGTGGCTAAACGCAACGTGCTCTTCGCGGGGATCGTGCTGTTGGCGGCGATCGTCGCGCCGTTCGCGGCCGGCCGGGCGGAGTACGCGATCGACGTCCTGTTCCTGATCTTCCTCTACGGCGCGATGGCGACGGCGTGGAACCTGCTCGGCGGCTTCGCCGGTCAGGTCTCGTTCGGCCACGCGGCGTTTCTGGGGATCGGAGCGTACACGACCGCGATCCTGCAGCCGCTCGGAGTCTCGCTGTGGCTGTGCGTTCCGCTCGGTGCGCTCCTCGCCGGCGTCTACTCGCTGGTGATCGGGATCCCGGCGTTCCGCCTGCGCGGCCCGTATTTCTCGATCGCCACGATCGGGATCGGCGAAGCGACGCGGCTGATCGCGCTCAACTGGACCTCGCTGACCGGCGGCGCGTCGGGACTGACGCTGTCGACTGCACCGCCGCTCATCGCGCAGTACTTCGCCGCGCTCGCGCTGTGCGCCGGAACAGTCGGCGTCGCGGCGTGGATCCGCGGCTCGCGTTTCGGGTTCGCGCTCGCCGCGGTCCGTCAGGACAGCGACGCCGCCGAGACCCTCGGCGTCGCGACAACCGTCGCGAAGACGCAGGCGCTGTTCATCTCGGCGTGCATCCTCGGGATCGCCGGCAGCGTCTACGCGCTGCACTATCTCTTCATCAGTCCAGACTCGGTGTTCGGGTTCGGCACGTCGATCGGCTTCGTCATCATGCCGATCATCGGCGGGCTCGGAACGGTTACCGGGCCGCTGATCGGCGCGGTGCTCTACACGTTCATCCGCGAAGAGCTCGCCGCGACGCTGCCCAACGCCGACCTGCTGGCGTTCGGGCTGCTGCTGATCGCGATCGTCGTGTTCGAGCCGCGCGGGATCATCGGGATCGTCGACCGAATTCGGCGCGCACGGCGCCGCCGCGCGCCGGCCGGAGAGCCGGCGTGAGCGCACCGATCCTCGCCGGCCGCGGGCTCACCAAGCGTTTCGGCGGGCTCGTCGCCGTCAACGACGTCGACGTCGACGTGCAGCAGGGCGAGATCCTCGGGCTGATCGGCCCCAACGGTGCGGGGAAGTCGACGCTGTTCCGGCTGATCGCCGGGATCATGCGGCCGACGGCCGGGACGGTAACGTTCCGCGGCCGCGGCATCACCAACCGGCCCGCGCACGCGGTGTGCATCGACGGCGTCGCCGCGACCCACCAGATCGTGCGCCCGTTCCGCGAGATGACCGTGATCGAGAACGTGATGGTCGGCGCCTTCTTCGGACGGCGTCCGCGTCCGCACGGCGTCGCGGGCGCCCGCGCCGCGGCAATGGAGGCGCTCGCGTTCTGCGGCCTCGCCGAGCGCGCCGAGAGCCCGGCCCGCGCGCTGAATCTCAGCGGACACAAGCGCTTGGAGATCGCGCGCGCGCTCGCGACGCGCCCCGAGGTGCTGCTGCTCGACGAGGTTCTCGCCGGGCTGAACCCGACGGAGATCGACCGCACCCTCGAGCTGGTGCGCGGGATCCGCGAACGCGGCACGACGATCGTCTTCGTCGAGCACAACCTGCGCGCGGTGCGCGGCGTCTGTACGCGGATCGTCGCGCTCGTCAACGGCCGCAAGGTCGCCGAAGGCGATCCGGAGACCGTTCTCGCCGACGAGCGCGTCGTCACGGCGTACTTGGGGACGGCGCATGCTTGAGGTACGGTCGCTCGCCGTCGCGTACGGCGACGTGCAGGTGCTCTGGGACGTCTCGCTGCGCGTCGAGCGCGGCGAGATCGTCACGCTCGTCGGCGCCAACGGCGCGGGAAAGACGACGCTGCTGCGCGCGATCTCGCGAACGGTTCCGGTGCTGGCGGGGACGATCGTCCTCGAAGGCGAGCAAGTCGAGCGCGCGCCGTCGGCACGCGTCGTCGAGCTCGGCGTCGCGCACGTCCCCGAAGGGCGGCGGCTGTGGCCCGAGATGAGCGTCGAGGACAACCTCATCCTGGGCGCGTATCCGCGCCGCGCGCGGGCACGGCTCGCCGCGTCGCTCGACCACGTCTTCACGCTCTTCCCGCGAGTCGCCGAGCGCCGGCGTCAGCAGGCCGGTACGCTCTCGGGCGGCGAGCAGCAGATGGTCGCGATCGCGCGCGGCTTGATGAGCAGCCCGACGATCCTCGTCCTCGACGAACCGTCGCTTGGCCTCGCGCCGATCGTCGTCGCCGAGATGTTCGAGGCGATTCGCCGCATCAACGCCGGCGGAACGACGGTGCTGCTCGTCGAGCAGAACGTTCGTCAGGCGCTCGAGATCGCGACCCGCGGCTACGTCGTCGAGACCGGCCGCGTCGTCGGGAGCGGGACGCGCGACGAGTTGCTCGCGAGCGACGAGATCCGCAAGGCGTACCTCGGCCTATAAAGAAGGCCTCGCCGTGATCGTTCGGGTGACGGCGGCCGCGCTCGGGCTCGCGGCCGCGACGATGGGTGTAGGAGCCGACAAGAACGCACCGTTACGCACAATGACGTACGCGGTGGACTTCACCGTGCGCAGTTCGCAGACCAATCACATCAGCGCGCTGGCCCCCGACGCAAACCGCGCGATCGGCCCGGGAAGCAGCAACATCGAGGAGCACGGCTTCACCATCGACGACTCGGGAACGCTGCAGGTCGTCGTCGTCGCGGCGACCGCTGACGGCGGGCTCGTCACGGATGTGAAGTACGACGGGAAGCAGACGCATCAGCCGGTGATACGCGTCGCGATCGCCAAGGACGGGCGGCTGCTGTACGATCCGAAGCAGCCGCTGAGCGAACCTGCCGCGCGCGTCCTGCCGCTGCTCGCGCGCGAGACCTTCTCGAAGCGGGAGCTGGCCGCCGGCATCGCATGGTCGGAGCCGGCGCAAGCGCCGGCCAAGGGTTCGACGACGTACCGCGTCGTGACCGTCGCGGCGCCGGACGTTACGGTCGCGGTCTCCGCGACGCTCGACGTTCCCGGCTCTGCGGGCTTCAGCGAGCACGAAGACGGGACGTTGACGTTTGCCACCGACGTCCTCGCGCCGTTGCGCTGGGACGTGCTGATCCACGTCATGCGCACGCGAGTGGGCGGAGCGGAAACCACGGACGGCCACCTCACGGCGCGCCTCACCGGCGACACGTTCCCGCGCCGGAGCAAACCTTAGCGGTACAGGTGTCCGCACGCCGCGGCACGTGCCCCGGCGCGATTGTTCGCGAAGATCACGACGTCGTAGTTGCCGGACAGCAGCGTGTCGGCGCTTGCGGCGATGCTCGAACGCGAGATCCCGTTCTTCACGTCGGCGAGGACGAAGACGGGGCGTGCGGAGAGATCGGCGCACGACGGTCCGCGGTAGATGCGGACCGACTCGGGCTTCGCCGTCGTCCCCTGGAGCGCGATCTCGACGCGGGTCGTGACGCCGCCGCGGAACAGGGTGACGGTTCCGACTTGCCCGGAGTTGTTCACCTGCTCGACGCCGCGCTGGACGCCGGCGCCGGAATCGCCGGGATACGACTGCGCCGCCGCGGCCGTGGCCGAGAGGACGACGATCCCAAGGGCGGCGGCGATGCGCGTCATGGGCGCAGTCCTTTCTCCCTGCGGCGCTCGGCTCCCGGGCGAGGATGCACCCGGCCGCCGCGCCAATGCCGCGGGATGGACCGACGGCAGTTTGCGGTCGGCGTCCTCGCCGCCGCGGCGTTTCCCACGCTAGCCGCCGCCGCGCCGCCGCCGCCGACCCGCGATGATCTCGCACTCGCGAACCGGATCCTCGCGCACGAAGGCGTCGTCGACGGCTTCGGACACGTGAGCGTGCGCGATCCGGCGAATCCCGGCCGCTACTGGCTCGCGCGCAGCATGGCGCCGGCGCTCGTCACGCCGGGCGACATCCTCACCTACGATCTGCAGAGCACGCCGCTCGACGCGAACGGGGCGCAGAGCTATCTCGAACGCTTCATCCACGGCGCGATCTACGCCGCCCGCCCGGACGTGCAGTCGGTCGTGCACGCGCACACGCCGGCGGTGATCCCGTTCGGCGTCTCTCGCGTTCCGCTGCGCGCGGTCTTTCATATGGGCGCGTTTCTCGGTGCGGGCGGCGTTCCGATCTTCGAGATTCGCGACACCGCCGGCAGCGCGACGAACCTGCTCGTCAGCACGAACGAGCTCGGCGCCGCGCTCGCGCGCACGCTCGGCTCGGCGAACGTCGCGCTGATGCGCGGTCACGGGATGGTCACGGTCGGAACGACGATCCCGGAAGCCGTCTTCCGCGCGTACTACACCGGTGCCGACGCGCAGCTCGAGAGCGACGCGTTGCGCTTGGGTCCGGTGAACTTCCTCACCGCCGACGAAGCGAAGGCGGCGACGCAGACGCAGTCGGCGCTCGTCTCACGCTCGTGGGAGCTCTGGAAGGTCGCGGCCAGCCGTTCGTAACGCATCGCCGGCCGAAGCCGACGCGATCGTCGTCGGCGCCGGGCTCGCAGGGCTCGTCGCCGCCGCCGAGCTCGCCGACGCCGGAAAGCGCGTGGTCATCGTCGATCAAGAGGGCGAGCAGAGCGTCGGCGGCCAGGCGTTCTGGTCGTTCGGCGGGCTGTTCTTCGTCGATTCCCCGGAGCAGCGCCGGATGGGGATCCGCGACTCGCACGCGCTCGCGCTGCAGGATTGGTTCGGCACGGCGGCCTTCGATCGTCCGGAGGATCAGTGGCCGCGCCGGTGGGCGGAGGCGTACGTCGCTTTCGCCGCGGGCGAGAAGCGCGCGTGGCTGCGGTCGCAAGGGATGCGCTTCTTTCCGATCGTCGGCTGGGCGGAACGCGGCGGCTGGGCTGCACTCGGCCACGGCAACTCGGTCCCCCGGTTTCACGTCACCTGGGGGACCGGCCCCGGCGTTGTCGAGCCGTTCGTGCGTCGCGTTCGCGAGGCGGAGTCGCGTGGGTTGATCCGCTTCGCGTGGCGGCATCGCGTCGATGCGCTCACGGTGAGCGGCGGTGCGATCGACGGCGTCGCGGGAACGATTCTCGCGCCGGCGACGAACCTGCGCGGCGAGAGCAGCTCGCGCGAGGTCGCGGGCGAGTTCGCGCTGCGCGCGCAGGCGGTGATCGTCGCCTCGGGCGGGATCGGCGGCAATCAGGAGCTGGTGCGGCGCGCGTGGCCGGCGCGGCTCGGGACGCCGCCGCGGTTCATGGTCGCCGGCGTCCCCGCGCACGTCGACGGACGGATGATCGAGATCGCGCGCACCGCCGGTGCAAACGTGATCAACGCCGACCGGATGTGGCACTACGTCGAGGGATTGCGCAACTGGAACCCGATCTGGCCGAACCACGGCATCCGCATCTTGCCGGGACCGTCGTCGCTGTGGTTTGACGCGGTCGGCCGCCGGTTGCCGCCGCCGCTCTTTCCGGGGTTCGACACGCTGGGGACGCTCGAGCACCTGATGACGACCGGCTACGACTACTCGTGGTTCGTTCTCTCGCAGAGCATCATCCGCAAAGAGTTCGCGCTCTCGGGCTCGGAGCAGAATCCCGACCTCACCGGCCGCAGTTGGCGCAAGGTGCTGCGGCGCGCGATCGGCCGGCGAGCGCCGGGCCCGGTCGAGGCGTTCAAAGAGCACGGCGCCGATTTCGTCGTCCGCGACACGCTCGGCGAAGTCGTCGCCGGGATGAACGCGCTTACCGGCGAGGAGCGCATCGACGCCGCGGCGCTCGAGCGCGAGATCGTCGCGCGCGACCGCGAGGTGGTGAACCCGTACGCCAAGGACGCGCAGGTCGTCGCGATCCACGGCGCGCGCCGCTATCTCGGCGACAAGTTGATCCGCACCGCGCCGCCGCACGCGATCCTCGATCCGAAGCATGGGCCGCTGATCGCGGTGCGGCTCAACGTGCTCACCCGCAAAACGCTCGGCGGAATCGAGACCGACCTGCAGTCACGCGTCGTCGGGCCGAACGGCGACGCCGTGCCGGGACTATACGCTGCGGGGGAAGCGGCGGGCTTCGGCGGCGGCGGCGTCCACGGCTATCGTTCGCTCGAGGGGACGTTCCTCGGCGGCTGTCTGTTCTCGGGCCGCGTCGCCGGTCGCGCCTCCGCCGCCGCGGTGCTGTGATCGCGCAGCGCACGATCTCGAACGCGACCGTCGCGCTGTTCGCCGTCGCGGGCGGCATCGCGGTCGCGAACGTCTACTACCTGCAGCCGCTGCTGCAGCTGATCGTGCTGGACTTTCACGCCAGCGCGCAGAGCGTCGGGCTTGTCTCGGTGATGGTGCAGGCCGGATACGCGCTCGGGATCCTCGCGTTCGTGCCGCTCGGCGACCTGGTGCAGCCGCGGCCGCTGGTGTGCGGGATGTTCGCGACGGTGGCGGTGATGCTTGGGCTCGCCGCGTCGGCGCCGACCGTCACGCTGCTCGGCGTCGCCGCGTTCGCGTTCGCCACGTGCACGACGTGCGCGCAGATCCTCTTGCCCTACGGCGCCGACCTCGCCGATCCGGCGAGCCGCGGCCGCATCGTCGGCACGATTCAGACCGGGCTGATCACCGGGACGCTGGTCGCGCGCGCCGGCGGCGGCCTCGTCGGCGCGCGCTTCGGCTGGCGCACCGTTCTGTGGTGCGCGGCGGTCTTGTGCGCGGGAGCCGCGATCGCGCTATGGCGCGCGATGCCGCAGCGGCCGCCGCGCGCGACGGTCCCCTACCGCGCGCTGATCGCGAGCATCCTCGGGATGATCGTGCGGTACGCGCCGCTGCGCGTCTCGATGGGCCTCGGCGCGCTGGCCTTCGCCGCGTTCGCCGCGATTTGGACGGTCCTCGCCTTCCATCTGCACGAGCTCGGCTACGGGAGCGCGGTCGCCGGCGGGATCGGCGCGCTCTCGATCGTGAGCGCGTTCGCCGCGCGCTACGGCGGCGCGCTCGCCGACCGCCGCGGGACGCTCTTCACCGGAACCGCGGCGTGGCTGATCCTCGTCGTTGCGATGCTGACGTTCGCGACGTTGGGGTGGACGCTGCCGGGGATCGTGTGCGCCGCGGTGATCTTTCCGCTCGGGATGTCGCTCACGCAGCTCTCGAACCAGATCCGCATCTTCTCGCTCAACGACGAAGCGCGCAGCCGGCTGAACACCGCCTACATGTTCGCGATCTTCACCGGCGGCGCGCTCGGCGCGACCGCGGCGACGCTCACGTGGGCGCGCGCCGGATGGAACGGAACGTGCGTGCTGCTGCTCGCGCTGGTCATCGCGATGGCGCCGCTGCTGTGGTGGTACCGCACGGATGCCCGCGCGACGGCCGTCGGCGCGTTCGGTCGGCCGAAGGAGTCCTGACCGACACCTCGCTCGCGACGCTGCCACGATCGGTCGGGTACAACCCGCGCACACATCGTTATTGCGTGAGGAGCGATTTTCCGTGCGAGCACTGGTCTGGAAAGAACCGTACAAGGTTGAGATCGAACAGATCGACGATCCGAAGATCGCCGAACCTACCGACGCGATCCTGCGGCTGACGACCGCCGCGATCTGCGGCAGCGACCTGCACATGTATGAGGGCCGCGCGCCGGTCGAGCCGGGCGAAGTGTTCGGCCACGAGAACCTCGGCGTGATCGAGGAGGTCGGCTCGGCGGTCCGCACGCTCAAGCCCGGCGACCGCGTCGTGCTACCGTTCAACATCGGCTGCGGGTTCTGTTTCAACTGCACGCGCGGGTACAGCAACGCGTGCCTCACGACGAATCCGAAGAGCCACGGCGGCGGCTACGGCTACTCGGGGATGGGCCCGCATCGCGGCGGCCAAGCCGAGAAAGTGCGCGTTCCCTACGCCGACTTCAACGCGCTCAAGCTCCCGGGCACGCCGGGCGACGAGTTCGAGGACGACTTCGTCCTGCTCGCCGACGTCTTTCCGACCGGCTTCCACGCGACGGAGCAGGCGCACGTGCGCACGGGCGACACCGTGGCGATCTTCGGCGCGGGTCCCGTCGGCTACATGGCGGCGCTCAGCGCGAAGCTCAAGGGCGCTTCCGAGATCTACGTCGTCGATTACGTGCACTCGCGTCTCGAGAAGATCCGCGAGCTCGGCGCGACGCCGATCGACATGACGAAAGGCGATCCCGTCGAGCAAATCCTCGATCTGCGCAAACCGCACCGCGAGCAGGTGCAGAACCTCGAGATACCCGGCGCCGGCGACAAGATGCCGGGCGTGATGTGCGGCATCGACGCGATCGGCTACGAGGCTTGGGCGCACGACGGCGTCGGCAAGAAGCAGAACCCGAACCAGGCGCTCGAGGACGTGATCCGGGTGACGAACCCGACCGGCCATCTCGGAATCATCGGCGTCTATTTCCCCGAAGATCCGCGCGGCGTCGACGAGAACGAGAAGCAAGGAAAGTTCACCATCTCGCTCGGTCTCGCGTGGGAGAAGGGGCTGAGCGTCGAGATGGGTCAGGCGCCGGTGAAGCGCTACAACGAGTATCTGCGCGACGTCATCCTCGCCGGCGTCGCGAAGCCCAGCCGCTACATCAGCCAGCGGATTCCGCTCGAGAAGGCGCCTGAAGCGTATCAGCACTTCGACAAACGCGACGAAGGCTGGGACAAGATCGTCCTCAAGCTGCAGCAGCGCGCGGCATAAATACGACGTGCGCCGGGCCGGCCCGCGAGCCGCGCCCGGCGCGTCGTCTGCACTGACGAGCGAGCGCCTAACCGTAGAGGCGTTTTTCGCTTGGCCACGATTGAACGCAAGGTGGAAGTTCCAGCGCCGCTTACGACGCCGGCCGAGCGCTTGCCGTTGCCGGAGTTCGACGATGACGCGGCCGTCGTATTACATGTCGACGGCCGTGCCGACGTGCCGAACCCGACCGCAGCGAAGGTGCTCATCGAGCATCTCTTCGCGCGCGGCAACTCCTCGATCGCCGGGATCGAATACGCCGTCGGGTACCAGCTCGCAAACGGCTACACGGGCGGCGACATCGTCGACGTGTACCATTTCGACAACGACGCCGTAGCGTTCTCGATCGCCGACATCTCGGGAAAGGGCACCGAAGCCGCGATCCACGCGGCGATGGTGAAGTACGGACTGCGCGCATACGCCTCGCAGGGTCAAACGCCGGAGAGCGTGCTGCGCTCGATGGACCGGCTTTACATCGAGAACAACGCCTTCGAGAAGATCGAATCGTTCGCGAGCATCTTCTTCGCGATGGTCGACACGTCGCGCCGCATCATGCACTACGCGTCGGGCGGGCACGAGCCGGCGGTCATCGCCGTGCCGGGTGACGAGATCGTCACGCTCGCCCCGACGGCGCCGCTGATCGGCGTCTTCGACGACCAGCACCATCTCTTCAAGCAAAGCTTCATCCCGCTGCCGCCCGGAACCGTCTTCGTCGCCACGACCGACGGGATCACCGAAGCCCGCGCTCCGGATCGCTCGTTCTTCGGGATGGAGCGTTTCATCGCGACGGTCGAGCAGTTTGCCGAAGCCCCCGTCGAGCTCATCGTGCGCACGCTGATCAGCCGCGCCCGCGCCTTCAGCGCCGACAACCTCCGCGACGACGTCGCGATCGTCGCGGCCCGCTTCTTGTAAATGTCCGATTCAGCGCCGCCCCGCCCTCGTCGTCCTCGCGTCGCCCTGATCGTGCTCGGAATACTCGGCGCGTACTTCATCGTCGGGATGGTGCTGGTCGATCAGTTCATTCTCGAGGATAAATCGGGCGCGTCGGGTCGCGGCATCGTTGATGCATACTTCCGCTTCGGCTTGCCCGCCGTGATCATGCTCACCGTCGTCACGCTCGCCATCTACCTGGCGCTTCGAAGGCGGCCGAGCGGCACGTAAGGCCGTCGTACCTCACGATCACCGTCCGGCGGCTTCGGCGTCGGCGCGCTGGTACATCCGGAAGTCCCCGCCGCGGTCGAGGATGCTCACCGCGGCCAGCGTCGCCTTCCCGCCGAACGGTGTGGCCGTGCATTCAAGGATCTCGCCGGGTTCGACGACGACGACGTCGGTCGAGGCGCACGAGACGGCGTAGGCCACGGGATGGCCGAGCCGACGGGCGCGGCGTTCGGCCATGACGCGTACCAAACGGTCGAGCGCGATGACGTCGAGCGCCTGGTGGTCGGCTTCGATCAGCAGTCCGCGACCTTCGTCGAAGCGAACCTCGTACGGCAACGCGCTCGTGCCGAAGTGCAACGTGCACGACGCTTTCCTTCCGTCGCGGACGGTGATGCGCGCAGGGCACCGCGGCGCCGCATGATGGCGCGACGTCTCGTCGTCGTCGAGCAGAAGGCCGCTCGTCGCCGCGATGTAGCGTTCGACGGCGGGGCCGGCCACCGTGAGCGTCCCGCTGTGCTGAGCCATCGTCTCAACGCCGAAGATCCGTTCCGCCGCGGTGGAGTAGCCGCCGAGGTCCGTGCGGACGACGGCGGCGCCCGTGTAGCCGCGCAAGTCCAGAACGAGCGGCTTGCGAAGACCGTCGGGACCCGTCGCGGCGCACTCGACGGGTTGCGAGCGGATCTGAACCGGCTTGCCTGGACACCGCACGGTGAAGTCGGCGGCGAACGTTCGCCGCAGTGCGGCCGTCGCCGCCGCCTCGGCGGTCTTGACGACGAAGACGGCATCGACGGCTTGTAGCCGCATCGGCGGGTTCTGCCCGCGCGCCGCGACGACGTCGACGCGCAGCGGTCGTCCGTTCACGGGGACGGTACACCGGCCGCCGCTGTTCAGGGAGATGAGGAACGGACAGTGCGCGGGGCCGACGTCGAGCTGCGGCTGGTACGCGGCGACCATATCGCCGACGTCGTGGTCGACCCACGTCTGCGCGTCGCTGCCGGCAAAGAACTGCACGTGCATCGCGCAGCCCGTCGACGCGAAAACGACGATCGCGCTGAAGACCAGCATCGCGACGACGCGGAACGTCATCCCGCCCTCCTGCGGAGAAGCCACACGTCATGGACCATTGAGGATGTCGAGGTCGTGCTTCCGCCAGACACTCAGCGTTCCGCCCTCATCGAGGAACCGAACCAGCAGAACATCGGGAGCCCGCAGGCCAGTGATCTGCCTCAAGCACCGAACTTGAGCGCCCGGATCGAAGACGAGGACGTTGCCATTCCCACACGTGATCGTGGACGCCACCGATATCTTCAGGCGGGCTGCGCGTCGCTCCACCATGCGGTGTACCGTGCCTGCCAGCGCCGCGAGGTCGTACGCCGCATGCTCCGGCTCGACGAAGACCCCGCGCCCTTCCTCGAAGCGCACGCTGTAGGGGAGCGTCGTACTCCCGAAGACGACGGCACAGGACGCGGACGTCCCGTCGCGCACGGTCATCCGCGGCGGACAGCGTATCGCGTCGGCGACCTCGCGTGCCGCACCGTCGGGCAAGAGGTGGAGCGTCGCGCCGATATAGCGCTCGACGTCGGAGCCGCGCAGCGTCGCGCTGCCGGTTCGCTGCGCCGCGACGCCGGCGCCGAAGAAGCGCTCCTCGAGCGTCGGCATGCCGTCGATCTCCGTCCCACCGGCGGGATATCCCGGAAGTCCCGGGGGAGCGATCGCGACCGATCGCGGGGCCCCGTCACGACCGATCACACTACACTCGGCCGGCGCGCGGATGAGGCGGACGGGCGCGCCGTCACACCGTACCGAGACCTCGGCGTCGTACTGCCGGCGCAGCCGCCGCCGCTCCTTCGTCTCCTCCGCTTGGGCGACGAACACCGCGTCGACGCGCTTGAACTCTGCGAAGTGCTGTCCGGCAAACACGGTGACGTGAAGCGGGAGGCCGTCGACCGCGATGGTGCAGTCCTCCTGCCTTCCCCAGCTCAGGTTGAGGAGAAACGGGCATTGCGCGCGGCCGACGTCGAGCTGCGGGTACGACGCGGCGATCGCGTCGCCGATCTCGTGATCCATCAACATCCCGACGTCGTGCCCGCCGGGAAGATGGACGTGCCCGGCGCAGCCGGTAAGCACAGCGAGCACAAACATCGCGACCACCCGCAAAGTCACCCCGGCCTCTTCGCGGCGTCAGTGAAAGTTCCGTGCGCGCACCTTGTCGGTCGTTCCGTGCGCGTCGAGCGGCCAGCAGCGCTTCATGATCACGTCGATGCAGCCGGACTCTTTCTGCAGCACGCCCTCGACGATCAAGCACTGTGAGCCGCGGATGACGCGGCGGTTGCGCTCGTACACGTCAGGACGCACGATCACGTTGACGAGGCCCGTCTCGTCCTCGATGGTGAGGAAGACGAAGCCTTTCGCCGTG
>DASYFS010000016.1:0-13205 GCA_036498305.1 Candidatus Elarobacter sp. | reverse complement strand
GGCGTATTCCATCGGGAGCTCCTTGACGAAGAAGTCGAAGAAGCCGTTGACGATCATCGCCGTCGCGTCGGCTTCGCTGAGGCCGCGGCTCATCGCGTAGAAGAGCTGCTCCTCGCCGATCTTCGAGACCGAGGCCTCGTGTTCGACGGTCGAGCGCTGCTCGTCGACCTTCATCGTCGGCTTCGTGTCCGAGGACGACTTGTCGTCCATGATCAGCGCGTCGCACTTCACGCGCGTCTTCGCGCCGACCGCGCCCTGATGGATCTCGACGAGGCCGCGATACGTCGTCTTCCCGCCGTGTGCCGTCACCGACTTGTTGGTGACGACCGACGTCGTGTTCGGCGCCGCGTGGATGACTTTCGCGCCCGCGTCCTGGTGCTGGCCTTCGCCGGCGAACGCCGCCGAGAGGATCTCGCCGCGCGCACCCTCGCCCATCAGGTAGATGGCGGGGTACTTCATCGTCAGCTTGGAGCCGATGTTGCCGTCGACCCATTCGACCGTTGCGTTCTTGTACGCGACGGCGCGCTTGGTGACGAGGTTGTAGATGTTGCGGTACCAGTTCTGGATCGTCGTGTACCGGATCGACGCGCCGTCCATCGCGATCAGCTCGACGACCGCCGAGTGCAGCGAGGACGTCGAGAACTGCGGTGCGGTGCAGCCCTCGATGTAATGCACCTTCGAGCCTTCGTCGGCGATGATCAGCGTGCGCTCGAACTGGCCCATGTTCTCGGTGTTGATCCGGAAGTAAGCCTGGAGCGGCATCTTCACTTCGACGCCCTTGGGGACGTAGACGAACGATCCGCCCGACCACACCGCGGAGTTGAGCGCGGCGAACTTGTTGTCTTGGACCGGGATGACGGTCGAGAGGTACTTCTGCACGATCTCGGGATGCTCGCGCAGCGCCGTGTCCATGTCGCAGAAGATCACGCCGTCGCGCTCGAGCTCCTCGATCACACTGTGATAGACGACCTCGGACTCGTACTGCGCCGAAACGCCGCTGAGGAACTTGCGCTCGGCCTCGGGGATCCCGAGACGATCGAAGGTGCGCTTGATGTCCTCGGGGACGTCGTCCCAGTTCTGCTCCGTGCGCTCACCCGCTTTGACGAAGTAGCGAATGTTGTCGAAGTCGATCTGCTCGAGGAGCTCTGTGTCACCCCAAGTCGGCATCGGCTTCGCGCGGAAGACGTCATACGCGTTGAGGCGGAACTCGCGCATCCACGCCGGCTCGTTCTTCATCTCGGAGATGCGCGCGACGATCTCGCGGTTCAGGCCCTTGTCGGACTTGAACGCGTAGGCGTCCTCGGAATCGTGGAATCCGTGGCGGTACTCTTGGATGAGGTTATCGGTCGTGGCGGCCATTGATCTCCCAGCGTAGCGGGCACCCCGCCCTCGGTCAAGATAGTGCAGGGGTTTCTGTACTTTCTAGAACCCGGTAGGACCTCCGAACGTCTCAGTCGCCGTTAGATCGGCCGCGGCCGAGCGAACGGCCGCCACCAGCACGTCCAGGTCCTCAGCGCGGGTGCGGTGGTTGACGATGCAGATGCGCAGCGCCAGCTTGCCGGCGACCCGCGTTGTGCTGGGCACCGCGGCCCCGGCTTCCTGGACGGCGATCGCGATAGCGGCGTTGAGGCGATCGAGTGCCTCCTCGTCGAGGCCGGCCGGGCGGACGCGGAAGCACACCACGTTCAGTCCGACCGGGGCGAGAAGCTCGAGGCCGGTGTCGGCCTCCACAAGCTCGCCGAGCCGGACGGCGAGGGAACAGGTCTGCGCGATCGTCGCTCCGAGCCGCTCCGGGCCGTAGTGACGAAGGATGAACCAGGCTTTGAGCGCGCGGAATTCGCGCGAGAGCTCGATCCCGTAGTCGGTGTACCAGGGCGCCCCCGCGCCGGTCCCGCGCTCCATCCTTTTGAGGTAGGCCGGCGCCGATGTGAAGGGAGCGCGGTGCGCGGCTTCGTCGCGGAACAGGACGCAGCCGGCGGCGTACGGCGCCTGCAGCCATTTATGAAGGTCGAAGGCCAGCGAGTCGGCACGCTCGATTCCGGCGACCAGCGGGGCGTGATCGGGGCTGAGGATCGCGAGCGCCCCGAAGGCGCCGTCGACGTGCAGCCACAGCCCCTCCTCGGCGCAGAGGTCGGCGAGCGTCGGGAGCGGGTCGAAGGTGCCGAAGTCGACGCTCCCCGCGGTCGCGACCACGAGGAACGGCTGGTTTCCGGCCGCGCGGTCGGCGGCGATTCGCTCCCGCAGCCGGTCCATCGGAACCTCGCGAAGCGCAGCGCGGCCGAGGCCGGCGACTGCCAGCGCCTTGGCGACGGAGTCGTGGACGCCCGGCGAGGCATAGGCGACCAGCGGCGCGCCCTGCGTCCCCGCGTCTTGCGCATCGGAGCCGAGGGCCGCGTCGCGGGCGGCGACGACCGCGAGCAGGTTCCCCATCGAGGTGCCGCTGGTCAGGATCCCGCTCGCGCTCTGCGGGAAACCGAAGAGCTCGGCAAACCACCCGACGACGGCGCGCTCGACGTAGACCGCCGCATGCTCGCGGCCGCCGACGTTCGCGTTCATCCCGGCGGCGAGGAGCTCGGCGAGGATCCCCGCGGCGCTGCCGCCGCCGTGGACCCAGCCGAAGAAACGCGGATGCGCATTCCCGGTCGGATACGGTTCGATCAGCTCGCGAAAACGCGCGTACGTCGCGTCGAGCGGCTCGCCCCCCGGCGGGATCGGCGCGCGCAGCGCCTCCTTGACGTCGTCGGGAACGGGCTGCCACGCCGGGCGCGAGCGGATCGACGCGAGCGCGTCGACGACCTCGTCGGCGGCCGCGTGAAGGGTCGCGCGAAACTCGTCCCAGTCTCGCGGGTCAAGCGATGCGTCGTCGTTCACCGGGCGATGCGCCGGCGGACCATCGCGTCGATCGCCGCCTTGATGCGCGGAACGTGCGCGTGCTTGTAGCCGAACAGCGCCGGGTCGTCGAGCTGATGGACGATCAGCGCGTTGTCGGCCTCGAAGAGCAGCAGCTTTCCGTCGCGATCGATCGCGCAGTCGATCCCGACGTACTCGAGCGGGAGCAGCCGCGACGCTTCCTGCAGCGCGTCGGCGAGCTCGCCGTTGAAGACGCCGCCGATGTCGTCCAAGAACGCGCGCTCCTCGTCGCGCATCCATTGGTTCTCGACCATCGGAGAATTGTAGTAGTGCACCATCCAGTGCGGCGAGATCGCGAGGTGGAACGCCCACGGCTCGCCGTCGACGAACAGGATGCGGTACTTGCGGAAGAAGCCGTCGGCGCTGCGGTAGTCGACGAAGTCGGAGACGTACAGCTCCTGCGCGCTCGTCGCGGCGAGAAACGCGCCGCGATCGTCGTCGGTCTCGACTTTCGCCAATCCGTAGCCGCCATGCGAGTCGACCGGCCGAACGATGTGCGGGAGCGCGAAACCTTCGGCCTCGTACGTTGCCCGCAAGACGCGCAGCGTGCGCGCGACGCGGCAGTGCCGCGCGCGCGAGAACGTCCGGGCGAAGTCGACGCGGCCGAGCCGCGCTATCGCGCCCGGGCGATTGATCACCGGGACGCTCGCCCGATCTGTTAGCGCCGCCAGCATCGCGAGCGCGGGCTGCGCCGCCGTCGACTCGCCGGCCGCGACGAAGATCGCGTCGTGGCGCGGCAACGGCGGGATCGCGGCGGCGGGGTCGTCGACGTACCAGCGGTGGAGCGTCACGCGATCGGGATCGAAAAGCAGATCGACCGGCGTGTTGGCGGTGAACGGTCCCGGGACGCACGGCACGAGGAGAGCGTAGTCCTCGCGGGGCGCAAACGTGCTGTGGATCGGCGCCAACGCGATCGCCCGGCGCTGGTGCTCGAGGGCGAGCTCGGGGCGGCGCAGGATCTGGGCGACCTCGTAGATTGCCAAGTGCGCTTCGACGTCGGCGGGGTTCGCGGCCGCCGCCTCGACCAGGACGCTCAGCGCCTCGTCCAGCCGGCCGGCTGAGGCGAGACTGCGGCCGACGGCGGTGCCGCGCCCGGCGGCCGGAGGTGAGGTCGCCCGATCGGTCACCGTCGTACCATTCGGCGACTAAAGGTATTTACATACGCCCCCCTAGGGGGTACCATGGCGGTCGGACTTTCGGGACCCTCGGTTGTCTTAATGAGGTGCCCGGCAGTCGCAATCGGAAATCTTGGGGACGGCGCGCCCTACGCGCCATCGCAGCGGAACGTCCGTTCGGTCCAAAAGGAGACCGTGCCGGCAAGAGTCTGCTGATAGGTCGACAGCGAGACGGTGTACCGCACGCGCTGGACGACACGCCTGGAGGTGGGATTCTCCCAACCGAACCCGAGGAGTCGTAAACAATTGAAAGCACTCGGCACGCACATCGTCTGCGAGCTGTCCGGCTGTGATTCAGCCAAGCTCACCGACGTCGACGCGGTCCGCGAGATGATGAGGAACGCAGCACTGGCTGCGAACGCCACCATCATCGAGACGGCCTTCCACCGCTTCCAGCCCCAAGGGGTGTCCGGAGTGGTGGTGATCCAAGAGTCGCACTTGTCGATCCACACCTGGCCGGAGACCGGCTACGCAGCGATGGACTTCTACACGTGCGGCGACCACACAGATCCGTGGGCGGCATGCGAATATGCCGCGGAGGCGATGGGCGCCAAGACCATGCTGACGACCGAAGTGAAGCGCGGCATCGAAGCCGCATCAGGTCGCTTCACCCACGTCGTGACGACGGAACACGACACGCGGGAACTGGCCGCTACGGCCTAACCGCCTCGGGACCAAGTTCGGGAGACGAGCCCGCTGCACGCGCAGCGGGCTCCCTCGTTTTGGGGGCGTTACGAGGCGTCTTGGTTCAGCGCCAGGTCGATCCGCGCACGGTCGGTGAGGCTCGAGCGCGCGCGTGCCTGCCGCAGCCACTCCTCCGTCAAGTCGAGGAGCTCGTTGACGTGCGCGTTCAGCGTCGCAAACGCCGGCAGGTCGACGAGGAATGCCGGGGGGCCCGCCAGCATCGCGTCGTACCGCTGCAGCGCCACGCTGATGTCATTCTGGGACGGTCTCGCCGGAATGGTCCGCATGAAGACATGGATCCGATCGAGATCGGTGCGGACGTAGTTCGCGGCGCGGTAACGGCCTTTGTCGACCTCGATACAGGAGCCGTCGCGCACCTTCTTGCGAACGCGCGTGACGTAGACGCGCAGCGACTTCGCCGCGCTCTCGAGCGGCGACTCCGGCCAGAGTTCCTCGCACAGGGTGTCGCCGTCGATGGGGCCGCCATGCAGGCTGAGCATCGCGATGAGCGCGAGCTCCTTCGGTGAGAACCGCAGCACCTTGCCTTCCACTTCGACGAGGCCCTCGAGAACACGAACGACGACCCGATCTTCAGGCGCTTCTTCGAAGCGGAAGCGGCTGAGAAACGGCTCGAGTCTCTCGGCGCCGATCCCCGACTCGAAGAACCGTTGGAAGAACGGAGCGTCCACCGCCGCGGCAATTTGTTGCGCCTCTTCCCATCGCGTCCCGACGCCCGGAAGCGCCGCGGCCATGGCGAGCCTCGTCAGGATGCGTGCGCGCGAGTAGCCGCAGCCGTCGGCTGTGCGAAGCGCTTCGTCGAGGAACGCTCGCCGCTCGCCGCTGGAGCGCGTCGTCCCGGCAGCGATGAGCCACGAGAGCGCGCGCGTCGGCGGCTTTTCGCCTCCCTCGCGCGCCAAAGCGCCCCGACCGCGCGCGCAGTCGAGAAAATGCGCGGCGCCGCCCCGGAGCGCGGGCACCGCTTCGACCAAGGCTTCGAGCTCTTCGACGTGGGCCGCGAAGAGTGCGGATTCGTCGGCGAGCCACGCCGTGATCGCCGACTCCTGAAGGCACATCGCGAGGACGCTCGGGACGCTGCATCGGCGCGCGCGAATCAGCGCCTCATCCAGCGCACTCCGTTGCGCGGTGCGCTTGCCGCGCGCCGCATGGACTGCGGCGACGACATGGCAGAGCACGAGCGCATGGACATACTCGACCGACAGCAGCGGTGCGATCTCGCGCATCAGCGCGGTCAGATCGAAGTCCTCCATCCGCTGGACCTTGATCCAGGCGGCCGTAAGCGCCGCACCGAGCTTCACCAGCGGATGGTCGCTGTAACCGGCTTCACGATAGCGCTGCTCGACGAGCTCGTTGAAGCGCGCGAACTCGCGCCACTCCCCGCACTCGGCGTGCACGCTCAAGACGTTCGTTGCGACGCCGACGATCGTATCGACCGGGCTTTGCGGCGTCAAGGTGGACCACACCGCGCGTGCCTCACGCTGCCAGACCTCGGTCCGCATTGCGAAGAGCCGATAGATCATCGTCGCGTTCCATAAGCTCGGATGGCGCATGAGCGTGTCCGGATCGAACATCTCGACGATCTCGGCGGCGCCGTGGTGCGGATCGGCGACGGCGCTGATCGAGGCTTCCAGCACGTCGGCTGCGTGCGCCGCGTCGCCGCCGGCCAGGGCGATACGCGCTGCACGCACCGGAGCGGCACCGCGAGCGAGGATGATATCGCACGCTCGCCGCGCGACGGCGCGGCGCCGCTCCAGGTGGTCCATTGCGAGCACGGCGCACAGCACGGGGTGCACGGATGCGCGATTTTCCTCGATCCGCACCAGCGGCAGCTCACGCAGACGCTGCAAAGGGTGCGGCTTTTCCGGCGGCATCAGCTCGGCGAGCTCGGCCGGTGTGCACGGACCGGCGAGGCACAGCGTGTGAAGAAGATCGAGATCGTCGGCAGGAAGCGGATCGAGGATCTGGTCGGTGACGTACGAGTGAAGCGCACCGAACTCGAAGTCGTACGGATCGGTGAGCAAACGCTCGAGCCGGTCCCGCCGCCGGCCGCGGTTCAGCACCTCGAGCGCCAGCGGCCACCCGAGCGCGACGGCGTCAATGCGGCCCAGCGTCTCCTCATCGACGTCGGCTCCCACCATCGCTCGGGTCTCTTCGAGCGTAAGCCGCATGTCGCGTTCGGTCAGTGCGACCACCGCGCCCGGAGGAATCCGGGCGGGAACGACGTCGCCGATGCTCGCGCGGGAGCACGCGATCACGATGCTGCGCGCGGCGAGCGTGCCGAGACAGGCCTTTAACGCTGGGCGCGCCGCGGGTTCCAACACGTCGATCCGCTCGAAGACGACGGCGGCCGCCGGCCGCGTCGTCGCTCCCCAGGCGGAGACGGCGAACTCGATGCCCCGATCGGGGTCGCCGGATCGGTCCTCGAGCCCGCGCTTGAGGTCGGCTTCTCGCTCAGGGTCTTCGTCGATCAGGGCCCGGATCACGGCGTGAGCGAACCCCGCCGGATCCCCTGAGTCGAAGGCACATTCGACGGAACTCGGATACTGCGAGCTGAGCTCGGCGGCGAAAACGGATTTCCCGTAGCCGGCCGGGGCCACGCACGTGACGAGGGACGGCCGTTCGGTAAGAACGGCGTCGATGAGGCGGCGGTGGATGATCCGGCTTCGGTCGACCGAGAGCACGCTCAGAAATCCTTACGCTGCTCCGAGTAAGACGCCGAAAAACCCCTCGCCCCAGAACGACGGGTGTGATCGGGCGCACAGTCTTCCGTGCCGGGCGTTAACATCCTCGTTCACACCGCCGTTTACGCGATCTTTACGCGCCGCGGCGTAAGGTTGGACTCCGCCGCCGCGGCTTATGAACCGTTCGCGCATTCCTCGTGCCGCAGCGGAGGCGGGTAGTGAGGTTGCCGGTGTTTTCGCTTTGCCTTACGTCGTCAGTCGCTCATCTGAGCGGTGCCGTCCCGCGCGACGATCGCGAAGAGCCGGTCGTTCCGCCGCGCGGCGAGGCGGCACAACCCTGGCCTGCACCCACTGCGCCGGCTGAGGCCGCCGGATGACCCGCGCCTTCCGGATCACCGTGCTGGCCGTCGCCGTAGGGACGCTCGCAGCGTGCGGCGGCGGCGGGTCCGTGAACCCGGCCGGACCCGTGGGGCCGAGCCCCACATCGACGCCGACGCCCACCTCAACGCCGACGCCGGTCGTGCTGCCCACGACGGCACCGTTCTCGGCCTCGCAGCAGCAAGTCGTCACGATCGCGACCGCGGGGCCGAGCGGCGCTCCGACCGCGTCGCCGGTAGCCGTTACGCTTGCACAGTCGAATACCGGGTTCGGCGCGACGCTCTCGATGCCGGTCGCGCAGTCTGCCGGAACCGAGAACATCCTCGCGACGATGCAGAGCGGCGCACCGTCGTCGCCGGTACCCGCGCTCGACTTCAAGCGCGCGGTGCAGACGCATCGCGCGCCAAGATCGTTCGCGAACGCGAATGCGTTCTTGTACCTGGGACTCTACTGGAGCTCGCCGATCACGTTCTTGTCGACGCCGGGCTTCTCGTTCTCCGTACCGGCGGGCGACATCGTCCCCAACGTCACTTACTATCTCGCACTCTACGATCCGACGCGTCCTTCGCTGGGGTGGCAGTACGCGTGGGAAGGACCCGCCGCAGTCTCCGGTACGACGCTTACCTTCACGGGCTCGAGCAGTCCGTTCACGTTCGCGGCGAATCTGAATTACTGGTTCGCGCTGATCGCAATCTCGTCGTCGCAGTCGCAGCCGACGCCCGCGCCGAGCATTGCGCCGACGGTCGTCCCCACGCAAACGCCGCCGCCGGCGATCAATCCGGCGACGCTCTACAGCATGAAACCGACCTTCGCCGACGAGTTCAACGGCCCGGTCGGCACGCAGGTGGACGCGACGAAATGGTCCGACGACACCGGCCCCTGGGGCGACAATCACGAGTTGGAGTACTACGCCAACGTCGTCAACCCGCAGGCAGCGAACTTCACCACGAAGTACGCGGTACAGGACGGCAACGGAAACCTCGCCGTCAGCGCGTACGCTGAGAACCCGTTCGGCGCGACGTGCTGGTACGGCTCGTGCAGCTACACGTCGGCGCGCCTGATAACGCGCGGCCTGTTCTCGCAGACGTACGGGTACTTCGAAGCGCGGATCAAGATACCGGAGGGGACCGGGCTCTGGCCCGCATTCTGGTTGAGCGCCGGCACTCAAGCCGACAGCGGCGAGATCGACGCGATGGAAAACGTCGGCTCGAGCCCGGGCGTCCTGTACGGCGCGCTCCACGGGCCGGGCTTCACCTCCGGACCGGTCACGGTCACGTACATCCTTCCGCACGCGCAGAAGCTCGGCGACGATTATCACCTGTTCGGCGTCCTCTGGCAGCAGAACAGCATCGCGTACTACCTCGACAACGTCCAGTACGCCGTGGTCACGCCCGCGTCACTGCCGGCGGGGGCGACGTGGGTCTTCAACACCCCGTGCAGCTTGGTCCTCAACCTCGCAGTCGGCGGCAGCTTCCCGGGATCGCCCACCGCGTCGACGACCTTCCCCGCGCAGATGCTGGTGGATTACATCCATGTCTATCAGTTCCAGTAAGAGAGCGGCGGTCGCCGCCGTTGCCGTTCTGCTGGGCGCGCTGTTCCCACCGGTCGCGGCGGCGGGCGGCGTCGTGCGGCCGGGCGACGACGTCTACGTCCTCGTCTACAACCATCCCGAGTTGAGCGGCGATCGTATCGTCTCGAGCGACGGATCGATCACGATGCCGCTCTGCGGAACGTTTCCGGCGGCCGGCTCGGCGCCGGCGATCGTCGCGGCGCGGATTCGCGACGGGCTGCGCCGGTATCTGCCCTACGTCGCGGTCGACGTTGCGGTCAAGACCGAAGGGGCGGCGATTACCGTTGCCGGATGGCCGTTCGCGATCCCCGACGGCGTCGTGAAATATCTGCCGGGGCAGACGCTTGCGGGCGCCGTGGCGTCGATGCGCGGCGCGTCCTCGTCGGCGTCCGCGTCGCCGGCCTTCGATCCGTACCGCTCGCAGATCGACATGCGTACGGTCACCGTTCAACGCGACGGCGTGCCGCTCGGTGCCTACGATCTCGTGGCGCTCGCGGCCAGGGGAGAGCCCGGCCCGGTGCTCCGTCCGGGCGACGAGATCCGGTTCGTCAACAAGCCGCTCGCGGTGCGTGTCGCCGGTGCGGTCAAACAGCCCGGGTACGCGTACCTCGCCTCCGACGAGCCGCTGTCCGACGCGATCGACCAGGCCGGCGGGCTCACGGACGGCGCGATGACGGCGCAACTATCATTGCGCCGCGGCACAGCGACGCGATCCGTGTCGATCGCGGATCCCGCGTTTCACGAGCCGGCGCAGAGCGGCGACGCGGTCATCGTACCGACCGCGCCGTCGGTCACCGTCGGCGGGATCGTGCTCCATCCGGGCGCGGTCGTTCTCAAATCCGACGTTTCGCTGCTGGCCGCCGTCTTCAACGCCGGAGGTCCCGACAAGAACGCCGACCTCGGACACGTCAAGGTCATACGCGCGGGCCACGTCTCGACCTACGACGTCACCGCGGTGACGCGCGGCGACCTTGCTCAGAATCCTCCGCTTGCCGACGGTGACCAAGTTTACGTACCGACGGGGCATCACGTCGACGCGTCGGCGTTCGCCGCCGCGCTGAGCGCACTTCGCTGGACGCTCTTTCACTAGGAAAGGCTCATGAACGCGCTCTTGCACACGACCGTCGAGCCGAGCCCCAGCACCCGTCAGGTTCGCACGGACGCGCCGCTCAAGCTTCCCATCGATGTGGTGTTCGTCGAGCGCCGCGGCTATCGGGCGCTGCGGCGCGCGGTGGACATCGTCGTCGCCTCATTGGTCTGCATTCTTTCGCTCCCCGTCCTCGCAGTGGCGGCCCTGGCCATCGTCATCGAGGACGGGGGCCCGGTCTTCTTCGAACAGCGTCGCGTCGGCCGCTTCGAGCGCTTGTTCACGATCTACAAGCTCCGGACGATGCGGCAAGCGGAGTGCGCCGATCGGCTCTCGCCGGCGGGACCGTCGGACGCGCGGATCACGGCGGTCGGCAGGTGGCTGCGAAAGCTCTCCATCGACGAGCTCCCGCAGCTGTGGAACGTTCTCCGCGGGGACATGACCCTGGTCGGTCCGCGGCCCGAGATGCCGTTCGTCGTCGAGCGTTACGAACCGTGGCAGCACCTGCGGCACCTTGCGGTCCCCGGCATCACCGGATTGTGGCAGATCACGTGCCGCTCCAAAGTGCCGCTGCACCGGCCGGAGGCGACGCTGCTCGACCTTCACTACATCCGCACGTCGTCCACGCTGACGGACTTGTCGATCCTCGCGAAGACCCTGCAGGCGGTCGTGTTCACCGAAGGAGCGTACTGACGTGGAGCATCTCGTCGGAGCCATTTGGCGCCGGCGTTTCGTCTTGCTGGTGATCCTGGTCGCGGGCGGCGTCTTCAGCACGCTCGTCGCCGGACAGATAAAGCCGAAGTTCGCTGCGCAATCGACGGTCTTGATGGCGGCGGAGCAGAGCGCCCCGAACGACCCGCAGGCCGGGCGATCGCCGATCAAGCCGATTCTGTCGGGCGACCTGCCGATGCTCGCAACGACCCCGACGGTGCTCTTGCGCGTCGCGCGCGATCTCAATCTGCAAACGGACGGAGCCGCGATCGACGCACTGCAGCATCGCGTCAAGGCGAAGCTCTCCGTTCCGACCTCGCTACCGACCGGCGAGGCGGCAGCCGGCGTCCTGGTGATCAAGTTTTCGGGAGCAACGGAACGCGACGCGGTCGACGGCGCCAACGCGGTCGCCGGCGAGGTCACCGCCTTCTATCGAGACAACGCAACGGCGAGGTTCGGGGCCCTGATCGCCGATCTGGAGGGACAGCTCGCGCATCGTCGCCAGAGCTTGAACGCGATCGACCTGCGCATCGCCAACATGGCGGCGGCGAACCCGCTGCTCGATCCGAAGTCGGGAACCGGTCCGCTGACCGCTCAATATCAGCGGCTCGCAGGTGAGCGGGCCGACGCCTACGCGACGGCGCTCGGCGATCGCGATGCCGCGCACGTCCTCGGGCGACGGCTCGCGGAGACCGCGCCCGCGGCGCACCGCGACATCACCGAGAGTGATCCGACCTTCCACAACCTCCGGGATCAGTACGCGCGCGACTATGCGCAGCTCAAGCGGCTGCGGGCACAGTATTCGAGCGCATATCCCGGCTTGCCGGAGCTCGAGCACGCCGTCGCGCAAGAGCGCGCCGCGATGCTCAAACAGGAACGCGGCCTCAGAGCGCTCTCCCCGGCGGCGAGCACGGTTTACGTCGCCGCATCGGACGAGAAGACGCGGGCCGAATCGACGGTCGCATCCGACGACGCGCATCTCCGCGGCCTCGACGGGATGCTGACCGATACGGACCGCCAGCTCCACGGCGGACGCGGCGCCGCCGCCGAGCTCATCGCGCTCCAGCGCGACCACGATGCGGGCTCGAGCGCCTTCACCGTGCTCTCGTCGCGCCTCGCCGAGGCCGTCGCGGACAAGGCGGAGGCCGGATCTGTCGGTTCTGTCAACGTCCTCGATCGCGCGACCTACGCGAAGCAGGCGATCTACACGCTGCCGCTCTTCGTTGCCGCCGTCGCCGTCGGGCTGACCCTGGCCTTGGCGGCGCTGGCCCTGCTTTTGCTCGAACGATTCGATCGCCGGCTGCACACCGCGCGGATCGTCGAGGACGTCTACGGTGTCCCCGTCGTGGCGACGCTCAAATGAGATTCCCCAGCGCGAAACGCGACATCGTCGGGACGCTGCAATCGTTGCGAACGAAGCTGCAGGCGCAGGTCTCCGGTCCCGCGGTCGTCGTGGTTACGTCGGCGACCTCGGCCGACGGCGCGCCGGAGATCGCCTTCGGCCTCGCGCACAGCTACGCCGCGAGCGGACGGTCGACGGCATTCGTCGACCTCTGGGGCCATTCCGATGTTCCACGCCGGTACGATCGCGTAGCGTCGTTTCGGCTGCGCGCGCTCCCGTCGCTCGAATTCTCGACCGCCGATGTGGGAGGCAACCTGCACCTGCTCTCGGCGGCATCGAACGCCGGCTGCGACATCGCTTCCGCCGCCGCGTGGGGCGAGGCGCTCGAGGAGCTGCGCCGCGCGTTCGACGTAACGGTGTTCGATGCAGCCGCCGTCGCGGAGCGCGGCACGGGCGTGCAACTGCTCGGGCGTGCGGACGCCGTGTTGATCGCGGCGTCGCTCGGGCGTTCCGTGCTGCAGGCCGATCGGGATCTCGTCGACCTCCTTGCCGGGACACGGGCACGCGTCGCCGGCACGGTGACGCACGATAAGAACGCGTTGCGTACGCTGCGTCGTTTGCGGGCGCCGGCGCACCATGCCGAGCTCGG
>DASYFS010000015.1:0-5886 GCA_036498305.1 Candidatus Elarobacter sp. | reverse complement strand
CGTCGTCCCGGCCGGCACGCGCCGGTTGCGCAGCGACGACTCGTGGCCGCGATAGGTGTTGACGATCAGGCCGACGGCGGTCTCGACGCCTTGGTCGACGTTGCCGCTGTTGAACGACGCCCGCATCGCCTGATAGATATTTTGAAACGAGCCGCTCGGGAAGAACTGGCGCGACGCCCTGTCGCCGAGGATCTCGATCTTCTTGTCTTGCTTGGCGATGAAGATCTCGACGCCGTTGACCTGGTTCTGCGCGAACGCGCGCTCGGCCGCAGCGGCGGCCGTCTGACCGTTGAGCGACGGCGTCGTGACGACCACGACTTCTTTGCCGGTGTCGGCATTGAGCTGCGATACCTGGCTGTCGATCTGCGAAATCGCGGCCGACGAGAGCATGTGCGCGTCGTCGATGACGTACGTCGATCGCGCGAGCGCCGGCGCGATCGATACCGCGACGGCGATGGTAAGCGCGGCGAAGGCCGCGAACGGTTTCATCGGATCGAGTTCCTCCGGCCCTCACGTACCCGGGCTACGGGGGGAAGTTCCGTCGCGGCGGTTGCTCCCTCCCTCCGGCCGCTCAGCGGGCGCTCGAAACGACGACCAGCGTCAGCCCGACCGACGTGAGTACGAAGATGACGAGGAACACCCACACGAACCCCTTCACGAACGCGTTCCAGCGCCGGGTGGTCCGGGTGGTACGGTAGGGCTTCTCCTTCATTGCGCCTCGGCGCGCGCTTCCGCGACGCGGCCCCACAGCCGTTCGAGGTTGTAGAACTGGCGCTCCTCGGGGGTGAAGACATGGGCGACGACCGGTCCGAGATCGATCAGAATCCAGCCGCCGTCGGCGTTCCCCTCGACCCGCGGCCGCAGCCCGGCCTCCTCGGCGGCCTCGACGATCGCCTCGGCGATCGACCGCGTCTGGATCGCCGAGCGTCCCGTCATGACGACGAAGGCGTCGGCGACAATCGTGCGGCCGGCGAGATCGAGGACTTGAACGTCCTCGGCTTTCTTGTCGTCGGCGGCGGTGCGGACGAGATCGACGAGATCGAGCTCAGGCAGGGCAGTTCTCCTGGGTGGGCGTGGGGAGGCCGTATGCGGCGGCCGCGGCGATGGTCTGCGGAGCGATCGGTACCCCGCGGCGGTTGAGATACGCCATCGAGGAGGCCAGGACGGCGCGCATCGCGCCGGCGAGGTCGCGTTCGGCCAGGGCGGCGAGCGCCGCCCGCTCCGGGTAGTCCCGCCCCGGCTCGAGTCCGTCGGCGAGAAAGACAACCGCGTCCAACGGACCCATGACCGCGTCGGCGACGGTGTGTTTGCGGATCGCGGAAAGCACCCGCTCGTCGTCGATCCCGAACCGCTCGCGGGCGAGCGCCGCGCCGAGCGGCGCGTGGAGCACGATCGGGTTGGCGCGCTCGAAATCGCCGATCGGGATCCCGCGATCCGCCGCTTCGCGCAGCAGCCGCTCACCCGAGTACAGCCGTGCCAAGTCGTGCAGCATCGCCGCCTCCCGGGCGGGGTTCGGGTCGAGCCCGTGCGCGCGGGCGAGCCGCGCCGCCAACCGCGCGACGCGGACGCTGTGCTCGATCCGATTGCGCTGGCCGATCTGCGCGCGAACGGCGCGCGCCGCACGAGCGAACGCGATCCCGTTCAGTGGCGCACCTCGCGCAGCACGCTGGCCGCGATCGCGCGGCCGCCGAGCGTCGCCGGCCGATAGCGCTCGCCCCCGAGCTTTGCCGCGGCCGCAGCGTCGAACGCGTCGTCGCCGCTCGGGACGAGGACGCTGACCTTCGTCACCGCGCCGCCGCGGTCGAGGTCGAGCCGCAGCACCGTTGCACGCGCGCCGCTCCCGCCCGCGACGGCGGCGCCGCGCAGCTTCGGTGCGACGTACGGAAAGGCGTTCTGAATCGGCTGCGGATCGGTGAGATAGCCCAGGCGCAGCATCGTCGCGCGGTCGCCGACGACGGCGCGCGCGAGCAGCGCGGTCTTCGGGTCGAAGACGAGGACGAGGTTCGTTCCGTCGTCGCGCCGGAAGACGCGAAAGCTCGCGCCTTCGTTCTCCGCGTCGGCGGCAAGCTCGTCGCGCGCACCGAGCGACGTCGTCACGCCGAAGGTGAAGGTGTGGGGCTTCCCGTCGATCGCGAGGGTCCAGCGCGTGCCGGCGGGCTCGCCGACGTCGAGCGCGTGCACCGTCGCGTCGTCGTCGACGATGGCGTCGACGCTCGCCGCCGCGTCGCCGAAGACGACGTGCTGGCCGTCGTCGCGCGTCGCGACCGAGGAGGGCGAACCGTAGGCGCGGACGAGCGCGGCCAGCGGACGGTGCAGCAGCTCCGGTGCCGGCGGCGCGATCACGTCAGGGCGCCGGCGGCGGGCGCCGCGCGATCTCGGCGTCGAGCGCCGCGCGCAGCACGCGCAGCCGCGCCGCGTAGAGCTCGCCTTTGAGGTTGCCGGCCCACATCACCAGGGCGTTCTCGCCGTTGTCGCTGTAGTAGCCGCGCCGCGTCGACACCGTCGTGAAGCCGTACTTGCGGTAGAGCTTCTGCGCGACGTCGTTCGACTCGCGCACCTCGAGCGTGATCCACGACGCGCCTTGTTCGATCGCCTCGTCGAGCAGCCGCAACAGCATCTCTTCGCCGTACTTGCGGCCGCGCTGCTCGGGGCTGACCGCGATCGTGGTGATGTGCGAGTCCTCGAGGATCACCCAGATCCCGCCGTACGCGACGACCCGCCCGTCGATCCGCCCGACGAAATAGTGCGCCAACTTGTTGTCGCGGATCTCGTTCGAGAACGCGTTGACGGGCCACGCGGTGGTGAACGACGCGGACTCGATGCGCAGCACGACCGGCAGGTCCGACTGCGACATCCGCTCGATTTCCATCCGGCCCGGTACGTCCGATCCGGCGGGGTAGAGCTCGGCTTTCACGCCGGGGTAGCCGGCGCCACGGTGACAGAACCGATTCCGTCACCGACGCGCCCCTCGGGGCGTCGTGCTTTGTTCGTTATGTTCACGGCGCGTCTGGTTGGGGGGCCCCGCCGCCGAAGGCGGTGGGGGGCGCGGAGCCAGGGGCGGAGCGCCTTGAAACTGAGACCGCAGGGGACTCGCCGTAGTCGGGCGCGAGCGCGTGCGGGGACGGGCTCGGCGGCGTGGTGCGCGCGAGCTCGGCGACGGCGACGGCCGGGATCTCGGCCCGGGGCGGGAGGACGCGCACGGTCCAGCCGCGTTCGGCGATCGGCGAGAGCACGTCCTCTGTATTCCCGGCCACTTCGAGCCGCCCCGGCGAACCGGCCAGCAGCCGGTCGAGCACGTCCTCCGTCCGGCCGCAGGCGACCGCGACCGTCCCGGCGCGGAGACGCGCGCAGATGACCCCCGGGCGGCCGTGGACGACGGTCAGCACCGGCGGCTCGGCGCAGGCCGGCTCGAGGGCGTCGTATGAGGAGACGCCGACGAGCGGGACCCCGGCGGCGTACGCCAGCGACTTGGCGTACGCGAGGGCGATCCGGACCCCCGTGAACGACCCCGGACCGAGCCCGACCGCGATCCGGTCGAGCTGCGCCAGCGCGAGGCCGCCCTCGGCGAGCAGCGCGTTCAGCGCGCCCAGACCCGCCTCCAGCGCGTCGTGGCGGCCCGAGGAGTAGGCCCGGACGCGGGTGCCGTCGTCCAGCGCCGCGGAGAAGCCACCGAGCGCGGCGTCGAGCGCGAGGATCCTCACCGCGCCTCGCGCCGGTCGTCGACGCGGACCGTCCGCGGTCCGTCGCCGGAGCCGGCGATCGCGACCTCGAGTCGGTACGGCGGGAGCCGATCTTCGGCGTGCTCCGGCCACTCGATCAGGACGATCCGATCGGCGGCGAACGCATCCTCGATCGCCAGGTCCCCTAGCTGGGTAGGATCGTCGACGCGATAGAGATCGAGGTGCTCGATCGGAGGCGTCCCACGATAGGTTTGGCGGAAGACAAAAGTCGGACTGCTGACGGCTTCGTCGTCGCCGTGCAGCGCGCGGACGAGCGCGCGCACGAGCGTCGTCTTTCCGGCGCCCAGCGGTCCGCGCAGCGCGACGACGTCGCCCGGGCGCAGCGTTGCGGCGAGCCGGCCGGCGAAATCGTCGAGCGCGGCCGCGCCGTCGAGGACGTCCTCGTTCACGTTCAGAATAGCGATAGGTGCTTCTGCGAATGAGTGACGTCCTGGTCGGCGTGGTCGCCGGGGCGGTCTGCTCGGCGATCGCGGCAGCGTTCGAAGCCGTCGTCCTGACCGCCCGATTCTTCGAGCTGGGACGCTACGGCGAAGGGCTCGGCAGCCGCCTGTTGGCGATCGCGCTGGTCGGCGCCGTCGTCGGCGGGATCGTCGGTTTTCTCGTCGGGGCGCTCTTCAAGAAGCGCGATTCGATCGCACGGTGAGCGAGCAGTTCAGCACCGGCGCGAGCACTGCCGACTCGTCGGCGGGTCACCTCGCCGAACTCGACCTGCGCTATGAGTCGCACGTCGCCGCGTTGCGAGACCGTGCAGCAGAAGCGCAAGCGGCGCTCAATCGCGCCGCCGAGGAGCTGGCCGACGCGGCCGCCTCACCACCACATCGATAGAAAGAACCAGTGCACAACGACTCCCGGATAGCCCTCATTGCCGTCGAAGACGAGATGCGGGAGAGCTACCTCTCCTATGCCATGTCGGTCATCGCCTCGCGCGCTCTGCCCGACGTGCGCGACGGCCTCAAGCCGGTGCAGCGCCGCATCCTCTACGCGATGCGCGAGATGGGGCTCGATCCGTCGAAGCAGCACCGCAAGTGCGCCGGCGTCATCGGTGAGGTCCTCAAGAGCTTCCACCCGCACGGCGACTCGTCGGTCTACGACGCGCTGGTGCGCATGGCGCAGGACTTCACGCTGCGCTATCCGCTCGTCGACGGTCACGGGAACTTCGGCTCGATCGATCCCGATCCGCCGGCGGCGTATCGGTACACCGAAGCGCGCCTGGCACGCATCGCGCTCGAGATGCTGGCCGACATCGATAAAGAGACCGTCGACTTCGTCCCCAACTTCGACAACCAGACCGAAGAGCCGGTCGTGCTGCCGGCGCGGCTGCCGCAGCTGCTCGTCAACGGCAGCTCGGGGATCGCGGTCGGGATGGCGACCAACATCCCGCCGCACAACGTCGGCGAGATCTGCGACGCCGTCGTCAAGCTGATCGACACGCCCGACGCGAGCGACGACGATCTGCTCGACGTCGTCCACGGTCCCGACTTTCCGACCGGCGGCGTGCTGCTCGGCCGCGAGGCGATCCGGCAGGCATACAAGACCGGCCGCGGCTCGGTGGCGCTGCGCGGCAAGGCGGAGATCGTCGAGGACAAGGGCCGCCACCGCATCGTCATCAGCGAGGTCCCCTTCCAGGTCTCCGTCAACCGCATCCTCGAGTCGATCACCGACGCATATCAAGAGAAGCGGATCACCGGGATCACGGCGCTGCACAACGAGTCAAACCGCAAGGGGATGCGGATCGTCGTCGAGCTGGCGCGCAGCGCGACGCCGCAAGTCGTGCTCAACCAGCTCTACAAACAGACGCCGCTGCAGTCGAGCTTCGCGTTCAACATGCTCGCGCTCGTCCCGCCGTCCGGCGACTTCCGCATGGAGCGGACGACCGGGACGCTGACGCCGCTCGAGCCGCAGGTGCTCTCGCTGCGCGACATGCTGTCGCACTTCATCCACCACCGGCGCGGCGTCATCTACCGTCGCACGGTGTACGATCTGCGGCGCGCCTCCGAGCGCGCGCACGTCCTGCTCGGGTTCCTGACGGCGCTCGACCACATCGACCGCGTCATCACGATCATCCGCGAGAGCGATACCGTCGAGACGGCGCGCCAGTCGCTCCAGGCAGAGCACTTCCAACTCTCGCCGTCGTTCCGCGAGATGG
>DASYFS010000014.1:0-1962 GCA_036498305.1 Candidatus Elarobacter sp. | reverse complement strand
GCGCGCGTCGAAGGCGTAGAACTTGCGGTCGGGGGTGCCGCTGAAGACGACGCCGCCGTCGGTGCTGAGCGTCCCGTCGTTCCACGGCAGCCGCGTCTGCATCCCCCAGACGTGCTTGCCGGTCGCGACGTCGATCGCTTGGAGCTCGCCCCAGTTCTTGCTGCCCGGCACGTACTCGACTTGGAATGTCTCGTTCACGTACGTCGCGCCGGCTTTGAACGGCTTCGGCTTGTCTCCGCCGAGCGTCATGCAGGTGTGCATCGTCGGGACGAACGCGTAGCCGGTCTTGGCATCGAACGAGTACGGCCACCAGTTGTCGCCGCCGAAGAACGCCGGACAGGTGAAGACTTTCTTTCCGACGTGCGGCTTGAGCGCGAGGTTGACCGTTCCGGTCCGATGCGCGCGGTCGTAGCCCGTCACCGAGGTCGCTTTCGTGAACGGCGTCATGTGGATCAGCTCGCCGTTGGTGCGGTCGACCACGTAGAACCAGCCGTTGCGCGCCGCCTGGTAGAAGACTTTGCGCGGCTTCCCGTCGATCGTGACGTCGGCGAGCACCGGCGTGTTCGTCGCGTCGTAGTCCCACGGGTCGTTCGGCGTCTGCTGGAAGTACCACTTGATCGCGCCGTTGGCCGGGTTCAGCGCGATGACGGCGTCCGTGTAGAGGTTCTTCCCCTTACGCGAGTCGGGCAGCCACGGCGACGGGTTGCCGACGCCCCAGAAGAGCGTGTCGGTTTCGGGATCGTAGGTGCCGGTGAGCCACGGGTCGCCGCCGCCGTGGTTGTACGTGTTCCCGGGCCAGGTGTCGCCGCCGGGCTCGTGCGGCGCGGGGATCGTGTAGCGGCGCCACAGCTCGTTGCCGGTTTTCGCGTCGAGCGCCACGATGAAGCCGCGCGATCCGTACTCGCCGCCGCCGCCGCCGACGATGATCTTGCCCTTGAGCGCCATCGGCGCCGAGGTCATCGTCCAGCCTTGTCCGGGCTCCGGGTAGACGACGTGGTTCCAGAGGATCTTGCCCGAGCGCGCGTCGAGCGCGACGACGTGCGCGTCGAGCGTCGCCATGTACGCCGTCGTGCCGTACAGCGCGACGCCGCGGTTCACCATGTCGCAGCAGACCGTCCGCAGCGCGAGCTTCGGAAGCGGATGATCGTACTCCCAGAGCTGCTTCCCGGTCACTGCGTCGAGCGCGTAGACGCGGTCGAACGGCGTGGTGACGATCATCGTGCGGCCGTTGACGATCGGCGGCGCCTCGAACCCATCGGGGAGGCTGACCGCGTGGGTGAAGACTTCTTGGAGCCGGCCGACGTTCGCGGTTGTGATCTGGTCGAACGGCGCGTGGCCGTCGCCGCGATAGTCGCGCAGGAACATCAGCCAGCCGTCGTCGTGCGCGGCCGTAAGCAGCCGCTGGTCGGTCACCTCGGGGAACGTGTCGGTCGCCGCCGCGACATGCACGCGCGGGATCGCGACGAGCGCGCCCGCGACAACGGCGATGCAGGCGGCCAGCGCAACGAGAAGACGTCGTAGGTCCATGCGTACGCTCGTATTACCACCGGACGAGCGCTTTACCGCAACCGAGCGCCCGTCGGCTGCCGAGCGTCAGATGAGCGAGATCGTCTCTTTCGGCTTCGGCGGACGCGCGGCCATCGCGGCTTCGAGCTGCGCGGCGAGCGTGTCGACGATCGGGTCGTCGATCTCTTCGATGCGACCGGCGTCGGCGAGGGCGACGAGGCGCGGATCGATCGGCATCCTCGCGAAGAGCGGCGCCCCGGCCAGCTCTGCCACCTGGTCGGCGTACGAGGGGCCGAAGACGTCGTAGCGTTCGCGCGTGTCGGGCGCGATGAAGTACGACATGTTCTCGACGACGCCGACGATCGGTTTCTTGAGCTGGTGGACGAGGTTCGCGGCCTTGCGCACGATCATCGTGGCGAGGCGCTGCGGCATCGTGACCAGCACGATGCCGTCGAC
>DASYFS010000013.1:0-29777 GCA_036498305.1 Candidatus Elarobacter sp. | reverse complement strand
TTCGCGCTGATCTTCGAGTACGGCATCAGCGCGGCGCCGGTGGCGCAGCAGTTCTCCGCGGCGATCCAAGACGTGCTGAAGTCGCTCGGGTTCGCGCTGCCCGGTTGGGCGCAGCAGTCGAACCTGGTGATCAACGGCCCTTGGTGGCAGCCCGGCGCCTACGACCTCGCCCACTCCCAATGCGACATCGTCGCGGCGCTGTTCGTCCTCGGCCTCTCGGTATTGCTGACGATCGGAATCCGCGAGTCCGCGACGACGAACAACGTCTTCGTCGTGCTGAAGATCGCAGCGTTGATCGTCTTCATCGGCGCGGGGTTGCTGCTGTTTCATCCCGCGAACCTCGCCGACTTCGCACCGCACGGCTGGGGCGCGATCGTTCCCTTCGGCGGCGCGATCGAAGCGTCGCAGCCCTACGGGATCATCCCGATCGCCGCGTACGTGTTCTTCAGCTACATCGGCTTCGACACGGCCACTACGACCGCCGAGGAGTGCAAGAACCCGCAGCGCGACGTCCCGCTCGGCGTGCTCGGGGCGCTGGGGATCGGGACGGTGCTCTACTGCGCGACGGCGATCGTCCTCGTCGGGGACGTGCCGTGGTCGCAGGTTCCGGAGAAGAACCCCCTCGTCGCCGCGCTCGCACCGCTGCATCAGCCGTTCTTCAGCTGGGTCATCACCATCGGCGTCCTCGCCGGGACGACGAGCGTCGCGCTCTCGTCGCTGCTCGGGCAGAGCCGGATCTTCTACGTGATGGCGCGTGACCGGATGCTTCCGCCGGTGGTCGCGAAGGTCCACCCGCGCTTCAAGACGCCGGCGATCACGACAATGCTGACCGGGTTCGCGGTCGCGCTCTTGGCGCTGATCGTCCCGCTCAACCAGCTCTTGACCCTGGTCAACATCGGAACCCTGATCGCGTTCACCGTCGTCTGCGCCGGCGTGCTCTACCTGCGCCGTCGCAAGCCGGACATGCCGCGGAGCTTCCGGGTGCCGTTCGTCCCGCTCTTCCCGATCCTCGGGATCGTGCTGTCGCTGTTCCTCGCGATCTTCGGGCTCTCGCGCACGACGTGGATCTGGTTCGCGATCGCGCTGGTCGTCGGCCTCGTGTTCTTTTTCAGCTACGGCTTCTGGAGGTCCGATCCGGAGAAGATCGAGTACGTCGAAGAGCCGGAAGGCCTGCTCGAAGCCGCGCCATGAGCGGCGCGGGGTATCGCCGCCGCGGCGTCCGCACGGTCTACGAGAACGCGTGGGTACGCTTCGAGGCGCACGACATCGTGCACCCGACGGGGGTACCCGGCGAGCACGGCGTCGTCGTCACGCCGGCGGCGAGCGCGGTCGTGCTGGTAGAGGACGGCGACGTGCTGCTCGTGCGGCAACCGCGCTTCGCGGTCGACGCGATCGTCCTCGAGGTGATCAAGGGCGGCCGGCATCCGGACGAAGACGCGCTCGGCTGCGCGATGCGCGAAGCACGCGAAGAGGCCGGCGTCGCCGCCGCGCGCTGGGACGCGCTCGGCTTCACCTACGAGATCCCCTCGATCGTCGAGCAGCCCGTTGCGTTGTTTCTCGGCCGCGACCTCTCAACGTCGCCGCTGCCGCCGGAACCGAACGAGCGGATCGAGCTCGTCCGGCTCCCGTTGCGCGACGCGCTCGAGGCGTGCGCCGACGGCCGCATCGACGACGCGGTGACGGCGATCGCGCTCCTGCGCGCGGAGCGCAGGCTGCACTAAACGGCCTTCGGTTCAATGGTAGCGGTGATCGCTCTGGTCGCGGCAATCGCGGCCGCCCCGCCGGCAGTGCCGCCGCTCGCCGGTGCGGAGACGATATTTGAGCGAGCTCGCGACGTTTGGACGAATCAAGTCTATCCGCCCGTGTTGCAGTACGTCGTCACGGTGCGCGTATCGCAACGAGGGGTCGAACGGGCGAATCACTATTCCGCCCGGTACGCGGCTGTCGACGGCCTCATCGATGTAACCGCGTTCAGTGCTGAAGAAACCGCGCATCCTTACGTAGCGCGCGGAATTAACGTGACCTTCGACGTCCAGGGGCGGCACGTGTGGCAGCTGAGTCGCGATCCGGCGCCGACGGACTATCTCGGCGTACCGATTCTCACTCCGGCGTACTCTTTCGGTGTAGCGCGAAGGCCGGCTGCGTTCGTGGCAGCACCGTCGACTCTCGAATCTCCGCTGCCCACCATCGGCTCTGTAGGCACGCGACAGCGTGAATACGACCTGACCCTTGCAGGGATGGAGATTTGCGATGGGGTCAACGCGTACCATCTCGTTCTACGCCCGTTGCGCGACCCCACGCGGAATCGGCTGCGCGAAATGTGGGTGGGCGCGACGTCGTACGCCACGCTGAAACTCGTTACCGCGGGGAACTTTACAACCGGCCCGAGCATCGATGTCCCGTGGACGATCCGCTTTACGTCCATCGGCGGAGTACAGTACGTCTCCCAAGAAAGTGCTGACGCCCCGCTCGATTTCGGCGGTAGCCGGCGCTATGAACGCGCGGTGATCTCCTTCGAGGCGATCAGCGTTCCGGCGTCTCGTCGCGGCACGATCTTGTTTCGCCACCCCAGGCGCGACGGTGAACTGCGGGAGCCAGGGACCTAACCGGCCCCGCTGGTTCCGGCCGGCGGCGCGGTCGCCGCATTCCACAGATGCTCCGGCTGGTCGAGCGCGTGGTTGATCCAGCGCGACCATACGAACAGCGCATCGGAGAGCCGGTTGACGTAGCGGATCACCTCGGGCGCGATCGGCTCGTCGCCGGCGAGGCCAATGAGCAGGCGCTCCGCGCGGCGGCAGATCGTGCGCGCGAGATGAAGGAATGCGCCGGGATACGAGCCGCCGGGGAGGATGAAATTATCGAGCGGCTGCAGCTCGGTCTGCGCGCGGTCGATCGCGCGTTCGAGCGCCGTCGCGTCGGCGGGGGTGACGAGCGGCATCCCCTCCCAGCGGTCCTTCGGGAGCGTCGCGAGGTCGCTGCCGAGGTTGAAGAGGACGTCCTGCGTCCATGCGAGCCAGCGATCGAGCTCCGCGGCGGTGGCGTGTGCGCGCGCGAGGTCCTGCACCGGGCGCGTTCGCTGGACGTCGGCGAGCGCCGTGCGCGCGAGGCCGATCGCCGACGAGAGCTCGTCGACCGTCCCGTATGCTTCGATGCGCAGGGCGTTCTTCTTGACGCGCTGCCCCCCGACGAGGCCGGTCGTTCCGTCGTCGCCGGTCCGGGTGTAGATCCGCGTCAATTTCGGCATCGCGCCCGTCTTTGCGCGGAACAGGACGGTCGCCTCTGCGCGCGAACCCCGGCCGATTGGTCATGGAACGCATCCCGCCGAAGAACGACGACCTCTCCGAGTGGTATCAAGCCGCTTGCTATCGCGCCGAGCTGGTCTCGCAGTCGCCGGTCCGCGGCTGCCTCGTGTTGCGGCCGTACGGCTACGGCTTGTGGGAGCGGCTCCAAGCGGAGCTCGACCGGCGCTTCAAAGAGACCGGTCACGAGAACGCGTACTTTCCGCTGCTGATCCCCGAGTCGCTGCTGATGAAAGAGGCGGAGCACGTCGAGGGCTTCGCGCCCGAGGTCGCATGGGTCACCGAAGGCGGAAACGAAAAGCTCACCGAGCGGCTCGCGATCCGGCCGACGTCCGAAGTGATCATCGGCGTGATGTACGCCGAGTGGATTCAGTCGTACCGCGACCTCCCGGTGCTGATCAACCAATGGGCGAACGTGATGCGCTGGGAGAAGCGGACGCGTCCCTTTCTGCGCACTGCCGAATTTCTATGGCAAGAGGGACACACCGCGCACGCGACCGAGGAAGAAGCAGCCGAAGAAGTGGCGCGGATGCTCGAGGTCTATCGGGAGGTCGCCGAAGACATCTGCGCCGTCCCGGTCTACAAAGGCGAGAAGAGTCCCTCGGAACGGTTCGCCGGCGCAAACCACACGTTCTCAATTGAAGCGCTGATGCCCGACGGGCGCGCGCTCCAGGCCGGGACGTCGCACGAGCTCGGCCAGAATTTCTCGAAGGCGTACGAGATCAAATACCTCGGCGAGGATCAGACCGAGCAGTACTGCTGGACGACGTCGTGGGGGATGTCGTGGCGAATGCTCGGGGCCTTGGTGATGACGCACGGCGACGATCGCGGCCTGCGCATCCCGCCGCGGGTCGCGCCGACCGAGGTCGTGATCGTCCCGATCCCGCGCGGCGACAGCGACGCGCTGTTCGCGCGCGCGCGCGCGCTCTACGAGGAGTGCAAGGCCGCTGGGCTGCGGGTCAAGATCGACGACCGTCCGGGGCAGTCGCCGGGCTTCAAGTTCAACGAGTGGGACATGCGCGGCGTCCCGATTCGTCTCGAGCTCGGCAACCGCGACCTTGAAGCCGGCGTCGTCACGCTCGTGCGCCGCGACAAAGCGGTGAAAGAAGAAGGACAAAAGCAGCTGGTGCCGCTCGGCGAGGTCGTCGGCTTCATTCCGACGATGCTCGAGCAGATCCAGCACGCGATGTTCGGGCAGGCGAAGACGTTTCTCACCGATCACACGATCGCCACGCTCGACCGCGACGAGTTCCTGCGCCTGTGCAAGGAGCGCGCCGGGATGATCGACGTCCCGTGGTGCGGCCGTCCCGAGTGCGAGGCGGCGGTGAAGGAAGCGACCGGCGCGACGACGCGCAACCTGCGCGAGCCCGCGCGCTACCCGACCTGTGTCCCCTGTGGCGAAGCGGCCAAGTATCAAGCGTATTTCGCGCAGTCGTATTAGCGCGCTCGCCGCGGCGGCGCTGCTCGCTCTCGTCCCGCTCGCGGCGCACGCCGGCGATCCGCGGGTCGTCGCGCGCAGCGCCGGCGGCGACGTCGCGACGGCGCGCCGGATCGCGGCGGCGCTCCTCGCGCACCCGCTCGCGGCGCAGCTGACCCGCGTCCGCTGCGAGCGCGCCGGACGCCACGTCGACTGCGGGCTCGTCCTCTCGGGGGTGAAGTTCCACCGTCCGCTCGATCTCGCCGGCTGGAACGCCGAGGTCGCAGCGCTGATCGACGGCGCCTTCGCGGCCGCGCCGGGGACCGAAGAGATCGATCTCTGGGCGACCGTCCCGCTGGGGGTCGGGAAGGGCGTCACCGTCAGCGGCGACTTCGCGCAGCCGTCGGCGGCGACGGTGTTCTCGATCGCCGTGCCGCAGGCCGGCCGGGGCGGCGTTCGTGACCGGCTACGGAGCGGGCGCGGCGTCTTCTGGGACGCGGCGTTTCGCGCGTCGCTGGCGAAGGGGACCAGCGGATGATTCGCACCACGACGCTCCCCTCGGGTCTACGCGTGCTTACCGAGACGATGACGCACGTACGCTCGGTGACGATCGGCGTGTGGTGCGACGTCGGCTCCGCCGTCGAGCCGCCCGAGCGGCGCGGGCTCTCGCACCTGCTCGAGCACATGGTCTTCAAGGGGACGCCGCGGCGGACGGCGCGCGCGATCGCGGAAGAGATGGACGCCGTAGGCGGCGAGCTCAACGCGATGACGGACAAAGAGTCGACCTGCTTCTACGCGCACGTCGTCGACCGGCACCTGCCGCTCGCCGTCGACGTCCTCGCCGACATGCTGCAGAACGCGCTCTTCGCCGAGGACGATCTCGAACGCGAGCGCCAGGTCGTCCTCGAAGAGATCAAGATGTACGACGACTCGCCCGGCGAGGTCGTGCACGATCGCTTCGCACGCACGCTGTGGCGCGGCTCCAACCTCGGCGATCCGACGATCGGCTACGCGCGGACCGTCGGCGCGATCTCGCGCGACGACCTGCTCGCCTGGCGCGCGTCGCGCTATACACCGCAGACGCTCGTCGTCACCGCCGCCGGCAACCTCGCGCACGAGGACGTAGTGAAGCTCGCGGCCGACGCGTTCGCGGCCTTCCGCGGCGACGGACAGCCGTCGCACGACGAGAAGCCGCGCTACACGCCCGGCCTTGACGTCACCCTCGACGACACCGAGCAGGCCTACGTGCTGCTCGGGATGCCGGGCCTGGGGATGCGGGACGAGCGGCGCTACGCGCTCTCGGTGCTCGACACGATCCTCGGCGGCGGGATGTCGAGCCGGCTGTTCCAGCGGGTGCGCGAGGAGCACGCGCTCGCGTACGAGATCCAGACCTTCCAGCAGGGCTACCGCGAAGCCGGGCTCTTCGGCGTCAGCGCCGGCTGCACGCCGGAGCGCACGCAGGAGTGTGTCGACGTCGTCGCCGACGAGCTCGACCGTTTCCTTCGCGACGGCGTCGAACCGGGCGAGTTGGCGCGCGCGCGCGAGCACCTCAAGGGGAACCTGACGCTCGCGCTCGAGAGCACGTTCAACCGCATGTCGCGCCTGGCGCGCAATGTCTTCGTCCACGAGCGTCAGATCTCGACCGAGGAAGTCGAGGAACGGTTCGATGCCGTCGACGCGGAGCAGGTCGACGCGCTCGCGCACGAGCTACTCACGCCTGAGCAGCGCGGTCTGTGCGTCCTCGGACCGGGCGCGGTGCGCGGCGTCCGGCTGCCGGGCGTCGCCGCGGCGTGAGCGCGGTTCTTAACGGCAACGTCGTGCTCGCGGTCGCCTGCAACATGATCCCGCAGGCGATTGCGATCGGCGCCTACGGCGCCCGCTACGCCGGCGTCACGACGCGCCGGATCGCGACGGCGATCTCGCTGTTCAGCCTGCTGGTGACGGCGAGCCGCCTAGCCGCGCTGTTCATGACGCCGTCGCTCGGCGCGCTCGGCGACGCCGCCGCCAACGGCGCGACGGCGCGACACCTCAAGGCCGTTCCGCCCGAGGTGCTGCACGTTTTCGATGAGCAGATGCGGATCATCATCGCAGCGGGCTCGGTCGGCATCCTGCTCGGCGCCGTGATGTTGCCGATGTTCGTCGCCGGCTTTACTCGCGGCGTACACTCCTTCGAGCGCCGCGGATCGGTCCTCGCATCGCTGATGCGGATAGCGGACCCGAAAGTACTGTGGTGGCTCCTCGCGCACTTGAAGCCGCGGCGGTTCTCGCTCGCCGACTTCCCCATCTCGGCGGTTCCGCGGCGCCTGCTGATCTTCAACGTCGTGCTGTACGCGGTCTACGCGGTCGGCGTCATCGCCGCGTACTACGCCAGCGTCATGGACCTGGGGGCGAGGACGACCGCGAGCGGCCTCTCGGGCCTCGTGAACGGTATCGGCACGGTCGCCTTCGCGCTTTTTGTCGACCCGACGACCGCGCTGATCGTCGACCAGACGGTGCGCGACGAGCGTCCGCGTCGCGACGTCGCCGCGATGATCTTCTGGCTCATCGTGACGGGCTTCATCGGGACGCTGCTCGCGCAGTTGATCCTCGTCCCCGCCGCCGAATACATCGCCTTGGTCGCCCACTACTGGCCGCACGGAAAACTGTGATGAACCGTTTCGTTCGCCTCACCGCGCTCGTGCTCGCATCGACGGTCCTGCCGCTCGCAACGACAGGCTGCGCCTCGGGAGTCGCGCACTGGATCGTGCGCATGCGCAACCACCAAGGCGACGTCTCGCTGGCGAACAAGAACTTCCCCGACGCGTCGGTCGCCTACCAGCTCGCGCTCAAGATCGACCCCACCGATACGCACGCGCGCGCCGGCTTGACGGCCGTCCAGATCCGGCTCGCCGAGACGCTCTTCTCGGCGTCGAAGTTCGAGGACGCCCTCGCGGCGCTGGCCGTCGCCGCGCGCTACGCGCCGGGCGACGACCGCGTCATCGGGCTGCGCAACGAGATCGAGCAGGCGCAGATCAAGCGTGACATCGTCGTCTCGAACTACCCGCAGTACCAGGTAACCGGGCGCGGGCTTCAGCGCGCCTACGTGCAGCTCCGCGCCAGCGACGCGCAGCTCATCGCGGCCCTCAAGCGCTTCGACTACACCTACGACACCGCCGACCTCTCGGCGGCGATCCGTCAGAGCTACGCGCTCAGCGACGACGTGACGAGGCTGACGAACCGCTTGGTGCAGTATCGCCAGCTCGTCGAGTCGGGGATCCCGGAGCACGGAGCGGAGAACCTCGCCCCGCCCGCCTCACTGCTCCCGCTGCCTTAGCTGTTGTCGTCGGCGCTGCCGGCGTCGTCGTCGGGTTGCGGCGCCGGCGCATCCTTGTGACCGAACATCCCTTCGACGCGCGTGAGCTCGGCGTTGATCGCGTTGTTGGCGGCCAGGTCGATCCCCGTCTTCGCCATCGCGTCGACCTGGCTGCCGAAGGGCACGTGCTCGGCGACGCCGTCGACGACGCGGTTGATCTCGGCGTCGGCGGCGGTGTCGATCGCGGCGTCGGATGCGAACTCGCCGGCTTTTTCGAAGAAGTTGGACATCGGCTGCTCCTGTTCGAGAGGTCAGTGACGCATCGCGGCGACGGCCGTCGCCAGCATGCGCGCGGGTGATGGTTTCGCGGTGAAGGCGAACATCGCGCGGCCGACGGCGTCGGCACGGCGGTGGGTGACGAACCACGGCGGGGTCGGCAGCAGCGTGTTCTCGCCGTCGCCGAACGAGCGCGGAAAGGGAGCGAAGGGCGCGCGCACGACCGTCTTCTGCGGGCGGTCGAAGAGGTATGCGTTGTGCACGATCCCGATCCCGCTGCCGACGGCGGCGAGCGTGTTGCCCGGATACGCGCCCCAGCTCGCCGCCGGCAGCAGAAAGCCGACGCCGGGCCAGGTGTTGATCGCGACGCAGCCGTAGCGCAGCGCCGCGACGGCCTCCTCGAACGCCGGGCCGAGTGCCGCAATCGTGCGCGGATGGACCAGGACCGAGACGCCGAGCGTCCCCCGCAGGCGGTCGTTGCAGAACGCGACCGCGTTGCGCAGAAACGCGCCCGCGTCGTCGCCGGCGATCGACGTCTGCGCGAGGACCGGGCCGAACGCTTCGTCGCGGAAGAGCGGCTCGTCGGCGTTCTCGTCCAGACCGGCGGCGAAACGCCGCTCGGCTGCCGAGCCCGGATAGTACGACGGCCGCTCGGGCGCGCTGCGCAGCGCGTGCTCGACCGCGCCGACGAATCGCGCGGTTCCCTCCCACCCCTGCGGCGTGACGAGCACCTGCGCGGCGATGCAGTTCGCCCCCGCGTTGTGGAGCTTCATCGTCGCGACGTGCGCCGCTTGAAACGCGAAGTCGGGTTCGCTCCACGGGCCGGGGACGACGATCACGGGCGTGACGTTGCCGAGCTCGCTCGTTACGGGTTTGGTGACGATCGGGTCGCCGACCGCTTTGCGGGCGCGGCCCTCGTCGCCGCCGCCGAACACGATCGCGTCGTGCGTCCGTTCGCCGCCGGTAAGGTGGATCGCGTCGACCGCGCGATGGCCGCAGGCGTACGCACCGACGGCGGCGCCGCCGGTCGTGACGAAGACGAAGCGTTCGTCGATCAGCGACGAGAACAGGCGTTCGAAGACGGGGAGCAGGTAGTCGTTGACCGGATTGAGTTTCAGCAGCGCGACGTGCCCGTGCGCGTAGAGCGCGGTCAGGACGTCGAGCGGCGGGATGCTCGCGATGTTGCCGGCGCCGAGGACGAGCGTGACGCCGCCGGGCGGCGCGCTCTCGCGGTAGAATGACGCCGTGTTCTCACCCAGCGTCTGCGCGGTCACGCTCGGGTCCATCCACACTTCGGCGCGAACGCCGCTGAGCAGGATGCGGTCGGAGCGCTCCGCCGGGAAGACGTCGACGACGACCTGGCCGCCGGCGCGCGTGCGAACGGCTGCGGCCGGGTAGGGATCGTGTCCCGTCGCGAGCGCGGCGAGCGTCGCGATCAGCCGATCGATCGCGACCAGCACCGCGTACGGCCCCGAGAACCACTCTTCGCCGGCGAGCGGCGTCCCCGCGATCCCCTTCGCGTGCGCGGCGAGCGCGACCCATTCGTCCGCGACCTCGATCGTGCGGGCGCGCATCGCGCGCAGGTGCCGAATCTTCCCCGCGAAGCCCAGCCGCGCCCAGCTCGCGGCGTTCGCGCGCAGCTCGTCGAGCGCGTGGTCGAACGTCGCTACGTCGATGGGCAGGGGTCGGACGCCGACTTCCACGTTCGTCTCCAGTCCGCAAACGCGCCGGTCTTCTCGCGATCGCGGAACGCGCGCCAGCGAGCTTCGGCACCGGGGAGCACCTTCGCGGGATCCGTCTCGTAGACCGGCCACTTCGCCGTCACATCGAGGACGGGGAAGCGCGCGAGCCAGCAGTACAGCTCGAGGTTCGTCTGCTTGAGCCGCGCATGCTCGACCGAGATGAAGTAGCGCGCGCCTTTGCGGATCGCGCTCTGCTCGTCGAACGGCGTCCACAGATGCGGGTCTTCCTCCCAGCCTTTGCGGTTCATCGTGTACAGGATCGAGGGGTCGTAGTGACCCATCACGACCAGCGCTCCGGGTGCGAGCGTCTGGTCGAGCGCCTTCGCGCGCGCGTAGTTCGCGCGGCTCCACTGCCAGTACGGCGCGATCGCGCGATAGCCGGCGTACGCGCCGATCAGCCATACGGCGACGCCGATCGCGGCGAGCGTCGCGCGCCGCTGCGGCTCGTCGCCCCAGCGTTCGTACGCCCACGCGCAGAGCCGGCCGATCGCAAGCGCCCCGAGCGGGAGCAGCAGGTAGAGGTAGTAGTCGACGCGCTCGACGGTCACGACGACGTAGGCGTAGAGGAAACCGCCGCCGAGCCAACCCCACACCAGCGCGTCGGAGCGCGAACGCAGCGGGACGCAGAAGCCGAGCAGCGCGAGCACGATTCCCACCGGGCCGAGCATCGTCGTCGCGAGCATCTTCAGCGCGTGGCCGAACGCGACGGCTTTGGCGAGGAACGCGGCGGGCGACGTCAGCGCGCCGCGCAGCGACGGCAGCACGTGGAGCTTCGTGATCCCGCTCGCCCAGTGCCATTCGGCGTGCGCCGAGACGAAGGCGTCGTAGGCGATCAGCGGGACGAAAGCGACCGCGAACAGCGCCCAGATCTGGACTCGCGTCAGCGTACCGCGCAGGCCGAAGCGCGCGAGCGCCGCGGTCGCGACCGGGATCGCTGCCGTTACCGCGACGGGCTTGGCGAGGAACGCGACGGCGAGCAGCAGCGCGGCGGGCCACCACGCGCGCCAGGCATCGGCGTCCGCTTCGACGATCCACCGAGCGCACGCGTAGAGCGCGCAGGTGGTGAAGAAGACCATCGCGGTGTCCGGCATGAAGGTGTGGCTGTAGTACCACGCGCCCGGGAGCACCGCGTACGCGGCCGCCGCGGCGATCCCGGCGACGGCGCTGCGGAAGAGCCACCGGCCGAACAGTGCGATGACGGGGATCGTCGCGACGCCGAACGCGATCGAGATCAGCCGGCCGAAGACTTCGTGGATGCCGAATATCTTGTAGAGCGTCGCCGCGAGGAACGGGACGATCTGCAGCTCGAGCTCGACGTAGTTCGGCGGCGGGCCGTTGTAGTCGGTCTGCGGGTAGAGCGGGTTGTATTGCAGCTGCGCGAAGTTGCGCGCGATCGCGGCGGTGTCGCCTTGGCGCCAGCCGGGGTGATCGAAGATCGGGTCGTGCAGGCCTTTGAGACGGAGGATGAGGCCGATCAGGGTGATCGCACCGACCGTTATCGCGAAAGCGTACTTGGCGAGTAAGGCCCGCCCCGGCGACGGGGACCCCTCGACAAGCTCGGGGTGACGAGTGGGGGTCATGCCACTGATCGGAACGTCCAGTATTTGTTGACGAAGAAGTTGACGACGATGCCGGCGCAGGTCGCGACGAACCACGTCTTGTGGCCGTGGCCCAGGTACGGGCTCACCAGCGCCGAGACGATCAGGCCGACGATCAGCGCGAGGACCGAGACGGTGAGGAACTGCACGCCTTCGCGTGCCGCGTGACCGGTGGAGCGGAACGTCCAGACGCGGTTGAGGAAGTAGTTCGAGACGCCGCCGGCGAGGAACGAGATCGAGTAGATCGTGTAGTACGGGCCCGACGCCGTGTGGTTCGGAACGATCCGCTGCAGCAGGGTGAACAGGATGAAGTTCACCACGAAGCCGGACGCGCCGACGATCCCGAACTTGACGAACTGCCGCACACCGCGGCGGGCCTTGACCCGCTGCAGCGTCGAGCGAAGGGGCACGCTCATCAAGCGACCCAGTACCAATCGGCGAACAGCACGGTGAACAACCCCAAGAGCGGGAGCGAGAAGGCGACGTAGGCGTTGTTGAACGCTTGCCGCCCGCCCCACAGGCCGAACAGCGCGAACATCGGGAACAGGACGAGGGCGAAGCGCGGCATGCTCATCAGGCTGCCGGTCGACATCGGGATCAAGATCGACAGCGCCATGTAGACGCCGTAGGAGAAGCGCATCCGCCGCCAGCCGATCACCAGCGTGATCAGCATCAGCGCGGTGAAGGCGAGCTCGAGGCTTTCGTTGGCGACGGTCTGCGTCGCGTGCGCGTGCACCATCTTCGTGATGGTGTTCGAGACGCTGACCCACGGCAACGCGAAGTGGCGGCCCCAGTGCGACTGGACGTGCGAGAACTTCAGCGGGTCGCCGGTGAGGATCCAGCACCAGCCCATGTAGAGCGCGAGGCCCAGCGGGACCAGCGCCATCGCCGCGAGCGGCTTCACGATGTCGTCGACCCAATAGCGGAGGAACTCACGCCCGCCTTCGCGCGCCGCGATCGCCCATTCGATGAACAGCGGTGCGACGAGCAGGATCCCCTCGGAGCGCGTGAGCGCGGCCAGGCAGCCGAAGAGCCCGGCGTGCAGCCAGCGCCGTTCGCGCACGTAGTAGAACGACGCGACGGTCAGAAAGAAGAACAGCGACTCGCTGTACACGGCCGAGAAGAAGATCGCGGTCGGGAAGATCGACACGTAGAACGTCGCGTGCTGCGCGACCCGGCGGTTGTACTCGTGCTCGACCAGCTTGTAGAGGTAGAGCAGTCCCAGAAAGCTGGCGGCGTTCGAGACGATCAGGCCCGCGATCAGATGCGAGCCGGTGAACGTCCCGACGATCTTGATCACCAGCGGGTAGAGCGGGAAGAACGCGAACTCCGTCCCCGAGTAGCCCAGCGCGGAGATGCCGATGTAATGCTCGGCGTCCCACCGGCCCCACACGGCGAGCAGCGGGTTGCTCGAGGCGGCGTAGTGGACGCCCGGGCGCTGTCCGATCACCATCGCGGCCAGCTCCGCGATCGCGAGCAGCGGCAGCCGGGTGAGGATGAACGTGAGCGCGACGTCGCGCACCGTCTGGTTGAAGCGCGCCGCGACGACCAGCTTCACCAAAACGAACAGCCCGATCGCGACGGCGCCGGCGAAGCCGGTCCCGTGGCCGCCGGTCGGCGGGAGGAGCGTCCCCCACAACAGGACGAGCGCGGCCCACGAGAGCGCGTCGTACTGCAGCGCCGTCGTCTCGTCGACGTGGGCGCGGCGCGAGAAGTAGTGCCCGTACCAGAGCCAGCCCGCGGTGCAGCCGCCGATCCCGACCGCCAGCGCGAGCGGGAGGGTCAGGTCGAGGTAGAGCTCGCCGTGCGGCCGCGTCAGCGCGATCCCGTACCACAGGAAGAAGCCGACGCTCGCGCCCGCGATCGCGACGGCGACGACGGCCGGAGCCCCGACTGCCGCGAGGGCTGCCGTCAGGCTCGTCCGGCCGCGGGTTCCGACGAAGGCGAGGTTCACGGTCCGCTCCGTTCCGCGCCGACGGCGGACGTTGCCTGCATGGTTCGCCGCTGCCGGCCGGTAAATCGGAACCGTCCGGGCGCGCTCGGGGGTCCCAAGCGACGGACACCAGCCAAGGAGCAGAGCAATTCCACAACGTTTCGATCTGATCGTCGTCGGCGCGGGGAGCGGCGGCTACGCCGCTGCCCGGACGGCGCGCGACCTCGGCGCCGACGTCGCACTGGTCGACCGCGGCCCGCTCGGCGGGCTCTGCATCCTGGCCGGCTGCATGCCGTCGAAGACGCTGATCGCGACCGGCGACCTGCTCCACGCGATCCGCGGCGCGAAAGAGCTCGCCGTCGACGTCGGCGCGCCGGCGGTCGACTTTCCGGCGCTCGCCGCGCGCAAGCGCGCGCTCGTCCAGGGTTGGGCCGACTACCGGATCGCCGGGATCGAGACGTTCCCGGTCTTCACCGGCGAGGCCGTGTTCGAATCGCCGACGACGCTGCGCGTCGGCGACGAGGTGCTCTACGCGCCGCGCTTCGTCATCGCGAGCGGGAGCCTCACCGCACCCGCCGCCGTCCCGGGGCTCGCCGAGACCGGCTTCATCGACAGCGACGAGGCCCTCGACCTCGAGCACGCGCCCCAGTCGCTCGTCGTTCTCGGCGGCGGCTACGTCGGCAGCGAGCTCGGCCAGTTCTTCCATCGCGCCGGCGTCCCGGTGACGATGCTGATCCGCTCCGGCCACTTGCTCTCCGGCGAAGATCACGACATCGGGATCGGTCTGACCGAGTATTTCCGCGAGGAAGGGATCCGCATCGAGAGCGGCGCGCGGATCGAGCGCGTCGGCGTCGAGGACGGGATGAAGGTCGTGCACTACGTGCAGGACGGCGTCGAGAAGACGGTGTCGGCGCACGAGATCTTCTACGCGATGGGGCGCGTTCCAAACGTCGAGAGCTTCGATCTCGCGAAGGCCGGTGTCGAGTTCCATCCGATGACCGGGATCCCGGTCGACGACACGCTGCGCACGTCGAACCCCGACATCTTTGCCGTCGGCGACGTGACCGGCGAGTACCCGCTCGTCCACGTCGCGATCCAGCAAGGCGAGATCGCCGGCCGCAACGCGGCGACCGGTGCGCGTGAGCGCGTCGACTACCGGATCTCGAAGACGCACACGGTGTTCACCGATCCGCAGGTCGCGATCGTCGGCGAGACGGAGCGCGATCTCGAGCGCGCCGGGATCCCATTCCTCAAAGCGACCTATCCGTTCAACGATCACGGCAAGGCGGTCGCGCTCGGCAAGACCAAAGGCTTCGTGAAGATGCTCGCGTCGCCGGCCGACGGCAAGATCCTCGGCGCGGCGATCCTCGGCCCCGAGGCCTCCGATCTCATCGAGCCGCTGATCGTCGCGATGGCGTTCGGCGCGACGGTCGAGCAGTACGCGCGCATCCCACACCTGCATCCGACGCTGGTCGAGATCCTCACGTATCCCGCCGAGGAGCTCGCCGAACGCCTGCAGACCGCGGCCACGCTCGCCGTCGCGAACTGACGTGCGGGCGGCGCTGGTTCAGTTCAAGCCGCGCAAGGGCGACGTCGCGGCGAACCTCGACCTGATGCGTTCGGTGTTCGCGCAGCTCATCGCGGCGGGGCCGATCGATCTGATCGTCTTCCCCGAAGGCGCGCTGACCGGATACTTCCTCGAAGGCGCCGTCTACGAGCTCGCCTTCGACCCGGCGACGGTGGCGCAGAAGATCGACGCCCAATGGCGCGCCGCCGGCGGCACGCGGTCCGTCGAGATCGTCACCGGGTTCTACGAGAACGCGCAGGGGACGTTCCACAACAGCGCGATCGCGGTGCGCGCCGGCGGCGACGACGGCGTGCACATCATCCACGTCCACCGCAAGATGTTCTTGCCGACGTACGGCGTGTTCGACGAGGAGCGCTTCCTGACGCGCGGGCGGCAACTCTCCGTCTTCGACACCGCGTTCGGGAAGACGGCGATCCTGATCTGCGAGGACGCCTGGCACGCGCTGATGCCGACGGTCGCCGCGCTCAAAGGCGCGCAGCTGCTGATCGTTCCGAGCGCGTCGCCCGCGCGGGGCCTCAACGGGACGGGCGAGCTCGAGAGCACGACGCGGTGGAAGGCGATCCTCTCGAGCGCGGCCGCCGAGCACGGCGTCTACGTCCTCTACGCCGGGCTCACCGGATTCGAAGGCGGCAAGGGGATGGGCGGCGCGACCTGCGCCTTCTCGCCGCGCGGCGAGCTGCTGCAGGCGCTGGGGCCGCTCGACCCCGGCATCCTCACGCTGGAGCTCGACCGCGCCGAGGTCGACATCGCGCGCGCGATGATCCCGCTGCTCGGCGATCTCTCGGCGGTGCTCCCGGATCTGTGGCTCGACGACGAGATCCCGGTCAAGGCGCGGCTGGAGGAGCGGATGTGACGTATCCGATCGTCGAGGCGCCGCTCGAGGAACCGTCGCTCGCGATCGATCCCGCGCTGACGGCGCGTTGGCTCGAAGCGTTCTTGCGCGACGAGCTGATCGAGCGGCGCGGGATCGGACGCGCCGTCATCGGCCTCTCCGGCGGGATCGACAGCGCGGTCGTCGCGTTTCTGTGCGCGCGGGCGCTGGGTCCGCAGAACGTCTACGCGATCCGCATGCCCTACGCGACCTCGGCGCCGTCGTCGCTGATCGACGCGCAGGCGGTCGTCGCGGCGCTGGGGATCCACGCCGAGACGATCGAGATCACCGGCGCCGTCGACGGCTACCTGGAGCTCGCGCCCGATGCGGACGCGCGCCGCCGCGGCAACGTGATGGCGCGGACGCGGATGCTCGTGCTGTTCGATCAGTCGGCGCGCCGCAACGCGCTGCCGGTCGGGACCGGGAACAAGACGGAACGGCTGCTGGGCTATTTCACCTGGCACGCCGACGACACGCCGCCGGTGAACCCGATCGGCGATCTTTTCAAAACCCAGGTCTGGGCGCTGGCGCGCCATCTCGGCGTCCCGCGCGAGGTGATCGACAAACCGCCGAGCGCCGACCTCGAGGAGAACCAGACCGACGAGGGCGACATCGGGATCACCTACGCGAAAGCCGACCGCATCCTCAACCTGATCCTGCAAGGCTACCGCGACGAGGCGATCGTCGACCGCGGGCTGACGTTCGACGAGGTGCGGCTCGTTCGGCGCCGCGTCGACTCGACGCACTGGAAGCGCCATCTGCCGACGACGGCGCTCGTCAGCGGGACGGCGATCAACGAGTTCTACCTGCGCCCGGTCGATCTGTGAACGATCCGCTCCCGCCGCACGGCTTCTTTCCGGTGAGCTTGAACCTGGTCGGGCGCAAGTGCGTGGTGATCGGCGAACGCAGCGATCGCGAAGCCGTGGAGAAGGCTGCGGCGCTCCGCGCCGTAGATGCCGACGTCGTGTGGCTCGACGATCCGGCGGCGGTGCGCGACGAAGACGTCGCCGATGCGTACTTCGTGATCTCGACGCCGCAGGACGTCGTGCTCTCGGCGCGGCTGCGCGCGCTCGCCGACCGGCACAAGTTTCTCTTCTGCGCGATCGATCAGCCGCAATACGGGTTCGTCGCGATGCAGGCGATCGTCGACGCCGGGCCGGTGAAGATCGCGATCTCAACCGGCGGCGTCGCACCGCGGGTCGGGAAGATCCTCAAGCAAGCGCTGGACCGCGCCCTCGACGCCCGCTTCGTGCGCTTCGTCGAGACCCTCGCGGCGCGCAAGCGCGAGGGACGCGCGGCGCTGCCCGAACGCGCCGATCGCCGGCGCGCGATCATCGCGACGACCGACGGCTTCGAGGTCGAGATCAGGACCCGCTACCCCGAGTGGTTTACGTCGACCGAACAATCCTAATCGGATTCTCGACAGAACCTCAGACATCGCACAGATTTCCCGGGTAGCGTCGGCGCATGACCACGCCCGTGCGATACGTCGCGTTTCTTCTTGCCGCAGCGCTTGCCTCGTGCGGAGGCGGGGGCGGGGGCTCGACCGTTCCACAATCGACCGGCACGACCCCGACGCCGACACCGACGCCGGTTGCCACCACGCCGCCGGTAGGAACGCAAGCCGCGTACACCTGTCCGAGCAGCGACGTCGGCACGACGTCGGTCGCGCGCGGCACCGTCGGCGGAACGGCCGACGCGGTGCGCCAGCGCGTCGCCCGCTTCGCCCGCGACTCGCAACCGTCTGCGACGCTGTTGGCGGTGACGTACGATAGCGCGACCGCGACGCGGTCATCGTCGTCGATCGCTCGCGCCGAGCAGAGCGCCGGCGGGACCGTCGTGAACACGCTCGCATTCAGCCACATCGGCCGCACGGTCCACGTCATCTCCGTTGCGGCGGGCCAGGCGGCGGCCGCTGCCGCCAAGCTGCGCGCCCAAGCCGGCGTCGTCAGCGTCGCCGCGACCGGCTACCGCCGTCACGTCGCGAGCGTCTCGACGCCGTATTATACGAACGATCCGTACTTCGCCGGCTTCAGCAGCGCGGGGACGTATCATTCGGGGCTCTCGGAGACGGCCACCGTCCCGGGCCAGTGGGACATGCACGCGATCGGACTCGAGTATGCATTCGGCTACTCGCAGCCGTCGAACGGGAGCGGGATCCAAAACGCGAACGCGCTGGGCTCGTCGGCGGTGAAGGTTGCCGTCATCGACACCGGTGAGGACACGCTCCATCCCGAGCTGACCTCGAAGATCGCGTACCAGAAGTGCTTCATCACCGGCACGAACAACCTCCAGTCGGTCGGGAACTACACGACCGACCCGCAGGGTCACGGCACCGACGTTGCGGGGCTCGCCGGCGCGGCGACCAACAACGGCTTCGGGTTCGCCGGCGCCGGCGGGAACGTCTCGCTGATGGCCTATCGCATCTTCCCGACCCCCGACGACAACTGCACCAGCGACACGACCACCGACAACCAGTGCTCGACGAGCACCCCCGACGTCGCCTCGGCAATCAACGACGCCGTAGCGCACGGCGCAAACGTGATCACCATGAGCTTGGGCGGCAACGCCTGCAGCAGCGCCGGCGTCGACTCCGACCCGACCGAAGGCGCCGCGATCGCCAACGCGATCGCCGCCAACGTCGTCGTCGTCGCAGCCGCCGGCAACGACGGCAGCTCGGGGCTCGAAGCTCCCGCTTGCGATGCCGGCGTGATCGCCGTCGGCGCCAGCGCGCTGGGCGACGGGTCGACAAACGGGAGCGGGACGTCGGTCGGGAGCGCGACTTCGCCCGTCGAGTACGTCGCCTCGTACTCGGATTGGGGCTCGCCCGCGGCGGCGCCGAAGAGCGCATCGGCGTGGGGGATCGTCGCACCGGGCGGCGACCCGAACACGAGCAACGACAACGACGACCTGCACTGGATCGAGCACATCTGGACGTCGCAGCCGTTCGACGCGAACTTCGCGGGCGAGTGCACGGACGACTTCCCGAACTCCAGCGGCACGGCGTCGCCCGTCGATTGCCGCACGCTGATCGCCGGCACCTCGATGGCGACGCCGCACGTCGCCGGAGCGGCGGCGCTGATCATCGCCGTGAACTCGGCGTACCAGAACCCGACCGCGATGAAGACGCTCCTGTGCACGACCGCCGACGACATCGGCGCCGCGCACGAGGGCTGCGGCCGTCTGAACGTCTACCGCGCGATGGCGAAGGCGCTCGGCGACGCCAACCTGCCCTAGCCGGGCGACAGCCTCGGGGAGTCCGTGACGACCGGCGGGAACCGGTCGTCATGGCCTCCGTCGAGATCGTGACGATCGGGACCGAGATCTTGCTCGGTCACCTGGTGGACACCAACAGCGCGCACATCGCCAGCGTCCTCGCCGACTCCGGCGTCGACGTGTTCGCGAAACACTCGGTGGGCGACAACGCCGATCGGCTCGCGCTGATGCTCGAGGACGCGCTGCAGCGCGCCGACGGCGTCGTGACGACCGGCGGCCTCGGACCGACCGTCGACGATCTCACCAAGGACGCCGTCGGGCGGGCGGTGCGAAAGAAGCTCGTGCTCCACGAGCCGTCGCTGCGCGCGATCGAAGCGCGTTTCCGCGCCTTCAACCGCCCGATGACCGAGAACAACGCGCGCCAGGCGTATCTTCCCGAGGGAAGCGTCGTGCTGGAGAACCCGCACGGGACCGCGCCGGGGTTCGTCGCGTTGCGCGACGACGGGAAGTTCGTCGCCTGCATGCCGGGCGTGCCGCGCGAGATGCGGCCGATGCTCGCCGAGAAGCTCGTCCCCTGGCTTAAGCAGCGCTTCGATCTGCGCACCGCGATCTACACCAAGACGCTGCATACGGTCGGGATCGGTGAATCGGAGCTCGACCGGCGCGTCGAAGATCTGTTCCGCACGCTCGAGAACCCGAAGATCGCTATGCTCGCACACGGCTTCCGCGTCGACGTGAAGATCATGGCCAAGGCGTCGAGCAAAGAAGAGGCCGAGCGGATGATCGAACCGGTCGCCGCGGAGCTGCGGCGGAGGATTGGCAGCGGCTACTACGGTGACGACGACACGACGCTGGCGGGCGCGATCATCGAACGCCTCGCGCGCAGCGGCCGGACGCTGGGCACCGCCGAGTCGCTCACCGGCGGCTCCGTCTCCGATGCCATCGTCGCGGTAGCCGGTGCGTCACGGGTCTTTCGCGGCGCGATCGTCGCCTATGCCAATGACGTGAAGACGTCGCTGCTCGGCGTCGGGGAACACACGCTTGCAGCAGCCGGCGCGGTCAGCGAAGAGACGGTCGCGACGATGGCACGCGGAGCGCGGCAGCGGCTGGGAGTTGACGTAGCGATCGCGACGACGGGGATCGCGGGTCCCGACGGCGGTTCGGCGGAGAAGCCCGTCGGCTTGGTGTGGCTTGCCGTTGCGATGGGGGATGAGATCGAAACGCGCAGGGTGACCTTGCCCGGCGACCGCTCCGACATCCGCGACCGGTCGACGATCGCCGCCCTGGGCCTGTTGTGGCGCAGGCTCGAGACCGAGGCGGCGTCCCCCGCGCCCGTTCCCTAAGCAAGCATTAGACCGCACCAACGGGGCGGCCGCACAGCGAGGTGCCTTGCCCGTGCGTGCGAAGGAGGCAGTCTAAGAAACCCCTTCCCAGCACCCGATCATTACGGTGCGCGGGTGCGGTTTTCGTCGTGTCCGCCCGCTCGGGAGGTTCTGGTGCTCGGTTTTAACTCCAACGCCACACGCCGTGCGTTCGCAGTCCTCGCGGTCGCCTTCGGGCTGAGCGCGTGCGGCGGCGGGGGCGGCGGCTCGTCGACCACCCCGCCCACCGCCACGCCGAGCGCCACGCCGGCGCCGACGTCGTCGAGCAAGACTGCGAACGTCAGCGGTTCGGCGTCCGCGTCGGCCACTTTCGACGTGATCGGCAACGGAATCGCCGTCACGTTTGCAATGCCGGCAACGGTCGATGCCAGCAACACGCTCCCGGGCGCCTCGGCGACGCTGAACGAGACGCTCTCACTGACGCCGCCCAGCGGCGTCCCCACGCTGAGTATCAGCGGCAGCACGCCGATCGCATACGTTACCGTTAGTGCCTCCGCGACCGTCTATTTTCCGAAGACGCCGACCGTCGCCGTGCGGCCGTCAGCGAGCGTCCCGACCTACGGCTATCTCGCCGCCTACAGCGCTTCGGGCGGGTGGGTTGCCGTCGCCGGGGCTACGACGCTGGTGAACAGCCTGTACACCATAGCGTCGACCAACGCGCTTTTCTCGATTGCACCGGCGTCTCCGATGACGTTTGCGGTGTTCGGTACAAACTCGCTGGTGCCGACGCTGACGCCGCCCGGCAACACCGACACCTGCAGCTCCGCCGCGGAATGGGTGACGGGAGTTGGCCGTCGGCCTCGACTTGGCGTGACGCGTCCCGCCTCGGCGTATGTCGTGTCGAATCGCCTCTACGTCACCCGCACGGCCGACACGCGAAGCGCGAACTCGCTACGAGCACTCTCGACGCGGACCGTCGCCCTGGGCACGTCGAACGGGCTCGTCCACGAAGCGATCACCCTCCCGCCCGGCGTCGACGCGAAGACCGCGACGGCGCAGCTCCGCGCGACGGCGGGAGTCGTTGACGTGCAGCCGGTACACCGCCGTTTCCTCTCCGGCGATGCCGAGGCGAACGATTCGTGGCTCGACAACGACCACCAGTGGTATCTCTACAAGACGAACGTGGACACCGGACTCGCCGGTGGGGGCGCGTGGGGCATCACGCACGGAACAGGGATCAAAGTCGCGGTGATCGACACCGGCATCGATGAGACGAACAGCGATTTCCAAGGGAAGGTCGACAAGACGATGAGCATCGTCGGCGGCCTCGTGACAAACTCGGCGCAAGATACCAACGGACATGGAACAAACGTCAACGGCCTCGTCGCGGCACAGCCGAACAACGGCTTCGGATTCGCGGGGACCGGCTGGGACGTCCACCTCCTTTCCTACAAGATCTTCCCGGACGCAACGACGAGCAGCGATTGCCAAGGCGCAGATGCCGCCGATGAAGCGGCCGCGATCAACGACGCCGTCTCCAGCGGTGCGTCGGTCATCAGCCTGAGTCTCGGCTCGCCGAACAGCGTCGGATCCGACAGCGCCGAGCAGGCGGCGGTCCAGGGCGCAATCTCGGCCGGGGTCACGGTCGTCGCCGCCGACGGGAACGAAGGACCGGGTTCGGCCCCGGACTACCCGGCCGCATACACCGGAGTGATCGCGGTTGGCGCCTCGAGCGTTAGCAACTCCACCCAAGACGTCTACTCGAGCATCACGGCCGAGAACGTCGCCACGTATTCGAATGACTCGCCGACGCTGGTCGCACCGGGCGGCGATGCGCTCAGCGACGGCAACACCATCGACTATCTGCACTGGATCACCGGCTACGGGACAACCACCGCAACGCTGTCGGCAGACCGGTGCACGATGGCCCAGGGCTTCTGCGTGGTGCTCTTCAACGGCACGTCGCAGGCGACGCCGCAGGTCTCGGGCGCGGTAGCGCTTATGATGGCGAAGCACGGCGGACCTCGGAGTTTGACGCCTTCGCAGGTGAAAACAATCCTGACCAGCACCGCGCACTCGCTGCCGGGCATCGGCGCGACGCGGCAAGGCGCGGGCCGCCTCGACGTCCAGGCGGCGGTAAACGGCTCTTAGCCGGTTCGTCCGTAGCCGACGGCTTTAAGTTGCGTTGCCAACTCGAGGCCGTCGGCGAACGACGGCGCGGAACCGTCTCGTCGTCGCGATTCTTCGCTGCGCGAGCGAACGCGCCGCGCGAATGTGACTCGTGCGACACATGGGAGAGTGACAGGAGATTCTTCACCTGAAGCTCAAGTCGAGTGACCTCCTGTCTCTTTGAAGGGTGTACGTACATGAGAATACGATCCGTAAGTATTGCGGCAATTATTGCTATTGGACTTGCGGGATGCGGTGGCGGAAGCGGAAGTTCCACCATCCCTGTTGGCGCCGCGCCGCAGTCGCCGAACGCGGCGGCGAAGAAGATTGCTGCTTATAACGTGCAGTTGACGCCGGCGACGATGGTGACCATCATTAATGCCGACTCCGTAGTTACACACGGAAACAGCGTAACGGTACAGTATTCGTCAGGATCGACGAAGACGTTTCAGGGCAGCTCGCCGACGGTGACGCGGGTTGAGGGGACCTACACAGACAGTGTGCCGACGAAGGTGACTCAAGGTCGCCTGCCGGGTTCGTGTCCGCCGCAATACGACATTCAGATGTATGGCCAGACGACCAGCTTCATCGAGGGACAGGGGACCCTGCCGCTCGGGACTCAGGATCCGCTCGCGATTGCGGCTGGAGGCGGGGATTATGCCTATAGCCTCGACTGGGCGATCCCTGCGGCTTCGGTCAACGTCGGCGGTTTGCAGACCTCAACATGGTCGGGCAACTACTCCGCCGGCGGAACATTCAACTACACGTTCGGCCCATACGGGGCATCGGCACCATCGAACGGATGGTATGTTGACGGCGGCCCGACGCGAGACTATATCGGCCAGTCGTCAATGCAGTACAACTATACCGACGACAACGGATATTCGTGGTTCGCGCAGGGAGTCAAGTCGCTGAAGCGGTGCCCGCTGTAGTCTGACGTCACCCGACGTAGCCGATGGCCTCGAGCTGCCGCTGCACCTCGAGGCCGTCGGCGAACGACGGCGCGTGCCCGCCGCCGGTGTCGATCCGGGTCGCGAAGTCGTCGAGGAGCGCGAGGAACCACGGGATGTTCGGGACGATCGTCGCGTGCTTCGCGTAGGGTGAAGCGGCGATCTCCAGCTCGTCTTGCTCGTCGGGATCGATCGCGTAGAGCGTGAGGTCGCCGAACCACGCGCCGCTCGCGACGGCGCTGCGGACTTCGCCGTGGACGGCGATCGTCAGCGAGTCGACGACGACGGTCGAGTCGCTGCTGACGCGGCCGACCGTTCCGCCCCCGTAGTCGACGTACGAGAACGCGCCGTCGGCGACGGTGCTCTCGAACGTCCCCTCGGCATCGGTGCGGCGCGGGTTGGCGGTGCGCAGAAATCCCAGCGTGCGCTCGGGCGTTCGTCCGGCGAGGATGTTGGCGAGGTCGAAGAAGTGCGGCATCGTCGCGTTCGCGACGCCGCCGCCTTTGGTGCGGTCGAACCACCAGCCGCGCTTGCGGCTCGTGTTCCGTTCGAGCAGGTCGCTCCCCATCCGTGCCACCTCCACCTCGCGCAGCGCGCCGATGTGGAGGTTCTCGATCAGCTCGCGCATCGCGATCACCGTGGGAACGTAGCGGAACTCGAACGCCATCGCCGTGGCCGTCCCCGCGCGCTCCGCGGCGGCGGCCATCTCCTCGGCCTGCGCGACGGTGAGCGCCATCGGCTTCTCGCACAGCACGTGCTTGCCCGCGTTCAGCGCGGCGATCACTGATGCGTGGTGGTCGAACGGCGGCGAGGCGACCGAGACGACGTCGAGCTCGACCCCGTTCAGCATCGCCTCGGTGGACGCGAACGCGTGCGGAATCTTCCGTTCGCGCGCGACACGCTCGGCGCTCGAGGGCGAAGCGATCGCGACCACCTCGAAGCGAGGATGCAGCGAGAACGCCGGCGCGTGCACGGTGGCACCGAATCCCGTCCCGACGATCCCGACCCGCAGCTTGCTCATGGATTCTCCTGTGCCGAGGTTATCGCTCGCTCGAACAACGCGAGCGCACGCGCGAGTTGCTCCTCGGCGATGGTGAGCGGCGGCGCGATCGTGATCGACGTGCCGGTAGGGCCCGACTGCAGTAGAATGACCCCGAGCTGCAATCCGCGGACGACCACCGCGTTCGCTCGCGAGGGGTCCGCGAACTCCACGCCCCACAAGAAGCCGCGTCCGCGCACGTCGACGACGCCGGGCAGCGAGCCCATCCTGCCCAGCCGTGCGCCGAGCGCGCCGGCACGTGCCTCGACCTGCGCGACGAGGTTCGTCTGCGCGATCTGGTTGAGGTTGGCGAGCGCGGCGGCGCATGCGAGCGGGTTCCCCAGGAACGTCGACGTGTGCAGCGCCTCGCCGGTGCTTTTCGGCCAAGCGTCCATGACGCGGGCCGTCCCGATCGTCGCGGCGATCGGCATCCCGCCGCCGAGCGCCTTGCCGACACAGAGCAGGTCCGGCACGACGGCCTCCCGGTCGCAGGCGAACATCGTCCCCGTGCGACCGAAGCCCGTATAGATCTCGTCGAGCACGAGGACGAGGCCGCGTTCGTCGCACAGCGCGCGGACGGCGGAAAGGAAACCGCTCGGCGGAACGATCACGCCGCCGCGTCCCTGAATCGGCTCGAGCACGACCGCGCCGGCATCCGGGTCCGCATCGAGGGCCGAGCGCAGCGCCGCGATCGCAGTCGCGACGGCCGCGCGCGCGCCCGGGTAGGCGATGAAGGTCGCCCGATCCGCGATCAGCGGCGCAAACGGATCGCGGAACTTGGCGATCCCGGCAACCTCCAGCGCGCCTAGAGACAGCCCGTGATATGCGCCGCGGTAGGCGATGAAACGCGACCTGCCGCTGGCGAGCAGCGCCGTTTTGAGCGCGAACTCCACGGCGTCGCTCCCCGACGTCGTGAGATAGCATTTCTGCAGATCGCCGGGCGCGAGCGCTGCCAGCGCTTCGAGCAGCTCGGTGCGCAGCGCGGTCGGATGCACGTCGCCCATCCCGTGAATCAACCGCTGCGCTTGGGCGGCGATCGCCGCGGCGACGTCGTCATTCGTATGACCGGTCGCGGCGACGCCGAACGCCGAGGTGAGGTCGAGATACCGGTTGCCGTCGACGTCGGTAACGATGGCTCCCGAAGCGCTGTCCCAAAAGACGGGCATCTCCGGGCCGAGATAGGTGACGCCGGCGGGTTCTACCGCGGCGAGCCGCCGCGCCAACGCGAGCGACTGCGGCCCAGGAACGGACGTGATGATCGCTTCGAACGCATTCACCGCAGATCGATCCAACGGATGAAGTCGCTGATGCGCGGCGCGCCGCCGTGGTGTCCGCTCAGGGGCGGGTCCTGCATCGTGCCGAACGGCGCGACGCGCACGGCTCCGATGCGTTCCGCGAGCGCAACGTCGCGCAGGTCGGCATCGACGGCTCCGAGCGCCTGCACCGGCAGCCGATGCCGCGCCGTGTAGGCGGCGACGTCATCGTCTCCGTCGACCTGCACGAGCGGGATGATGCCGGGCAGAAACGGCGGCGGATCATCTGCGGAGGCACCGACGACGAGCGTCGCGTCGTTCACGCGCACGACGCGTCCGCCGCCGCTTGCGGCACGGAAGGCCGCGAGCCGCCGGTACGAGCCGGCCGCTGCGAGCCGCGCGGCGCTGCGGACGCCGGGCGGAAATTCGAGCAGCACGCGTTCGCATGCCGGCGCGAGCGCATCCGCCACCCGCTCGAGGCCCGCGTCGTCCGCTTCGACGAACAGCGCGTGCAGCGAAAGGCAGCCTTCGCCGTCATAGAGCAGCGCGTCGCGCGCGATCGCGTCGGCGACCTGCGGCGTCAGGGTCGCGACGGCCGCGGCGGTGAGACGGCCGATGCTCGCCCGATGGCCGAACGGGACGAACCGGGTGTCGACGCCGCAGCGGGCGCGTACGGCGCGCAACGTCTCGTCGCGGCCGAACGCCACGACGGTGTCGGCCGTCGCGAACAAGCGCTCTTCGCCCGGATCCTCGCCGCCGGTCCACGGACGCGCGACGGCGGCGCTCGCGAACGCCGGATCTTCCTCGGCGAGCGTTTCGAAAAAAGCCGCGATCAAGGCGTCGCTGCGGTCTTTGACGACCACCGGGCTCTTCGCGCAGAGCGCGAACAGCGCGGGCACGAGGGCGACGCCGATGGTCGTGTCGCTCGATATGACGACCGTACGGTCGACGCCGCGTGCCCAAGCAGCCGGCAGGTTCCCGCGCTCGACGGCTCCGTCGAGTGCCTCGACGGAGCCGAGCTCGCCGGCGATCGTCGCTTCGAGTGCTCGTTGCGTAACGCCGCCGAAGAGGCGGTCCAAGGCGTACTCGACGACGGGCTCCGAGTATCCGAGCCGCGCCGCAACGGCGCCGGTTGCTCGGACACGGGGCGGGAAATCGGCGTCTCGCCAGCGGGAGGCGGCGTCCGCGACATGCCCGGCGATCCGCGCCGCCCCAAGAAGGCGCAGCATCGTGCGATTGACGTCGCGCGGCGGAAGGCCCCTCGGCGCCTTCACAGTATCACCGCTCATCCAAGGTGACCCACGTTCGTGGGATCGCCAACTTCTTTTACGCACTTCAAACCGTGCGAGGTGACCGTTTGTCGCAAAGACGCCTGCTTGGATGCAGTCTAGGATTTCTCTTGCTGGCCGGTTGCGGCGGCGGCGGCTCGTCGCCGGCGCCGGCGCCCCTTCCGACGCCGGCGAGCAATAGGCCGGGGTTAGCCGGTATCAGCGCCGTCTACACCGGAAGCTTGACCCGCATCGTAACGAACAATGCGATCGGCACGACGCCGGTCAGCACGACGACGAACTCGACGGTATCGACGACCGTCACGTCGGCTGCCAGCGGCAGCAATTTCGTCTTCACGTCGAAAGAGACCGACACGAGCGCGCTCAGTACGGTGAGCGCCACGACCGCCGCGACGATCGCGTACCAGGCGGGCGGATCATCCACGACCGTTCGCGCGCTGAGCACGACGACGACCGACTCGAACGGCGTCATCTACGCGACGACGTACGGCTCCAACAACGGTGCGCTCACCGTGCTTCCTGAGACCGGATCGTTCAGCAACGACGCGAAGCTGTCGTATCTCGAGACCGATCCCGGCTTATCGTCGCTCGATGCGAACGGCAACGTGCAGGCCGTCACCATCGATCGCGAGGCGAACGCCGACGGGTCGTACACCCAGACGAACGGCGCCGTGAGCGCCGCCGGCAACCTGGTAAACAACGTCACCGTCGGCAACCCGGATTTCAGCGCGAAGCTCTCGTTGAACTCGATCGCAGGCGGGCGCATCTTCACGTTCTCGCCGCCGTCGGGCGGGACCATCACCTACACCTACTACAACGGCGCCACGAAAGGGACGACGCCGGCGACCGTACCGAACTGGATCCCGGCATCGCAGACGAAGCCCTCGATCGAGACGGATACGATCACTCCGGGCGCGACGCTCGACGCGAGCTGCAAGCTCGGAGCGTCGTTCGCCGGAACGCCGACGGCCGTCAAGCAGGTCATCACGACGGCCGATCCCGCGTTCGGCACGCTGGAGACCCGCACGACGACGTCGTACGACGCTCCCGGCGGTACCGAGTGCACCGTCGTCAGCGACACGATCCAGATCTTCTACGACTACAGCTCACAAGAAGGTCCGGCTCCGCGGCTGTTCCCGTCCGGTTCGGCGACGACCCCGGTCGAGTCGATCACGGTCAACGAGACCGTCGCAGCGCAGTCGTTGACGCTCCCCAGCGACAGCTCCCGCTCGGCGCAATCCAGCGGCGTGGGCGTGTTGTTGCCGCGGTCGCTCTTCTCCGAACATGTCGCTCACATCGCACGCCAAGAAGCGCTCCGGCGCCTGGCGTCCCTCCGCGGAGGATCGCTCTAATGCAGCCCGTAGCATTTGCCCGCCGCGCGGCGGCCTTCATCCTCGCCGGCGCCCTTGCCGCCTGCGGCGGCGGTGGCGGCAGCCACTCCGCCCTCCCCGGCACGACGGGCACCGGCGGTACCACCCCGATCACACCCTCGTCGGCGCTGACCCAGACGCTCAAGCCGACGCCGAAATTCGCCTCGTCCGCGACGAAGGCCGGCGCGGTGAGCGAAAGCACGCTGCTCATGCACGTCGTCGTCAACCTGCGCGACGCCGCGGGCCTGGCGGACTACGCGGCGGGTGCGAGCACCCCGGGCGACCCGCGCTACCGCCAGTTCCTGACCGCCAGCCAAATTGGCGACCGCTTCGGCGCGACGCAGAGCGATACGGCGACGGTCGCACAGTATCTCGCCTCGTACGGATTGCACGTCGCCGCATATCCGCAGCGGCTCGGCCTCACCGTCTCCGGCGCGACGACGAACTTCGCCAAGGCGTTCGGCACGACGTTCGCGACGTACACGATGAACAACGGCCACCCGGTGACCGCGCCGGTCGGCACGATCACGTTCGCGAAACCGCTGCCCGTCGAAGGCATCTCCGATGCGATCTTCGATCCGGCGGCCAAGCATACGCAGTTCGTGCAAGGCGCGGTCGGCGGGCCGCAATCCAACTCGACCGGTGGAAACTCGCCGCAGCAGATTGCGACGGCGTTCGACTACACCGGAGCGTATAATGCCGGCTATACCGGTGCCGGCGTTACCATCGGCATCATCGGAACCGGCGGGATCGACCAGCACGACTTCGCCACGTTCAAGTCGCTGTACAGCTGGCCGTCGACCGGAACGCTCACGCAGGTGAACGTCACCTCGGCCGCCGCGGCGAACACCTACACCGGCGCCGTCAATTACGGCGGCTCGCCTACGGCGTCGCCGCCCCCGGTGACCGCGCCGTGCAGAGGCGGCAGCGCACCGCGTCCGACGCCGACCTGCAATCCGGAAGACCTCGAGGCGCAGATCGACACGGAGCAAGCATCGCTCGCTCCCGGCGCCAACATCAACTTCTACCTGGCGTACGTGCCCTCCGAATGCTACGATCCCACGACCAACTCGTGCGGCCCGCCGAATCCGAACACCGGCACGGGGTACACCTATCAAGGTCTGTACGAGTCGGACGATGAGATCCAGCAGGC
>DASYFS010000012.1:0-8789 GCA_036498305.1 Candidatus Elarobacter sp. | reverse complement strand
GGCTGCGAGACCGAGCAGCTGCGCGCCGCGGTCGCGCAGTCGAAGATCACCAAGCTCGGCCGCGCCGGCGGCGGCGACATCGTTTACGCGACGATCGAGTCGCCGTGCATCTGCGGAAACGTCAACTGCCCGGTCTACGTGCTGCGCCTCGACGGCGCGAACCCGAAGCTGCTCTACAGCAACTATGCGTACTCGGTCGTGACCGTCCCGGCCGTCCCGCTTGCGAGCCTCGTGCTGCGCAGCCACGACAGCGCGCTGGTCAGCGACGAGACGCTGGTCGCGTATCGGAACGGGCGCTACGTCGAACAGAGCTACACCCGCGTGCGCGGCGACAACGGCGCGCGCAAACCCGACGCGGTGCCGATCCGCTTTCCGGCCGGTGCGTCTTCGACGACGCTTGCGGGCAGCGCGTCGACCGGCTGGTACGACGGGTATTCATTCGACGCCCAACAGGGTCAGACGCTGACGGTCAGCGGCGTGCGGTCGAAGGGCAAGGTCGGCATCACGATCTTCGTCCCGACGGTGGGAGGCACGATCGACGTGACGTCCGGCAAGCCGGTCGTAATACCGCGCTCCGGGACGTATCAGATGCACGTCGAGATCGCGGCCGACGCCGACGTTCGGTACGCCCTGACGATCGCGATCCGTTAGACCGCTTCGTACCGCGCGAACGCGACGACGACGCCGTTGCGATAGACGAACCAGAGGTGCGCCTCGGAGATCGCCGGCATCGCGGGGATGTAGCGCACGACCTCGGTACCGCAGGTGGTGTGCCGCGCCTTCCCCGGTCCCAGAACGCGTTCGACCGCGGCACGGGTGCTGCCGATCCCGAGGCCCTCGGACGTCGTGACGGCGGACGGAAACGCCGCGAGTGCACGCGGCGGCGGCGCGGTCACCTCGCCGACGACGGCGCTGTAGCTGCTTTCTTCTGCTTCGCTGCCCGCATGCAGCACGACCGTATGCGCCGGACGCCCGCGCGCGGCGACATAGAGATAGCCGTGCGGGCCGCGGGCGACGATCGGCGCACCGGGTCCGAACGTGGTGAACGAGGCGCGATCGAACCGCGCGGTCGGCGTCGCCGGTGCGTCGGGCGTCGTCGTCGCGCCGGTCCACGGCGCGAGCGCGCCGGTGCAGCGCACCGACGGGACGGCGCTCAGCCAGCGGACGAGCGCGGGATCGGGCCCGCCGGTGGTCACGTCGGCTCCGGCGTCGCCGGCCCGGGCCGGAACTTCACGAACGACGCGCGCTGCGCGACGGCGTCGTTGACGATACCCACCACGACCTCGGCGAGCCGGTCGGGATCGTGCCGGACGGTGTCGGTCTCGGAGATCACGTTCGCGCGCACGATCCGCACGCCGAGCTGCTGCAGCTCGTCCTCATCGATTCGCACCGGCAGCTGCCCCTCTTCCGCGTACACGTCGCGCAGCTTGCGCGGCAGCTCGTCGTTGACGACGACGACGTCGCACAGCGTCGCGCCGGCGCCGGTCGTCAACGCGCGGACGTGCGCCGAGGCGCTGTAGCCGTCGGTCTCGCCCGGCTGCGTCATCACGTTGCAGACGTAGATCTTCGTCGCGCTCGAGGCCTCGATCTCGCGCGCGACGCGGTCGACGAGCAGATTCGGCATGATCGAGGTGTAGAGCGATCCCGGCCCGAGCACGATCGCGTCGGCTTGGCGGATCGCTGTGATCACCTCGGCGAGCGGCGCGGCGTAGGGCGGGTCGAGGTAGACGTTGGCGATCGTGCCGTGCGCGGCCGGGATCTGCGACTCGCCTTCGATGATCCGGCCGTCGACGAGGCGCGCGCAGAGGCGCACGACCGCGAGCGTCGAGGGGAGCACGCGCCCTTTCACGTTGAGGACGCGGCTCGAGACTTTGATCGCCTCGTCGAAGTTGCCGGTGATCCCGGTCATCGCGGCGAGGAAGAGGTTCCCGAACGAGTGGCCGGTGAGCCCTTCGCCCTCTTCGAAGCGGTAGCGGAAGAGCTCGGTGACCAGCGCTTCGTCGTCGGCGAGCGCGACGAGACAGTTGCGGATGTCGCCCGGCGGCAGAACGCCGAGCTCTTTCTGCAGCCGGCCCGACGAACCGCCGTCGTCGCTCACCGTCACCACGGCCGTCAAATTGCGGGTGTGTTTTTTGAGCCCGCGCAGCATCGTCGAGAGCCCCGTCCCGCCGCCGACGACGACGATGCGGTATCCCGCCTCGAGCCGCCGCTGCAGCACCTTGTCGACGAGCTGCGAAGAGTCGGGGCTCACGGCCGTCACGATCGAGCGCAGCCAGCGCCAGATCCCCAGCGCCACCAGCGCGAAGCCGAGGATCATGAACGTCCACGCGAGGTATCCGGGCGCGAAGAACTCGGAGACGACGGTGTCGACCATCTCGTTGACGCGCAGCGAGTAGCCCTCGTCGGTCATGTAACGCGAGAGCCCGTTGACGAAGAGCACCGCGCCGACCAGCGCGACGAGCAGCCAGCGTTTGACGCCGAGCCCGGGGATCAGCCAGCGGAAGAGGCCGAGCGCGCGACGCATCCGTGTGCTCATCGCGTCACGTCGCGCGCGTCGAAGGTCGCGAGCGCTCCGGTCGTCTCGGTGATCTGGCGCAGGATACGGCGGCCGACGTAGACGGAGCGATGGCGCCCGCCGGTGCAGCCGATCGCGATCGTCACCTGCGACTTCCCTTCGCGCTCGTAGCGCGGGATCAGAAACGCGAGCAGTGCGAAGAGTTGTTCCAGGAACGGCTCGGTGTCGGCGATCCCTTCGAGAAACGCGGCCACCGGCGCGTCGGCGCCGGTCAGGTCGCGCAGCGTCTCGACGTAGTTCGGGTTCGGCAGAAACCGCACGTCGAAGACGAGGTCGGCGTCGAGCGGGATGCCGTACTTGAATCCGAAGGCGACGATCCCGACCCGCAGCCGTCGCGCGTCGGGACCGAGGAACGTCGTCCCGATCCGGTCCTTGAGCTCGCCCAGGGTCAGGCGCGTCGTGTCCCAGACGTAGTCGGCGCGGTCGCGCAGCCCGGCCAGCGCGGCGCGCTCGGCACCGATCGCCTCCGCGAGCCCGACGCCGTGCTCGCCGTACGGGTGACGCCGCCGCGTCTCGCTGTAGCGCCGGATCAGCGTCTCGTCCTCGGCGTCGAGGAACAGGACCTCGGGGCGCAGCCCGTCGCGCTCGAGGGTCTCGATCGCGGCGACGGGCTCGCCGAACGGGCCCAGTGTCCGGACGTCCAGGGCGAGCGCGGCGTTCCCGCGACCGGCATCGCCGGCCAGCCCGACGAAGGGACGTGCGAGGACCGGCGGCGCGTTGTCGAGACAGGCGTAGCCGAAATCCTCAAACGATTTCATCGTCGAACTCTTGCCCGCACCCGAGAGCCCCGTTACGATGACGAGACGGCGCATATGAAGCTCTTTTCTGCCGACAAGGCCAACGCCCTCATCCCGGTCCTCGAACCGCTGCTCGAAGAGCTGTGGGCGAAGCGCCGGGAACTCGCGATCCGGCTCCTCGAGACGGATCCGGCGCTGCGCGCTGGGCGGCCCGACGTGACGCACGATCGCCGCCGCTCGCGCACCTTCACCGAGCTCAAAGCCGAGATCGTGCGGCTGATCAACCGGATCGAAGCGCACGGCTGCGTCGTCAAAGACCTCGACCTCGGCCTGGTGGACTTCCCGTCGATGCGCGACGGCCGCCCGGTCAACCTGTGCTGGAAGGCGGGCGAGACGGAGCTCAGCTACTGGCACGGGACGGACGAGTCGTTCGTCGACCGCAAATCGCTATAGAAATAAAAACGGCGCCGGTGAGGCGCCGTTGCTCTAGGCCGGGACGGTCGCCGGGTCGACCCGGATGAAGTCCTCGGCGAGCCCTTGCAGGCGGACCTCGCCGAACTCGACCGTGTAGGCGCCGGCCGCGAAGTCGGTGACCTTCCCGAACTCGGGGACGGTCGCGAGCTGCGGGATCTTGCCGCGAATCTCGTCGGGGAGGCGAACGACGTCGCCGACTTCGAGAGACGGCTGGTTGAACAGCTTCTCGAGATCGTCCATCAGCAGGCCGAGCGGGATGCCGTACCCCTCGCTGACCTGTTCGATCGTCTCGGTCTCGCTGATCGCGCAATTGGAGCAGCCGCCGAGGTGGAAGCGAGCGAACACGCGCCGCGCGCCGGCATGCGTCTTGAACGCCTGCTCGACGGTCATATCTTTGGAGAAGTGGGCCACGGTAGCCATTATTCGCCCAGACCGCCGAGGCGCCCCGCAGGTTGCGCTGCGCCGTTCCACGGCCACCGCATCGGCACCGCGGGCCGGAGCAGCGCGTCGAGCGCGTTGCCGAGTCCGAGCGCGACGGTCTCGATCGTCGCCACCTCGTCGGGCGCGTACGCTTCGCCGTTCGTCTTCGCGCCGAGGACGACGCAGCCGGTGACGAGGTCGCGAACCAACAGCGGGAACGCGTGGTCGGCCTCGAGGGCGCTGTCGACTTCGTGAAGATCGCAGGGCAGGCGGGTCGCACGCATCCGGACCAGCGCCGGGTCGTCGATGCAGACCGCCGGCGGGAGCGGCCGCCCGGCCGTGTCGACCCGAATCGCGACCGGTCCTTCGACGACGTAGATCGCGGCGGCCGAGGCTCCGGTGCGCGCGAGCAGCTCGGCGTGAACGCGCGCCACGGCGACCTGCGGATCGGTGACGTAGGCGATCTCGCGCGCGAGCATCTTCAACGCGCGCTCGGCTTCGTGGCGGTCGCGGAAGAAGACGTCGTCGACCAGCTTGTCGACGCGCTCGTGGATCGAGCGCAGCGAGAAGCCGAGAATCAGTGCCAGCGCGAGCTCGAGGCTCGTCGACGTGATGTGCGAGATCCGCACCGCGATCGTCGAGAGCACCCACTCGAGGATCATGAACGCGACGACGACGATCGCCGAGACGGTTCCGAAGACCAGCGCGCGGTTGACGACGAAGCCGATGTCGACGACGCGGTGGCGGATGATGGCATACGCGAGGCCGAGCGGGATCGCGACGAGCGTGACGGGGATCCACTGCTCCCATTCGACGAACGGGATGTGGAGCGCGAGCTGAACCGTTCCGACGAGCGAGCCGGAGAAGCCGACGGCGAGCGTCCACCCGACCCACTGCGCGCGCTTGGCATCGGCGCCGTGCGCCTCCCGATTGGCGATCACGAACGCGGTCGCGATCGCCGCGAAGAACAGGAACGTCTCGAGCATTCCGAGTGCGAACGTGAAGCGCGGCGGAGGGTGGAGCAGCACGATCGAAATCGTGGTTGACGTGTAGAGGGTCGCTAAGCAGACGATCGTGTACGGGAGATTCGCGCGGCGTAAAAAGGCCCGAACGCCGCCGATGCTCTCCGCCGGGAACGTCGTCGCCAGCGCCAGCCCGGCCGTCGCCGCGAGCACCTGTGCAGCGAGCCGCACGACGAGGATCGGGAGCGTCGCCCAGTCGGGCAGCCACGCGTTGTCGTTGACGAGCACCGTCCCGAGCGCGAACAGCAAGAACACCAGCGTGCGCGCCGTGCGATCGGCCGGACGGCGCGCCGCGATGACGAGCGCGACCAGGGTGAAGGCGACGGCGACGATCTCGTACGCCCAGAACGAGAGATCGGGAGCGGACGCGCCCAGGACCGTCGCGGTGAAGCGCAGCGGTGTCCCGGCGGCCGTCGTTCCGATGAAGACGAAGTGGTCGCCGGGCCGCTGCTTGACGAGCCGGATCCGATTCGCGAGCGACTCGTCGAGCAGCCGGATGCGCGCGCCGGCGCCGATCGGATGGTCGAACGCGCGCGGGTTGGTGATCTTGGTGACGACGAGCGTCCCGGGGTGCGCCGGATCGTTGTTCGCCTGGAAGCCCGGATCGGCGTTATCGAGAGCCGCGGCACCGCCGTCGATCAGAACGAACGCAAGCAGCAGCGCCCCGTAGAGGAGGGCGGCGATTTGCCACCAGCGCTGCTTCATGGACGCTTGGTTCGAGAAAAGGCGCGGAGGACGCCTGTACGCCGGATTCTGTCAAAGCCCCGAAGGGCCGTGGCCGTCATCTCTCTGGGGTCGATCTCACGATCGGCCTCGGTGCGACATGTGCTCGTTCCGCCGGGCCGGCGGGTCCCGGACGAATCCGGGACGATCGAGCGGTCTTGCTCCGGGTGGGGTTTACCCGCGCCCACGTCACCGTGGGACGCCGTGCGCTCTTACCGCACGATTTCACCCTTACCGCAGGCTCTCACCAACGGCGGTATGTTTCTGTGGCACTTTCCTTCGAGTCGCCTCGACAGGACGTTATCCTGCACCCTGCCCGATGGAGCCCGGACGTTCCTCGGCGCTTAACGCGCCGCGACGGCCCGGCGTCCTCCGCGGCCGCGACTGGTGGAGGATAGGAGACTCGAACTCCTGACCCCCTGCATGCCATGCAGGTGCTCTACCAACTGAGCTAATCCCCCGGGCGCGACCGACGACCATTCACGTCTCCCGGGGCCCGGTCCTCTCGAACCCCGCCAAGGCGAGCACGCGCACGCACGGGGGTGTGATCGTTGACTACGTCATGACCGAACGGCAAACGGGTAAGCGGACCCGTGGCATCTCGACCACCGGAGGTAGATACCTGATGTCCTCATTAGCATTCATCCGCGCCGCATCGTTGGCGGCGCTCGCGCTGGGCCTGACCGGGATCCAGCCGGCGTCGGCGCAGGCCGTCGCCGTCACCGTGAACGGCAACCCGATCGCGCTCAACCCGGCACCCACCGAACGCGCGGGTCGCGTCTTCGTCCCGCTCCGCGGCGTCTTCGAGAACCTCGGCGCGACGGTCGTATACGATAACGGTACGATCAACGCGACCGGACGCGGGCACAACGTGTCGCTGCACATCGGCTCGCAGAACGCGGTCGTCGACGGGCAGAACCAGATCGTCGACCAAGCGCCGTTCATCATCGGCGCCTCGACGTACGTCCCGCTGCGCTTCGTCTCGCAAGCGCTGGGAGCCGTCGTGAACTACAACGGCAGCAACAACACCGTCGCGATCGTCGCGCCGGGCCGCCGCTACGTCGCCGGCGCCAACGTGACCCCGCCGAACGAAGTCATCACGCCGGAACCCGGGCCGAACGGAATCCGCCTCGACTCGATGAATCCCCAGCGCGGCGCCGCGATCGGCACGCGCCGCCCCGACATCTCGGCGACGTTCGACCGCGCGGTCGATCCGAACAGCCTCCGCATCACGGTCGACAACTACGACGTGACGAACGAGGCGAACCGGACGCGGCACGGCTTCAACCTGCAGCCGCGTCAGGCGCTTCCGGGTGGGACGCATACGGTCCGCGTGACCGGGACCGACGACGCGGGCCAGTCGTTCAATCGCGCCTGGCAGTTCATTTCACCCTAGGTTCAGCGAAAAGTCCAAGACGACGGCAGCCGCGGAGACCCCGCGGCTGTCTTCATTTCCGCGCATTCTGCGTACGGGCGTTACGAGGGCCGATGCCCGGCGAGGCGGAAGCTGGCGGAAGGCCGCCCTACCGGTGAGGGCGGACTTTCTGCCGTCCAACACCTCGGAGCGCTATGAACATTCGTACCGCCATCATTTTCTGCGGCGCCCTGATGCTGGCGCCGTCGGTCGCATCGGCCGAGTTCATCACCAACATCCCGTGGCACAATCTGGCGTCGAAGGCCCCCGTCGTCCCGACCGCATCGTCGCTCTGGAACAACGGCGACGGGACCGTGCGCGCGTGCATCAGCTTCCGGAACGTCTCGAACAAGCCGGCAACGGCGATTCGCTTCACGTTCGAGTTCGACGATCTGTTCAACCAGCCGCTGCGTGAGGCGGTCATCGAACGCCAGGGCTCATTCGGCCCCGGAATCCTCATCGAGGGCAAGATGGACGTGCTCGGCGGGAACTCCGACTCGTTCAACAACTGCAAGAGAGTGCAGGGGACCAGCGTCCAACCGTCGTCCGAGAAGATCGACGTCACCAACGTCGTGTTCGCGGACGGCACGAAGTGGACGAAGGGCGAGTCGTTCACGCAGGCCTTCGACGCTCGCGGCAACGCCGTTACCCAGACCGTGACGACCGGCACCGCGTCCGGCGGCACAACGTCGGTGCAGATCGGCGGCGCGACGGCCTTCGGCGGAACGGTCGGACCGGCGGGCAACCTGTTCGGAACGATCGCGTGGGTGCCCGGTTCGAAGACCGCCTACGGTGCCGTCACGGACGCCGCGACGCAGGACGAGGCGGATTTCACCGCGATGACGGCGTGCACCAAGAACAACAACGGCAACCCCGGATGCAAGATCGCGGTGCGGATGTTCGGCGCCGACAAGCGCTGCGGCGCGGTCGCGACCGACACCCTGAAGACGGCGGACGGCCGAGGGCCGGACACCGCGTCGACGATCCAGTCGGTCCTCGCCGCGCTGGCGAAGGCCGGCGGCACGATCGACGCGGGCAGCGTCGTCGCCAGCAGGTGCAACGCGCACTGACCGCAGCGGCAGACGAGCGAAGCCCCGCGCCGGCACAGCCGCGCGGGGCTTTTTTTGCCCGAACCGGTCACACTTCGGGCGCTGCAGTCGTCACGACGGGTAGAGCGCCTGCGGAAAGGAACCCAGATCCATGAAGGCGAGCCCGGACCAAAAGCAAGAGAACCCATCGGAGCTGATCGCCCAGCGCATCCGCGAGCTCGGCGATTGGCGCGGGGAGGTGCTCCGCACGGTGCGCGCGCTGATCCACGAGGTCGATCCGGAGATCGCCGAGACGTGGAAGTGGCGCGGCGTTCCCGTCTGGGAGCACGACGGGATGCTCTTCACCGGCGAATCGTACAAGGACAAGATCAAGCT
>DASYFS010000011.1:0-2403 GCA_036498305.1 Candidatus Elarobacter sp. | reverse complement strand
AGCGGGGCGGACTTGCCTTTCGTGTAGACGACCCAGAGCGGGACGCCCCGCGCGAGCAGCGCTGCGTGCCGCTGCACCACCGCGTCGAGCGCCGCGGCGTCGTCGACGCGGGCGACGATCAGATCGGCCGTCGCGTCGCTCGCCGGCGTGCCGGCCGCGAGCGCTTCGGCGAGCGCATCGTCGTCGATCGCGCCGTCGACCGCGACCTGCGTCGCCGCCGCAATCCCGAGCTTCGCCGCTAGCGACGGCGGCGGCGTCGTGAGCGCCGCGGCCCAGCGTCCGGCGGCGCCACCGAGCATCAGCGCGACGTCCTCGCCCTCGCCGGTGCGAAGGTGCAGCGTGTCGCCGACGACGCGCACATCGTGCAGCGTCGCGAGCGCGGCGACGGCCCGAAACGCGCCGCGCGCACGCAGCTCGACCGCATCGAGATGGACGGTCACCTCGCCGTGCCGGTCGCCCCACTGCGCGGCGCAGCGCGCTTCGCGGCCCATTTACGCGCCGGCGAGCGCGGGGTGATCTTTCCAGAGCGGCATCGTCTTCATGTAGGCGCGCGTGCTGCGCTCCGCCGCGGCGCGGTCGCCGCCGTCGCGCCGCAGCGACCACTGCACCATTCGCTCGAACCGCTCGTCGAAATCTTGCAGCGCGCCGTCGGGCTTGCTGCAATAGGCGCAGTGCGCGCTGTGCGGATCGCCGGGGGCGTGATCGCCGGCGTCCTTCATCGAGAAACCGCAGCTGCCGCAGGTCGTCATCGTTCGTGCTCCTCCTCGCCGGCGTGCACGAGCGCGCGCAGTCCTCGCACGAGCGCGTCGCGATCGTCCGGCGTCATGCGCGCGAGCGCCGCGCGCAGCGCATCGTCGGCGAGAACCGTGGGCGCCCGTTGCCGCGCCTGGGCCTCACCGCTGGTGGTCAAGCCGACGAAGACGCGCCGCGCATCGCGTTCGTCGCGCAGCCGGCCCACGTGGCCTTTCGCCTCGAGGCGATCGACCAGCTCGGTCGCCGTCGACTTTCCGGTGCCGAGTGCCGCCGCGAGCTCGCCGAGGGTCGACGGTCCGGCCGCCGCGAGATGCTGCAGAATCCAGAGCATCCGCGGGGTGATGTCGGTTCCGGGGAGCTTTTGGCGGTGCGCGACGTGGAAGCGCCGGTAGACCGCGGGGTAGAGCTGCGCGACGTCGACCGCAACCGCGTCGAGATCGTTCGTCACGAACCATTGTAGCATCGTCATCCCGAGCTTGTCGAGGGACCCTCGTTGTTGCGCACTCGCGGCGGCGAGGCGCAAGCCGACAGGGCGGCTATCGGCGACTGGGCTCGCGGGAGGCGCTCGCGGTGCCGGGCGGGGGTGGAACGCTCTGCGGCACGCTCCTCCTGCGCATCGTGCGCCTCCGTCGCTACGTTGCTCCGGGGCTCTCGCCATCCTGGCTCCGCCCCTACGCAAAGTACCGCCGAGCGTCCCACCCCCGCCCGGCACCGCTCCTGGCGACTCCGTCTCGTCGTCGCCCGGCAGGATCTTGGCTGGCCGCACGCTGCGGGTTGACGCGGGCTGATCAATGATTTACTGTATGGTTAATTAACCAACAGGGTAATTTCATATGGAATCGGATCGACTCGACTCGACCTTTGCGGCGCTTGCGGACCCGACGCGGCGGGCGATTCTGTCGCGGCTCGCGGGCGGCGGGGCGACGGTGAAGGAGCTCGCGCAGCCGTTCGCGATCAGCGCGCCGGCGGTGACCAAGCACCTCAAGGTGTTGGAGCGGGCCGGGCTCATTACGCGGGGGCGGGAGGCGCAATGGCGGCCGTGCTCGCTCCAGGCTGAGCCGTTGCGGGTCGCGACCGAGTGGCTCGATTCGTATCGCCATCTGTGGGACGAGCGGTTCGACCGGCTCGCCCTTCACCTCAAACGCTTGCAGTCAGGAGCTTCCGATGACGTCGCCCCGTGAACCTCAGCGCGCCGCCGATCTCGTTATTACGCGCACCTTCGATGCGCCGCGCTCGCTCGTGTGGGAGGCCTGGACCGATCCCGAGCAGGCGAAGCAGTGGTGGAGTCCCGAGACGTTTACCACGCCGGTGTTCGAGTCGGACTTGCGGGTCGGTGGGCGCATCCATATCGTGATGCGGCAGCCGGACGGGACGACGTATCCGGACACCGGCGTCTACGAGGAGATCGTTCCGGGCGAGCGGCTCGTGCGCTATAGCTCGATCGAGCTCGAACCGGGGAAGGTTGGATTCGAGGCACGGACTGCGGTGACGTTCGAGGACGATGGGGCGGGGACGAAAGTCACCGCGTCTCAGTGGTTCTTCAACGTCGCGCCCGAAGCCGAGTACGCGCCGGCCGGCGCGCACGAAGGGTGGCGCACAATGCTCGACAAGCTGGCGGCGTACCTGCGGCGCTGACGCCGCGCTGGGATT
>DASYFS010000010.1:0-5237 GCA_036498305.1 Candidatus Elarobacter sp. | reverse complement strand
ATCGCAGGCGGCAGAGCTCGCCGTCGCGTGAAGGCGCTCAGCCTGCGCGTCGACACACCGACGCGATACTTCGCCATGCTGTGGCTCCTCGCGCTCGTCTTCGCGACGGCGACGATCGGGCTGCAAATGGCCGCCGTTGCGATCACGTTCGTGCTGGTGCTGGGCGTACTCGCGATTCTGACCGCGCTCTGGACGCAGCCGGTGACGCGCTACGGGGCGCGCGCGACGACGGTGGTCTTCACGATCGCGTGCGTCCTGCTCGCGGCGGTGTTCGCGCTCGTCGTCTACGACGGACTCTTTTTCTGGCGCATCGTCACCACGCCGCTCCCCGGATGGACCGACGTCACGCGCGCTATCGGCCTTTTCGCGCAGCGCTTGGGACTGCCGAGCACTGCGCTGCTGAACCCGTTCGCGTTCGTCGTGCTGCCGGCGGTGCTGCTCGCGCCGCTGCGACTCGGACGCGAGGGGTTCGGACTCGGCCGCTTTCGGCCCGGCGCATGGAAGGTCGCGCTGCTGTGGATCGGAGTCGGCGTCGCGGTTCCGCTGGTCGAGCTGGTCGTCCGCTCGTGGGATCCCGCGTTGCTGGGTTTTCGGTTCGCCGCTGATTTTGTGCCGAACGGGTTCTCCGAAGAGTTTCTTTGCCGCGGCGTCATCCTCGGCGTGCTCGCCTCGCGCATCGGGCCCAGCGGCGCCAACGTCGTGCAGGCCGTTGCGTTCGCGGTCTTCCATGCGGGGAGCGAGCTGCGCGACTATCACAGTCTGATCGTCGGCATGTCGCATTCGCTGCTGACCAACGGCGTGATCGGCTACGCCCTCGGCTTTGTCACGCTGCGCACCGGGAATATCGCCATCGCGGGCGCGTTCCACGCGCTGCTCGATGCGTGGATCGTGCAGTGATCGACGCCGATCCCGAGACGACGCCCGGCGATCTCGCAGACGAGGCCTACCAAAACTATCGCGCGTACGTGAACCCGCCGCTCGCGCGGGTAATGAAGCTCTCGGGCTCGCCGGTCGAGGTCTCCGCCGAAGGCGTTACGATCACCGATCACACCGGCAAGACGTATCTCGACTTCGCCGGCGGCTACGGCGTATTCACGCTTGGCCATCGTCATCCGCGCGTCGTGGCGGCGGTGAAGGACCAGCTCGATCGCATCGCGCTCTCCGGCCGCACGATGTTCAACCCCCTGATGGGACGGCTGGCGAAGCGGCTCGCCGAGCTGACGCCGGGCGATCTTGCGATCTCGTTCTTCGCTAACAGCGGCGCCGAAGCGGTCGAAGGTGCGCTGAAGCTCGCGCGCGCCGCGACGAAGCGGCCTGGGATCGTCACCACCGACGGCGCGTTCCACGGCAAGACCTTCGGCGCGCTCGCCGCGAGCGGCCGCGACGCCTTCCGCGAGCCGTTTGCTCCGCTCCTCGACAACGTGCGGCGCGTCCCGTTCGGCGACGCCGCCGCCGTGCGCGCCGCGCTCGACGACACGATCGGCGCGGTGATCGTCGAGCCGGTGCAGGGCGAAGGGGGCGTCAACATCCCCGTGCCGGGGTATTTGCGTGAGGTGCGCTCGCTGTGTGACGAGTTCGGTGCGGTGATGATCGCCGACGAGGTGCAGACCGGGCTCGGCCGATGCGGCGCCTTGTTCGCCTGCGACCGTGAGGACGTTGTTCCCGACGTCATGACGCTCGCGAAGGGACTCTCCGGCGGCGTCGTCCCGATCGGCGCGTACGTCGCGCGCCCGTCGGTCTGGAACGCGGCCTACGCGAAGGCGCCGCTCCTGCACACCTCGACGTTCGGTGGAAACGAGCTCGCCTGTGCGGCGGCGCTCGCCGCGCTCGACGTCCTCGTCGACGAGGATCTGGCCGCGAACGCGCGCGAGCGCGGCGCTCAATTGCTGCGCGGCGTGCGCGCGACGATGATGCGGCGGCCCGAGGTGATCGCCGACGTCCGCGGCGCCGGCCTGCTCGTCGGCGTCGAGCTGCGCAGCGAAGGCTACGGAGGATCGATCATCCCGGAACTGCTCAAGCGCGGCGTCACCGCCGCCTGGACGCTGAACCAGCAGCGCGTCATCCGCCTCGAACCGCCGCTGATCGTCAGCGCCGCTGAGGTCGAGCGCGCGCTCGTTGCGTTCGACGCCGCGGTCGAAGCCGCGTTCATCTCGCTGGGCACGCTCGACTGATGCCTTTCGTCGAGTCGCAGATCAGTGTCGACGCGCCCGCGGCCGTCGTCTACGAGCTCGCGAAGGAGCAGGAACGCTTCCCGGAGTTCATGCCCGACGTCGAGTCGATCGTCGTGCTCGAGAAACACGTGGACCGCGCGATCACGCGCTGGAAGACGTTCGTCGAAGATGCGCCGATCGAGTGGACCGAAGAAGACCGCTTCGACGACGCGGCGCTGCGCATCGACTACGCGCTGATCGAGGGCGACCTCGACACGTTCGCCGGCGCCTGGACCTTCACCGAGCAGAACGGCACGACGCAGGTCGTCCTCGGCGTCGAGTACGACTTCGGCGTCCCGACGCTCGCCGAGCTGATCGGCCCGACGCTCGAGAAGAAGGTGCGCGAGAACTCCGAGATGATGCTCGCCGCGCTCAAGCGGGAGGCGGAGTCGCGGGTCAGTAGCGCGGCGGAATCACCGACGGCCCTGCCGTCGGCGCACGGTACGCGCTGAAGCTCGTCGCGGTCGCCGCGGCCCGCTGCGGGATCGCCATGTACAGCAGCTCGACGCTCCGCAGCACCTCTTCGGCGTAGGTGGCCTCTTCGAGCCGGCTCTCGTCGACGGTGAGGCCGCCGACGCGGAAGTGGGCGCGCGCGATCTGATCGAGCATCGCTCCGGCCTTGCCGCCGCGCTCGGTGAGCGCGCGGATGCGCTGTAAGGCGTCCTCGAGCCGCACGACCTCGGTGCGATAATCGACGTAGCGCTGCATCTCGGCGAGCGCCGCGTCGCGGATAGCCGGCCAGCGCTGTTCCCGGAACTCCGCGACCTCGACGGCGGCGCGTTCGCTGTAGCGCTTCTTGCGCGCGGCTTGGACGCGCCGTTCCTCTTCATCCGCCGTGCGCGGCCCCTTGGCGCGGGCACGGGCCAGCGCCGCGTGCTCCTGCGGCGTGAAGTCGGTGTCGAGCGCGACGCGGTCGGTGATCCCGGCGACCTGCTCGCGCCAGATCGCCTCGAGCGTCGACGGCTCTTGCAGCGCGCCGAGCTCGGCGCGGCGCGCCGCCAGCAGCTCGCGGCGCTGATCGAAGATCGTGCGCAGCTTCACGACGCCGCCGCGCAGCGTCGCAAGCCAGGCGGCGTCGTCGCCCTGCGCCGATTCCTTGACGTCGAAGCGCAGCTCGACCCCGAGCCCGAGCGGCGCGACGTCGGCGAACTTCCACAATTCGCGGCCGGCGGGGATGACGCGGGCGCGGCTGCCGACCGGCGGCACCGGACCCTGGACCCGGAACGCGACGAACGCCTCGGCGGTGTCGAGCGCCCCGGCCGAAAGTCCGTCGCCGAGATCGTGCGTGTACGCCACCATCCCGAGATACGCCGAGTCGGGGAGCCACAGCGGCTCGTCGACGTCGCTGTGGTGGCGGTTCCACAGCACTGCCCACAGCGCGTCGTGCAGCTTCGCGGCGACCGCATGGTCGCGTGTCATCTGCTCGACGGCCGCCGCGACGCTGGACCGGCGGTACCGGGACGCGCTCACGCGCCGAACCCCGACGTTCTAGTCGGGCTTCGCGAAGGCGGCGATCGCGTTCTCGCTGCGCACGTTCGTCCAGAACTTCGTTCCGTCGAACGCGAGGCCGCGGGCGATGAACGGGATCGACGCCAGCTCGTGGATCTGCGGTTCTTCTTTGCGCGCGTCAAGGCAGAGCAGCCGATAGTCGTCGACCTCGGTGCTCTCCGTCGTCACGAGATAAAAGCGCCCGCCCACGATGACCATACCCGTGATCTCGCGCGGAACGGGGATCGTGCGCAGCACGGTCCCCGTTTCGTTGACTTCCACGATCTGCTTGTTGAAGCGCTGGCTCACGTAGAGCCGGTCGCCATCATACGCGATGTGCGACCCGGTAAGGTCGGGACACGGGACCTTCTCGCTCTTGAAGTCCTTGCCCATGATGTACCGCCGGATGTAGCGATCGTCTTCATCGTCGCCGTCGTTCAACACGACGCGCAGCGCATCGCCCGTCACCGTGATCCCGAATGGCCTGCCGGGGGCCTTTGCCTCCTCGAATACCGTCCCTTGGCCGGCGCGAAGCCCGTAGATGCGACAGGTCTCGTAAGACCCGATCCAGAGGTCCGATCCGTCGCACGCAATGCCGATGGGGGCGGGGCACGGTGCAGGGATCCGGAGCAGCTCGTCAATGGCCGCGATCGTCTGATTCATGCCCCGGTACCCTTCCCGCCTCGGGCCGCGGGCTCCCGGCGCCGGACGGCGAAAAGCGGGCCCTGGGAAATGGCCAAATTCTGCTTTGTGATCCACCCCCTATCATTCGAAGACGTCGTCCGCTACGAGCCGGGCGCGCGCGGCAAGGGGCAGCCGATCATCGCGAAGATCCTCGAGTGGATGCCGTCCTACGCGGCTGCCCACGTGACGGGGATTCGGACGCCGGACGGTCGGGAGACCGAGGGCTGGTTCGTCGCCGCGCCGCTGCTGCCCGAACAGATGCTGGCCTTTCCGCGCGACCAGGTGTACGAACGCATCCTCAAGGCGATCGCAATCGGCGCCGAGCTCGGCGCGGACGTCGCGGGGCTGGGCGCGTTCACCGGCGTGGTCGGCGACGGCGGCGTCACGATCGCCGAACGCGCGCCGATCCCGGTGACGACCGGAAACTCGCTGACGATCGCCGCCGGCGTACGCAGCCTGTTTCGCGGCGCCGACGAGATGGGGATTGATCCGCGCGAGACGACGGCGGTCGTCGTCGGCGCGACGGGTTCGATCGGCGCGGCCTGCGTCGAGCTGATCGCGCCGCGCGTCGAACATGTCGTCATGGTGGCGCGCAACGAGACGCGGTTGCGCAAGTTCCATGAGTCGATTGCCGCGACGCTGCCGTGCGAGTCGTCGTTCACGACCGACATCTCGGCTGCGGTCCAGCGCGCCGATCTCGTGCTGACCGCGACGTCCTCGACGCAGGACGTGATCGAGCCGGAAGACCTGCGCACCGGCGCGGTCGTCTGCGAGCTCTCGCTGCCGCACGATGTCTCGCGGCGTGTCGCGGTCGAACGGCCCGACGTGCTGGTCGTCGAGGGCGGGAACATGCGG
>DASYFS010000009.1:0-3405 GCA_036498305.1 Candidatus Elarobacter sp. | reverse complement strand
CCGGCGTCGATCCTGCTCGCCTTCGTCCTCGCCGTCGCGCGCCGCCGCGGCGTGCCCTTCGAGAAGCTCGGCGGGACGATCCAGAACGACGTGCTCAAAGAGTACGTCGCGCGCGGGACGTACATCTACCCGCCGGCGCCGTCGATGCGACTCGTGACCGACGTGATGGCCTACTGCGCGGAGCACGTCCCGAAATGGAACACGATCTCGATCAGCGGCTACCACATCCGCGAGGCGGGCTCGACGGCGCTCCAAGAGATCGCGTTCACGCTCGCCAACGCGAAGGCGTATCTGAAGGCCGCGCAGGCGGCGGGGCTCGCCGTCGACACCGTAGCGCCGCGCATCTCGTTCTTCTGGAACGCGCACAACGACTTCTTCGAGGAGATCGCGAAGTTTCGCGCCGCGCGGACACTGTGGGCCGAGATCGTCCGCGAGGAGTTCGGCTCGACCGATCCGCGCTCGCAGATGCTGCGCTTTCACACCCAGACCGGCGGCTCGACGCTGACCGCGCAGGAGCCGCAGAACAACGTCGTGCGCGTTGCGCTCCAGGCGCTCGCCGCCGTCCTCGGCGGGACGCAATCGCTCCACACCAACGGCCGCGACGAAGCGCTCGGGTTGCCGACGGCGGAGTCGGCGCGCGTCGCGCTGCGCACGCAGCAGATCATCGCCTACGAGAGCGGTGTTACCGACGTCGTCGATCCCCTCGCCGGCTCGTACTACGTGGAGTCGCTGACCGACGAGCTCGTCACCCGTGCGCGCGCGCTGATCGCGGAGGTCGACGCGATGGGCGGGGCGGTCGCGGCGGTCGAGAGCGGCTGGATGCAAGACCAGATCGGCGACGCGGCTTATCGCGCGCAGCAGGCGATCGAGCAGGGACGGCAGACCGTCGTCGCCGTCAACCGGTTCGCCGACGCCGGCGACGTCGTCTCGATGCCGATTCTCCGGATCGACCCGCAGATCGAACGCGATCAGGTCGCGCGCACGCGCGCGTTCCGCGAGCAGCGCGACGGCGCGCGCGTCGCCGCTGCGCTCGCCGACGTGCGCACCGCCGCCGAAGGGACCGCGAACGTGATGCCGCGCTTCATCGAAGCGGTCGACGCGGGCGCGACGCTCGGCGAGATCTGCGCCGTGCTGCGCGAGGTCTTCGGCACGCACGTCGCCCGCGAGCGCATCGCATGATCGATGCCCCGATCGACCACGTCGCGATCGTCGTCGCCGATCTCGAGGCGGCGGTCGCGCTCTACACCACGACGCTGGGATTCACCGAAGTGTATCGCGAGATCGTCGCCGATCAGGGGATCGAGGCGGTCGGCTTGCGGACCGGCGACGCCGTGATCGAGCTGCTGCGGCCGCTCAGCGACGATTCGCCGCTGGTGCGCTATCGCGGCGACGCGCAGTCGAAGCTGCACCACACCGCCTATCGCGTCGCCGACATCCGCGCCGAGCTCGCGCGCCTCAAAGCGGCCGGCGTGCGGCTGATCGACGAGGAACCGCGGCGCGGCGCGCACGGTAACACGATCGCGTTCCTCCACCCCAAGTCGACGGGCGGCGTCCTGGTCGAGCTCTGCCAACCGCCTGGGAACCCGGCCGGCTAGGGAACCTCGCCTCGCCATGCCGCGTTCCGGGGTCATGCACGCGCGCCGAACGAGCTCAGCGCTGATCCTGGCCGCCGTCGTCCTGTGCAGCGTCGCGGCCTCGCCCGCACCGGAGGCGTCGCCGCTCGACGCCGACGCGATCTTCGCGAAGACGCGCGCCGCATGGGGTCAAGGCACATACCCGCGCTACGCGACGTACGCGACGATCGTCGAGTTCCGCAACGGCCCGAAGCCCGTCCGGCGAACGTGGGACACCGTTGAGGATTTCCGTCACGCGACGGTTTTCTCGCACAAGTTCAGCCGCGAAGAGACCGCGAACCCGCCGCCGGCGCCGACCGGGATCAACATCGCGATCCCGTTTCTCTCGCACCTCAACGAAGTGCAGCCGGTCGATCCGGTCGGCCACGTCGCCTTCGCGGTCGATCAGGACTACGGTCTCGCACCAGCGGAGCGTCACCTCATCGTGGCGACGTCGGCGACCGACTTCTCCGCTACGTCCAGAAAGCTGCCGGTGATCGGCCGAACGGGAACGCGAGCACGCGACTACGACGTCAAGCTGGTCGAGACACTGCAGGACGAGGGCGGCACCGAATATCACCTGGCGCTGACGCCGCTGCGCGATCCGCAACGGTACCGGTTGCGGGAGCTCTGGGTCGACGGGGTCACGTATCTGCCGCACCGGGCCGTCGTCGCCGGCATCGGCAATCGCGCCCCGCTGACGAGCGTTCCGTGGCGCATCGAGTTCCGCCAGGTGCAGGGCGCGACGTACGTCGCGCGCGAGACGGCGCTCCACGCCGTCGACTACGGCGCCGCCGGCACGCTCGCATCGCTCACGGTGACGTTCGGCGAGTTCGAAGCGACGCCGCTCCCGACCGGCTGGAAGTTCGCGTTCGGCATGTCGGACGACCGCCCCAACGCCGATCCGTGACGCCGCCGACGGTCGACACCTGCGCCCTGATCGCGACGACGACCGTCGCCTCCGCGCTGCGTGCGCCCGTCCGTGAAGGGCGGCATCTCGCCGGCAACGGCGCCTGCCAATATCACGCGATCGGCCGCCCCGTAACCGCCACTATCGCCGAACGCGCCGCCGACGTGCGCTATTTCGAGACGTACGTGCGCAACGCGCACGGCGAGCTCGCCGTCGTGCCGCAGCCGGTCGCCGGCCTCGGCGACCGCGCGGCGCGCTGGCCGGGGACTGTCGTGGTGCTGATCCACCGCAAGTTCGCGCTGGTGACCGTGATCGGGCTCGCGCGGCCGCAAGCGCAGGATGCCGCGCTCGCCATCGCGCGCGCCGTCGCCTCGAAACTCTAGCTCAGGGTCCTAGCCGCAGGTCGAGCTCGGTCTCGAAGGTGCGATCCCACGGCATCGAGATCGTGAAGCCGCGATCGCGGAACTGCGGCGCAAGCCGCGCGAGCAGATCGAGTCCGGCCGGCCACAGCAGCGCGCGGTTCTCGCCGGCGACCTGCTGTGCCGCGGGGCCTTCGAGATACGTATGGTCCGGCGTCCCCGCCGCGGTGAGATCGGCGTTGAGCTGCGGCCGCACCGCGGTGTGGAACGCGATGTCGTCGACGTAGCGCATCAGCGTGAACGTCCGCTCGGCGCGCGCATCGTACGTCCCCATCGCGCGGCCGGCGAGCCCGGCGATCGCCTGCGGGAGCGCCGTGCCGACCGTGTTGGCGACGGTGTTCCACGACGCGAACGCGGCGACGTCGCCGGCGACGTGCAGGTCGATGAGGTCGTCGGTCAGCCGCCGCTGCTGCGCGTAGTCGTCGGCCGCAAGAAACGAGAGGTCGGCGATGGCGGCGCGCTG
>DASYFS010000008.1:0-1525 GCA_036498305.1 Candidatus Elarobacter sp. | reverse complement strand
CTTGGCGGTGAGCGTACGCGAGGCCGCTGGCGATCTGCGCGGCGTAATCGATAGCGACCGGCTCGGGCAGACGACCGTCAGCGGCAATGATCTCGGCCAGCGACGGGCCGTCGACCAACTCCATGACGATGTAGTAGATATCGTCCTGCCGCCCGACGTCGAACGTGTTGACGATGTTTGGATGCGAAAGCTTCGCGGCCGATTCGGCCTCCTGATAGAAGCGGCGAACGAACTCGTCGTCGGCGGCGTACTGCTCCCGCAGCACCTTGACCGCGACCCGGCGGCGGAGCAGCGTATCGGTGCCGCAGTAAACGGTAGCCATTCCGCCCTCACCGAGCTTGCGATCGAGGCGATAGCGGTTATTGAAAATCCGCTCTTCGATCAACTCCCGGAATTCCCGACGCTTTGCAGCGCCGTCTCCATCACGTCTTTGGCGATCGGCGCGGCGTAGGTCGCGCCGTAGCCCACGTTCTCGACGACGATTGCGACCGCCACGCGCGGATGATCTGCGGGAGCGAAAGAGACGAACCAGGAGTGCGAGCGACCGAGCGGATTCGTGGCCGTCCCGGTCTTTCCGGCGACGCTCACGTGCGGGATCTGCGCCGGTGTGCCGGTCCCCCGCTCGACCACGGCGATCATCATCTTCGTCACCTTCGCGGCCGTATCGCTCGATACCGGGTTCGCGAGCGTCCCGGTGGCGGAGACGCTCGCGGGGACTCCGTCGCGAACGATCTGACGCACGACGTACGGACGCGGTTCGGCCCCGCCGTTTGCAATCGTCGCACCGATCAAGGCCATCTGCAGCGGAGAGACGAGCAGCGCGCCCTGGCCGAAGCCCATCTGCGCGAGCTCGCCGGGGACGATAGCCGCCTTGGGCGGCACCCGGCTGGTTTCGGCGGGAAGCTGAAAATCGAGCGACGCGCCAACGCCCCAGCGATCGAGATAGGAATAGAACGTATCAGTGCCCATCTTCAGGGCGATCTGCGCGAAGTCGACGTTGCTCGAGAGCGCGAAGGCGGTCGTCAAATCGGCGTAGCCCGTCGCCTCGCTTTCGTTGTCGTGCAGCGTAAAGTCACCGATCTGCAGGTACCCCGGATCCTCGAAATGCGAATCCATCGCGACGGTGTTGCTGTCCAGCGCCGCCGACGCCGTGAAGATCTTGAACGTCGAGCCGGGGGGATAGAGGCCGTCGAGCGCGCGATCGAGCAGCGGAGAACCGGCGTCACCGCGCAGCGACGGGAACTCTGCGTCGAAGTCGTTGGGATCGTAGCTCGGTACGCTCGCAATCGCAAGCACCGCCCCGGTCTGCGGATCCATCACGACGCCTGCCGCGCGCGGATAGCGCGCGAGCGAATCGAAGAGCCGCGCTTGAACGGCCGGAACGATCGTCGTAATGACGTCGGCACCGCGGGGCGGAGCGGTCGATCCGCGTAACGTGGCGGCGAGCTCTTGCAGCTGCGCCACCGCGTCACCGCTGGCGTCGGGGGGCGACAGCGCTCGATCGAAGGCGGCCTCGATGCCGCTG
>DASYFS010000007.1:0-5163 GCA_036498305.1 Candidatus Elarobacter sp. | reverse complement strand
GAAGTCGGCGGCGCTGCTCGATCCCGACGACATGTGGAGCGTGTTCCGCGAAGCGACGTGGGAAGAAGCGCTCGACCTTGCGGGCGGGAAGCTGCGCACGATCCGCGATGAGCACGGGCCGTCGGCGCTCGCGGGCTTCGGCTCGGCGAAGGGTTCGAACGAAGAAGCGTATCTCTTCCAGAAGCTCGTCCGGGCCGGGTTCGGGACGAACAACGTCGACCATTGCACGCGGCTCTGCCACGCCTCGTCGGTCGCGGCGCTGCTCGAAGACGTCGGCTCGGGTGCGGTCTCGAATCAGGTCGAGGACGTCGCGCTCGCCGACGTCGCGATCGTCATCGGCTCAAACCCGACGGTCAACCACCCCGTCGCCGCGACGTTCATGAAGAACGCGGCGAAGAACGGGACCAAGATCATCCTGATGGATCCGCGGCGCAGCGACCTCGCGCGCCACGCGTCGTACTTCCTCCAGTTCCACGGCGACACCGACGTCGCGCTGCTCAACTCGATGATGCACGTCATCATCGAGGAGGGCCTCGTCAACGAGGACTTCATCCGCAGCCGCACCGAGAACTTCGAAGCGCTCAAGGCGAACGTCGCCGACTACACGCCCGAGAAGACCGCGGCGATCACCGGGATCGACGCGCAGACCGTCCGTGAGGTCGCGCGGCTCTACGCGACGGCGAAGGCCGCGATCATCTTTTGGGGGATGGGGATCTCGCAGCACATCCACGGCACCGACAACGCGCGCTGCCTGATCTCGCTCGCGCTCATGACCGGCCAGATCGGCCGGCCGGGGACGGGACTCCACCCGCTGCGCGGGCAGAACAACGTCCAAGGCGCCTCCGACGTCGGGCTGATCCCGATGATGTATCCCGACTACCAGCGCGTCGACAACGACGACGTGCGCCGGCACTTCGAGGAGCTCTGGAACACCAAGCTCGATCCGAAGGCGGGGCTCACCGTCACCGAGATCACCAACGCGGCGTACGAGGGGAAGATCCGCGGGATGTACATCATGGGTGAGAATCCCGCGATGTCGGATCCCAACGTCGAGCACGCGCGCGAAGCGCTCGCCAACCTCGAGCACCTCGTCATCCAGGACATCTTCTTCACCGAGACCGCGAGCTACGCCGACGTAATCTTGCCGGCGTCGGCGTTTCCGGAGAAGACCGGAACGTTCACCAACACCGACCGTCGCGTTCAGCTCGGGCGCAAGGCCATCGATCCGCCGGGCGAGGCGCGTCAGGATCTCGAGATCATCCAGGAGATCGCGCGCCGCATCGGTCTGGACTGGCACTACGACGGTCCGGCCGCCGTGTTCGACGAGATACGCCGGGCGACGCCGAGCATGGCCGGGATCACGTGGGAGCGTCTGGAGCGCGAGGGCTCGCTGACGTATCCGCTCGAGCACGAAGGCGATCCGGGCGAACCGATCATCTTCATCGAGGACTTCCCGCGCGCCGGCGGCCGCGGCTTGTTCGCGCCGGCCGGCTTCACGCACGCTGCCGAGCTGCCGGATCCGGAATATCCGTTCGTGTTCACGACGGGACGGCAGCTCGAGCACTGGCACACCGGCTCGATGACACGCCGCGCGAGCGTGCTCGACGCGCTCGAACCGGATCCGGTCCTCAGCGTCCATCCCGACGATCTCGCGGAGATGGGGATCGAGCCCGGCGGCGCGATCACCGTTGAGTCCCGTCGCGGTACGCTGACCGGCTACGCGCGGGCCGACCGCGGGATGCAGCGCGGCGTGATCTTCATGCCGTTCGTCTACAACGAAGCGGCGGCGAACCTGCTCACCAACGACGTGATCGACCCCTACGGGAAGATTCCGGAGTTCAAGTTCTGCGCGGTACGGGCGCACAAGGGCGAGCGGGTCGCAGCAGCGATCCTCTGATCGCGCGGAAAACGAGAACGGCCGCGGATCGCTCCGCGGCCGTTCTTCTTTTTGCCGTCAGGCTGTCGCTATTGGAACAGCTTGATGACGTTGAGCAAGGTCTGGTAGATGCCCCACGCGAGCGGGATACCGACCCAGATCCACCCGAGGGTGACCTGCATGGTGGCGGACGACGGCGGTGATTGCTGTGCCATTGTGCGTCCTCCTCAGGCCGTTGCTTCGGCGATGCCGCCGTGCGCGAAGTGCTCTTCGGAGACCGGCTTCACCAGCCAGTTGCAGACGAAGCCGACGATGAGCAGACACGCCATGATGTAGATCGTCACCGAGTAGGCGTCGGCTTTGGCGACGCCGTGCGCGATCTGGTAGTCGCGGATGTAGTTGACGAGCACGGGCCCGGCGACGCCGGCCGCCGACCATGCCGTCAGCAGCACGCCGTGGATTGCGCCGACCTGGCCGGTTCCGAACATGTCGCGCAAGTACGCCGGGATCGTCGCGAACCCGCCGCCGTACATGCTCAGGATGATCCCGTACGCGAGCACGAACAGCACCAGCGCGTGCAGGTGGCCGAACGTCGGCGTGATGGCGTACAAGACCGCGCCGAGCGCGAAGAAGATCATGTACGTCCGCTTGCGCCCGATGACGTCGGAGGTCGAGGCCCAGAAGATGCGCCCGACCATGTTGAAGAGACTCAGCAGTCCGACGAAGCCGGCTGCTGCCGCCGCCGCGACGCCGAACATCTCTTGGATCATCAGCGAGGCTTGGCCGAGGATGCCGATTCCGGCGGTGACGTTGAGGAACAGCACGGCCCACAGCAGCCAGAACTGCGGCGTCTTCACCGCTTCGGCAACGCCGAGGCTGCGGGTCGTCATCATCCGCGCCGCCGCTTCTTGCGGCGTCGGCGGCGTCCAGCCTGCGGGCTTCCAGCCCGGTGCCGGCAGCCGCACGAGCAGCGCGCCGACGATCATGTAGACGAAGTAGATGAGCCCCATCGTGATCATCGTCGGCGCGACGCCGTTGGACGTCGGCGAGCTGTAGTACTTCATCAGGTTCACGGCGAGCGGGGCGCCGATGAGCGCGCCGCCGCCGAAGCCCATGATCGCGGTACCCGTCGCGAGCCCCGGACGGTCGGGGAACCATTTGATCAGCGTCGAGACCGGCGAGATGTACCCGATGCCCAGACCACAGCCGCCGACGACGCCGTAGCCGAAGAAGACGATCCACAGGTTATGGATCGAGACGCCGAAGCCGGCGATGATGAGGCCGCCGCAGAACAGGCACGCGGCGGCGAACATCGCCTTCCGCGGCCCGGCCTTTTCGACCCAACGGCCGAATACGGCTGCGGAGAGGCCGAGGAAGACGATCGCGAGGCTGAAGATCCAGCCCAGCGCCGAGATCGACCAGTCGCCCGGCGTCATCGAGATCGCCTTTACCGTCGCGGGCGGGCATGCGTTTTGTGCGGTGCAGAGCAGCTGCGCCATCGGCTTGTTGAAGACGCTGAACGCGTAGACTTGTCCGATGCACAGATGAATGCACAGCGCGGCCGGAGGCACGAGCCAACGGCTGAAGCCGGGCCCCGCAATGGAACGTGATCGGTCGAGGATAGCCGCCAAAATTCTGCTCCTCTGCGCCCGAAAGAGGGGCGCGGTCTCGCCCTAGTGCGACTTTTGTACGCAGGTGTAACGTCGGTGACCTGCGTCACCGGCGCGCAGTTGGGGTAGAACAACCCTCCGTGGCCACGGAGAACGGTTTCTTCACCGACGTGACGCTGTGCATCGGATGCAAGGCGTGTGAGGTCGCGTGCAAGCAGTGGAACGAGCTTCCCGCCGACGGGTACGACTTCGCGGCCGAGTCCTACGACAATACGGGGCGTCTGTCGGCCACGACCTGGCGGCACGTCGCATTCGTCGAGCAGATGGATCGGGTCGAGCCCGCGGCCTCGCGCTGGATGATGATGTCGGACGTCTGCAAGCATTGCACCAACGCCGGCTGCCTCGAGGCCTGCCCAACCGGTGCGATCGTACGGAACGAGTTCGGCGACGTCTACGTCCAGCCCGACGTGTGCAACGGCTGCGGATATTGCGTCCCGTCGTGTCCCTTCGGCGTCGTCGCGATCGAGCCGAAAGAGGGCCTCGCCCAGAAGTGCACGCTGTGCTACGACCGCCAGAAAGACGGCCTCGAACCGGCCTGCGCGAAGGCGTGCCCGACCGACGCGATCACGTTCGGGCCGGTCGAGACGCTGCGCGCGAACGCCCAGGCGCGGGTCGAGAAGCTGCTCGCGCAAGGCCGTGAGGCGCGGCTCTACGGCGTCGACGGCGAGGAGACGCGCGAGGTCGGCGCGCTCAACGCGTTCTTCCTGATTCCCGACCGCCCCGAGGTCTTCAACCTTCCGCCCGCGCCGGTGCTGCCGTCACGTTTCCAGCCCGCCGCGTACACGAGCGGCTTGCTCGCGGCGGCCGCGATCGCGGTCGCCGGGATCGCGCTGTTCCGTCCCGCCGCGCGATGATCACACCCGAAGAGGTCGCGGGGACGCTCGGCCGCGGCGATGGCGGGTTCGGGCGCGGGCAGCAATCGTACTTCGATCATCCGGTGCTGCAGAAGCCGCACTGGTCGTGGGAGATCGTCGCGTACTTCTTTGCCGGCGGGATCGCCGCGGGGAGCAGCGCGCTCGCGTTGCTTGCCGAACACGGCAAGCGCGACGAAGATCGCGCGCTCGTTCGCAACGCGCGCTACACCGCGCTCGCCGGCGCGTCGGTCAGCGGCGTGCTGCTGATCGCCGATCTCGGCCGTCCCGAGCGGTTCCTCAACATGCTGCGGATCGTGAAGCTCAAGTCGCCGATGTCGGTCGGCGTGTACACGCTGATGACGTTTTCGGCGACCACCGGCATCGCGGCGCTCGAACAGCTCCACGCCGACGGCGCGATCCCGCTCAACCCCGCAGGGTGGTTCCCGCGCCCGCTCCGCGCCGCGCTGCAGGCCGTCTCGACCGCGCTGATGGGCAGCTACACGGGCGTGCTCGTCGCCGCGACGGCGATCCCGGTGTGGTATCGCGGCCGCCGCGAGATCCCGGCGATCTTCGCGCTCTCGGCGATCGGCACGGCGTGCGCGCTGCAGAACGCGCTGCTCGCGCTGACCGCACCGTCGCCTGCGACGGCGCGGAAGCTGGAGCTGCTGGAAACCGCCGCGGCCGTCGGCGAGGCGGCGCTGCTCGCCGCGTACGAGCGCAGCGCCGGCAGCGCGGGCCGCCCGCTGTTTGCGGGCGCGCGCGG
>DASYFS010000006.1:0-9987 GCA_036498305.1 Candidatus Elarobacter sp. | reverse complement strand
GGACCTGAAAACAGCGGTAGGAAGCCGAGCACGTGCTGCAGGGCCGGATCGACGGTTCGCGCCAGGATCGGGGCCAGCACGAAGAGCCCCCACAGCCCGAACACCACGCTTGGAACCGCCGCCAGCAACTCGATCAAAAAGCTGATTGGCCGGGCCACGAAGCGGGGCGCGAACTCGGCGAGGAAGACCGCTGCCGCGATGCCGACGAACGCCGCGACGACGATTGCGATCGCGGAGCTCACCAGCGTCCCGAAGATGAACGGCAGCGCGCCGAACTGGTCGGTGACCGGATTCCAGGCGCTGCTCCAGACGAACGCCAGCCCGAACTTGACCAGCGATTCCCACGAGCCGTGAACGAGTTGGACGAACAGACCCAACACGATCGCCACGAACACGATCATGGACCCGACGACCGCTACACGGAACAGACCGTCGAGGAAGATCTCCCGTGCCGAGAGGCGCCGAGACGGTGCCGGCAAGGCCGGTGCAAGGGGCGATTCAAGTTCAGGGCTCATAAACAGGCGCGCTGCACCGACCGGATCATAGGGAGAAGGTCGTCCCTTCGCGTAGCCGCTGCTGCGCGAAGGGACGACCGCAATGGTCCGCGATACCCGGCGGCGTCGCTGTTAGACCTTCACCTCGGCCAACGCCTTCTTCGCGGTCTCCTGAACGTTCTCCGGAAGCGGGACGTAGTTGAGGCTGCCGGCGATCTTCTGCGCGTCGGCGCCGGTCGTCCAGCTCAACACGTCGCGAACGAGCTTCGCGCGCGCCTTGTCGCTGGGGTTCTCGAAGACGAAGGCCCAGGTGTAGCCCGAGATCGGGTACGCCTCGGTGGCCGTCCGGTCGACGATGGAGAAATCCGACGCCGAGACGTTCGGCTTGGTCGCAGCGGCGGCGCGAACCGTCGCAGCGCTGCAGGCAACCCACTTGCCGGCGCGGTTCTCGAGCTCGGCGGTCGGCATCTTGTTCTCGATCGCATACGCCAGCTCGACGTATCCGATGGCGCCCGCCGTTTGACGAACCTGGCCGGCGACGCCTTCGTTGCCCTTGCCGCCGACGGTGTTCGAGCCCGGCCACTGGACGCTCTTGCCGGTGCCGACCTTATCTTTCCAATCCTTGGAGACGTTGCTCAAGAAATCGGTGAAGATGTAGCTCGTTCCGGAACCGTCGGAACGGTGAACCGAGACGATCGGGAGGTTAGGAAGCCCCGCCTTCGGGTTGAGCTTGACGAGCGCAGGATCGTTCCACTGCGTGATCTTGCCGAGGTAGATGTCGGCGACCACTTCGCGCGTGAGCCGCAAACCGCCGGCCGGCGCGGAGGGAAGATTGTACGTCACCGCAACGCCGCCGAGCGCAACGGGAACCTGAACGACCGGTGCACCGGCGCGCTTGAGCTCGTCGGCGTTCATCGGCACGTCGGACGCGCCGAAATCGACGGTCTTCGCGATGAACTGCTGAATACCGCCGCCGCTGCCGATCGACTGATAGTTCACCGTAACGTCGCCGTGAGACTGGCTGTACGTGTAGAAGGCCTTCGAGAAGAACGGGTAGACGAACGTCGACCCGGCGCCCGTGAGCTGGGTGGCCGCGAGGGCCGGCAGGCTTGCGAAGGCGAGCGAAGTCGCGAACGCGGTCATCAATACCGCTGATACGCGGCGAGTCATTCTTGTGCGCATAATCCCTTTGCAGGTGCGAGAGAAGTGCAGAACGTGGGGCATCCCATCGGACGCCTTCGGCGAAACGCGCGAGGCCGGATCATCGTCCCAGAAAGCGCCTAAGGGTAGTTTAAATGAATCTTAAGGCGCCTTAAGGTGCCGCTTGGGGCGACCCGTCGCCCCGCTTCCCTTCGGCCGCCACCGGGATGCGCATCGTGAAGGAAGCTCCGTGGCCGTACGTCGACTCCGCGACGAGCGAACCGCCGTGCCCCTCGACGAGGTGCTTGGCGATCGCCAGCCCGAGCCCGGTCCCTCCGCGCTCCCGCGAGCGCGAGCGGTCGACGACGTAGAAGCGCTCGAAGATGCGCGGCAGATCGTCGTACGGGATCCCTACCCCCGTGTCGCGCACGGCCAGCACCGCCGCGTCCTGCTCGCCCCGCACCTCGACGACGACGCTGCCGCCGGCGGCAGTATGACGGAGCGCATTGTCGACCAAGTTCACGGTGACCTGGATGAGCTGCTCCCGATCTGCGTCGACGGAGACGGCGTCGGGGGCCTCGACGTCAAGCGAGACGCCGAGCTCGTCGGCGCGCTGGGCGAACGAGTTGACCGTCGATGTCGCGACGTCGGTCAGGTCGAACCGCGTCCGCCGCGGTGCGATTGCGCCGGCTTCGGACCGCGCCAGCTCCAGCAAGTCGACAACGAGCCGGATCATGCGCTCGACCTCACCGGCGATCTGCGGCAGGAAGAGCGCGCGCGCCTCGGCGTCGTCGTCGGAGACCATCACCGTCTCGAGCATCAGCTTCATCGCCGAGAGCGGCGTACGCAGCTCGTGTGAGACGTCGCTGATGAAGTCGCGTCGCACGCGCTCGGCAGCAAGGTAGGCGGTGCGGTCGGCCGCGATCGCGATGGCGCCGCCCTCGTAGGGCTGCGCGGTGACGCCGAACTGCCGCGCGCGCGAGCCGACCCCGAAGCTGATGTCACGCGCGGCCGTCTCACCCGCGAGCGCGCGTTCGAGCATCCGCTCCAGATCGACGGACGGGACGACCTCGATGATCGCGCGGCCGACGGCACGCTCCCGGTCAACTTCGAACAGCGTCGCCGCCGCGGCGTTGAAGACGCGCACCCGCAGTGAGCCGTCGACCGTGAACGCGGCGAAGGGCAGCGCTTCGAGCAGTCCGCGCACGCCGTCGCGCGGCGGCTCCGCCGGGGCCGCAGCGACCGTCGGCGCAGCGGTGCGCGGTGCTCCCCACCGCAGGGCGCCGTAGGTCGCGATGACGCCGACCAGCGCGCCGAGCGCACCGATGCCGACGTCGTCGCCGGTCACTCGCGGAACATGTAGCCGCGGCTGCGGACGGTGATGATGTGCCGCGGGTTGTTGGGATCGACCTCGATCTTCTCGCGCAGCCAGCGGATGTGGACGCTGATGGTCTGGTGCTCGCCCTCGAAGTCGTAGCCCCAGACCTTCTCGAGCAGCATCTGCCGCGTTACGATCCGGCCCCGGTTCTCCATCAGGACCGTGAGCAGCCGGAACTCCTTCGGCGCCAGCGCAACCTCGTTGCCGCGCACGACCAGCCGTTGGCGCGACGGATCGATCGTGATCTCGCCGGCGGTGATCGACTCGTCGCGTTCGTCGGCGTCGACCTCGACGCGGCGCAGGCGCGCCTTGATCCGCGCCATGATCTCGCCCAGCGAGAACGGTTTGGTGACGTAGTCGTCGGCGCCGAGCTCGAGCGCGAGGACCTTGTCGAACTCCTGGTCCTTCGCCGTCAGCATGATGATCGGGACGCTGGAGCTCTTGCGGATCTCCTTACAGGCCTCGATACCGTCGAGCAGCGGGAGCATGATGTCGAGAACGACCAGATCGGGGTGCTCGCTCTGCGCGAGCGTCACCGCGGTGCGGCCGTCGCCCGCGGTCGTTACCGCGTAGCCGTTCTTCTCGAGGTTGTAGCGCAGCGAGTGCACGATCGCCGCCTCGTCGTCGACGAGGAGGATCTTCTTGCGCGTGAGGACCGCGGTCGTCACGCGCGCGCGCCCTCGAGCGCCTCGATCGTGACGCGGACCCCGAAGGTGCGCTCGAAGAGGTCGGCTTTTTCCATCGCGGCCTCGACTTCGCTCGACACGTCGGCGTCGGCCTGCGCGATCACCCTCACGATCCCGATCTCGGGGATGGCCGAGATGTCGGCGACGAGGCCGAGGTGGCGGACGTCGAGCCCGTCGGCGATGCGCAGGATCGCGGCCAGGGTCGCCACCCGGTGCTGGTCCGGCGGGGCGAGCGCGGCGAAGTCGGCATGTGAGGGCTTCGGCATCGCCTTGCGATAGTAGCGCGCGACCTGCGCGATCAGCTCGCGCTCCTCGTCGCGCCAGCCGCGCAGGGGCGAGTTGCGCACCAGGTAGGCGGTGTGCTTGTGCCGGCCGCTGGTCGCGACGAACGTGCCGATCGAGTGCAGCATCGCGGCCCCCCAGAGGATGTCGCGGTCGCCCGCGGCGAGGCCGTGGAGCGGCGCCAGCCGCTCGAAGAGCACGAGCGCCAGCCGCGCGACGTGCCGCTCGTGGCCGCCGAAGTGCTCGTAACGCTGCGCGAGCCGCTCGACGGAATTGAGCCGCCGGTTCCGCTCGCCGCCGAGACGTTCCGCGAGGGCACGGTCCTGCCGCGCCATGTCGACGACGACGCCGTCGCGCAGCGCGCGCTCGCAGACGACGATCTCGTCGCGCCGCAGCTGCGTGAGCGCGCCGATCAGCACCGCGTTGCCGGCGACGATGATGTCGGCGCGGCGCGGGTTCATCCCCGGCATCCGTCGCCGCTCGTTCTCGGTGAGCAGCAGCATGCGCCGCTGCAGCACCTCGAGCCGCGAGCGCGCGAGCGTGTAACCGTGCACGCGTTTGAGCGTCAGGCCGCGCTCCGCGGCGTCGAGCGCGGCGAGGCCCATGATCGTCCCCGACGTCCCCAGCATGAGGTCGAGCCGATACGGCCGGATCCGCTCGACGAGCGGCGCGAGCACCTCGGCGACGTGCTGGTCGAGCTTGCGCGCGGCGCGGAGCGGATCGGCGGCGCCGCGCAAAAAGGCGTCGTAGAGCCGCAGGCTGCCGAGCTTCACCGAATCGACGAGGTACGGCCGGTCGCCGTCGGCGACGACGAACTCCGTCGAGCCGCCGCCGATGTCGACGATGCATGCCAGCCGGTCGTAGAGCGGGTAGCCGTTGACGACGCCGAGATGGATGAGGCGCGCCTCCTCCTCGCCGTCGAGGACCTCGAGCTTGACACCGCTGCGCTCCTCGACCATGCGCAGGAAGTCGTCGCCGTTCTCCGACTCGCGAACCGCGGACGTCGCGACGGCGCGGATGCGCTCGGCGCCGCGCATCCGCGCCGCGTCGGCGAAGCGCGCGATCGCCTCGACGCCGCGATCCATCGCCTTGCGGGCGAGACGTCCGCGTTCCAGCGCGTCGTCGCTCCCCAGCCGCACCATCTCGCGCGCCTTGTACACGACACGCGACGTGTCGTACGCCGAATCGAGCTCTACGACGATCAGGTGGATCGAGTTCGTGCCGACGTCGATCGCCCCGAAGAGCATGGACGTTACGCCGGCTCGGTCTTCTTGCGGACCTGCACTCCGGCGGCGCGCTCGTAGAACGTCGCGACGGAGGTATAGTCGTCGCGGCCGCGGCCTTCACCCGACGTCGCGGTGTAGAGCTGATACGCCAGCGCGCTGGCCGGCATCGGGACGCCGAGAGCGCGGCCGGAATCGAGCGCCGCGGCGAGATCTTTCCGCAGCAGGTCGAGCGCGAAGCCGGGTTTGTGCGAGCCGGCGAGCCAGCTCTGCGGCACCCAGTTCTGCAGCAGGTAGTTGGAGCCGGTCGCGCTCGCGATCACGGCCAGCGTCGCGTCGATGTCGGCGCCGGCTTTCGCCGCGAAGGTCAGCGCTTCGATGTTCGCCAGCATCGTGTTGGAGATGATGATCTGGTTGACGAGCTTGACGACCTCGCCCATCCCGGCCGGACCGAGATGCGTCGGCGTCCCCATCGCGCGCAGCACCGGCTCGGCGGCGGCGAAGGCGTCGTCGTCGCCGCCGGCCATGATCGTCAGCGTTCCGGTCTTCGCGCGCGCGGGACCGCCCGAGACCGGCGCGTCGACGAACCGCAAGCCGCGTTCCGCGAGGCGCGCCGCGAACGCGCGGCTCGCGAGCGGCGAGATCGTCGACATGTCGATGAACAGCGTCCCGGGCTTCGCGTCGCGGGTCGCGCCGCGCTCGCCGAACAGGGCCTCTTCGACCTGCGGCGCATCAGGGACGATCGTCACGACGACGTCGCTTGCGGCACCGACGCCGGCCGGATCGCCGCCGTCCTTCGCGCCGAGCGCGACGAGCCGCTCCAGCGGCTCGCGGTTGCGATGCGCGCTCGCCGTCACCGGGAAGCCGGCTTTGATCAGGTTGGCGGCCATCGGCTCGCCCATCGCGCCCAGACCGACGACGCCGACGCGTATTGCCATACGTGCCGCCGCGTACGGCGCGCGGAAGCCGGCGGCCTGCGACGAAGGGAGCGAGCGGTGCGCGCGCTTCTCGCTTTCATCCGGCTGTCGCGGCCGCTGTTTCTCTTCGGCGGCTTCGCCGGCGTCGCGCTCGGCGCGGCGGTCGCAGCGCGCACCGGGCACGCGGTCGACCTCGCGACGTACGGCTGGGTGCAGCTGCTCGTCACCTCGTTTCAGCTCATGGTGCACTACGCGAACGACTACTTCGATTGCGCGAGCGATCGCCGTGCGGTACCGACGCCATGGTCGGGCGGGAGCGGCGTCCTCGCGAGCGGCGCCCTCCCACGGCGGACGGCGCTCGTCGCCGCGGTGTTCTGGGCGGCGTACGGGGCACTCGTCGCGACGCGCTTCGCGCTCACCGGAAATGCGGTCGCGGCGGAGCTGAGTTTCGCGATTCTGATCCTCGCGTGGATGTATTCGGCGCCGCCCCTGCGCCTGGCGTGGCGCGGGCTCGGCGAGCTCGATACCGCGCTGGTGGTCGCCGTGCTGGTCCCCGCGGTCGCATACGCGGCGTTCGCCCGAAGCCTCGACGCCCGGCTGTTCGCGGCGGCGTCGCCGGGCTTCATCGCGATGCTGGCGATGATGCTGTGCGTCGAGCTGCCCGATGCCGGCTGGGACTACCTGAGCGGGAAACGGACCCTCGTCGTCCGCTTTGGAGCAGCACGGACCTGGGTGATCGCCGCCGCTCTGGCCGGCGCGGCATCGACGGTCGGCCTTGCGCTCGGCGAGAAGGTCGCCGGCGTCGCCGGGGTGCTGGCCTTCGTTCCCGCCTGCCTGGCGGCCGGCGCGATCGGCCTGGCCGCGACCCGGGATCCCCGGCCGGCGACGCTGGCGTTCCGCGGGGTCGCGCTGTACGCGTTGACGGTCACCGGGGCGGCGGTCGCCTACGTCCTCGCTCGACCCGCCTAGGCCACGGCGGCGAGCGACGCCCGTCGTTGCGCCGCGCGCGTCCGGCGCCCACAATGGAGGCGGCGCTGCCCGGGCGAAAATCGGGCCGACCTGATTTTACCGACGACCGGGAGTACACGCTAGAATGCTTGCTTCGATCCGCCGGCCGACGTTCGAGGACCTCAACCTCTCGATCGGCAAGCGCGCCCGCCTCTGGAACATGATGTACGGGCACGGCCCCGGCAACGGAACGCTGATGCTGCTCCCGATCGACCAGGGTCTCGAGCACGGCCCGATCGACTTCTTCGACAACCCCGACGCGATCGACACCGACTGGGTGCTGCGCCTCGCGGTCGAGGGCAACTTCTCCGGGATCGCCTATCACATCGGGCTCGCCGAGAAGTACCACAAGGAGTACGCCGGCCGCGTCCCGCTGGTGCTGAAGGTCAACGGCAAGACGAACGTTCCGTCCGACGACAACTCGTTCAGCCCGCTGACGTCGAGCGTCGAGGACGCGGTGCGCTTGGGCGCCGATGCCGTCGGCTACACCATCTACGTCGGCTCGCCGGCGCAAGATCGCGACCTGCAGCAAGCCAACGACGTGCGCCGCCAGTGCGAGAAGTACGGGATGCCGCTGATCGTGTGGTCGTATCCGCGCGGCTCGGCGGTGAAGGCGAAGGGCGGGCAGGACTCGCTCTACGCCGTCGACTACGCCGCGCGCGTCGCCTGCGAGATCGGTGCCGACATCGTCAAGCTCAACGTCCCGCACTCGGAGACGGCCGCCGAAGGCGCTCCGAAGCCGTACAACACGCTGACGATGGACGAGCTCGACGGGCTGCGCAAGGTCGTGAAGTCGGCGGGACGCACGCTCGTCCTCGTCTCGGGCGGCTCGAAGCTCAGCGACGACGACACCGTGCACAAGGCGCGCATCGCGATGGAAGCCGGCTGCGTCGGCCTGATCTTCGGGCGCAACATGTGGCAGCGCAGCTGGAACGACGCGACCGCAATGGCGGGCCGGATGCACGACCTCATGAAGGAGTTCGGTCAAGCGTGAACGCGCCGACGGTCGAGGGCCGCATCGAAGCGGCGCTCGACCGTATTCGCCCGGCGATCCGCCGCGACGGCGGCGACGTCTGGCTCATCAAGGTTGACGCCGACGTCGCGTACGTGCAGATGATCGGTGCGTGCGGCGGTTGCCCCGCGTCCAACTCGACGCTCAAAGGCGGGATCGAGGCGGTCGTCCGCGAGGACGTCCCCGAGATCCGCGCCGTCGAGCAGGTCTAGCCGCTCAGTACGTCCAGATCGGCGCGGGGTAGATCGCCTTCGCGTCGGCGAGGCGGTACGGGTAGATCGTCAGCAGCCGCTCGCCCTGGATTTGGTTCACGACCATTGGCTTGAACACGTTCACGCCGCGATCGTCGAACTTCAAGAGCCCGAAGAACGTCACCACGTCGAGTTTCGCCAACCCGTCGCGCACGGCCGTGCGGTCGAGGCTGCCGGCGCGTTCGATCGCGTACTGGAACGCGAGGCCGGCGGCGGTCGCTTCCGCGTTGTGATAGTCGGGAGCGTGTCCGATCTCGCGGGTGAACGCCGCCGCGTACGCGCGGGCCGTCGGGTAGAAGCCGTCGGCGCCGGCGTACGAGACCGCGCTCGACCACTGCGCGCTGCCGAGCACCGCCTGCGCGTCGCCGCCCAGCGTGGTGCGAAACTCCGGCGTGTCGGGTCCGACCGAGTAGCCGTAGATCTTTGCGGCGGCGTGCTGTTCTTTGAGCGCGCGGTGAAACTGCATCGCGTCCTGCAGATGGCCGGCGGCGAGCACGATGTCGGGATGCGCCGCCTTCACCGCTGCCGCGGCGGCGGCGATCGAGGCGGGGTCGTCGCCGTACTTGTCGGCGTAGACGACGCGCAGGCCGTGATCGTTGGCCGACTGCACTGCGCCCTGCTGCACTTCGAGCGAGAACGCGTCGCCGGCCGAGGCGATCGCGATCGTGCGCGGCGCGGGCTTACGCTTCACCGCGTACTCGATGACGCCGACCAGATACTTGCGCGCCGGCGACTGCACGCCGAACGTGTAGTGATAGCCTTGGTTGAAGATGCGTTCCGCCGAGCCGCCGCTGTCGACCATCGGAACGCCGCGGCGTTCGGCGACGGCGGCAGCGGCGAACGTCGGGCCTGAGCCGTAGGGGCCGAGCACGAAGTCGACTTTGTCGTCGTTGATCAGCCCGTCGACGAGCTTCGCCGTCGTTTGCGGATTCGACTGATCGTCGGCGTAATGAATCTCGACGGTGTACCGCTGCCCGCCGACGCGCAGCCCGCCGCGCGCGTTCACGTACCGCGCCCAGAAGTCATAGCCTTCTTTGGTGAGCTGGCCTTCGTTGCGCAGCGATCCGCTCAGCGCGACGGCAGCGCCGAAGACGATCTTCTTCGGCGCGGCGGCGCCCGCGGGGGCGAACGTGCTTGCAAACGCGGCGGCGATCAGGAGTGCGGCGGCTCGGCGCATGTCAGTACCCTCGTTTGGAGATGAAGCCGTCCTGCGAGACGATCGCCTGGGCGGCGTTGGAACGCGCGAATTTCACCAGCGCGTCGGCGAGCGGGCGTCCCGCGCCGCCGTTCTGCACGGTGATCGCGACGGAGAGCGGATAGCGCTGGTCGGCGATCGAGACGACGCTGGGCGCCGGCTCGTCTTCGAGCCGCACGACCTTCGCCGCGACCGACGCACTGAAGCCCACCATCGCGACCGCTCCGGGGGCGCCGGCGCCGCTGACCGCGTGCGCGATTTCGGTGCCGGAGGCCAGCCGGTGAACGTCGGAGCTGATGCTCGTTCCGAGCGCGAAGCGCTGCGCGAGGACGCGAGCCTCGTCGGTCCCTTCTTCGGGAAGATACGCGACGATCGGACCCGGCGTCCCGCCGAGCTGCGAC
>DASYFS010000005.1:0-5957 GCA_036498305.1 Candidatus Elarobacter sp. | reverse complement strand
CTTCATCTCAGGCTTCGTGCTGATGGTGCCGTTCGCGCGGGCGCGCCTCGCGGGCGGGCCGGCGCCGAGCTGGCGACACTTCTTCGGCCGCCGCGTCATGAAGATCGTCCCGTCGTACGTGCTCTGCATCGCGCTGCTGATTGCGTTCGGCTATCAGACCTACGCGAATGCCGGCGAGGCGATTCGCGACGTCGCATTCCACCTGTTGTTCGTCCACAACTGGTTCCTGGTGACCTACGGCTCGATCAACGGCGTGTTGTGGTCGCTCGGCGTCGAGATCCAATTCTACCTGCTGTTTCCGCTGTTCGTCGCCGCGTTCGTCCGCCGGCCGCTGATCACGGCGGCGGTGATGCTTGCGTGCGCCAACGCCTGGCGCATCTGGGCCTTCGCGGTGCACGGCTACTATCTCGATCAGCGGGAGGCGCAGCTCCCGGCATATCTCGATCTGTTCGCGCTGGGAATGCTCGCGGCGTACATGTACGTGGACCTCTCGCTGCGGCCGGCGCTCGTCGAACGCCGCCGCTGGCTGTTCTCGCTCATCATGGTGGCCGGGATCGCGGGATTTCTGTTCCTCGCCGGCGACTGCTACGCGCTGGCCCACGTGCAGCAGCACTGGCCGGAGCTGTGGAAGGTGCAGCACCGAACGCTGCTCGCCGTCGCAATCGGCGCCACCGCGCTCGGCTCGCTGTTCGCGTTCCGGCCGCTGCAGCTCGTGCTGGCGAACCCCGTGCTGCTCTTCCTCGCCGCGATCTCGTACAATCTGTACCTCTGGCACCAGGTCGTCGCGCGGGTCCTTCTGGAGCACCGCCTGCCGCCGTTCGCCGGCGCCGACCCGCACTACGACCCGGCGTGGCAGCTCCGCTATTGCCTGATCGCCGTCCCCGCGACGATCGCCGTCGCCACGATCGTGACGTACGGTTTCGAACGCCCCCTCCTGCGAATGCGCTTCGGACCGAAGGCGACGCAGACCGGCGCGGCCAAGTCGAGCGCGCCCGCATGACAACCAGCTCCGCGACTGACACATCGCCCGCCGCAGCACGCCCCTCGCTCATCGAACGGGTGCGCGTTTCACCGTGGACGGGTCCGCTCGTGTCCTCCGTCGTCACCTTCGTGGTGATCCTGTTCAGCTCGCACTTCCGTTCGACGCAGCAGAACAACTACACGCGCGTCGCGGACGCCTGGCTGCACGGGCGGATGTGGATCGATTGGCCGGGGCGCTGGATGGACGCCGTGGCCTATAACGGCCAGCACTACGGTGTCGACGGACCGGTGCCGGCGATCTTCATGGTCCCGTTCGTTGCGATCTGGGGGACCTCGGCGAATCAGACGACGGTCGCGATCTTCTTCGCCGCCGTCGCGACGGGGCTGGCGTGGATGCTCTCCGACCGGCTCGGCGTCGTCGACATCACGACGAAGGTCTTCCTGATCCTGTTCTTCGTCGCCGGAACCGACGTGTGGTGGTGCGCGGAGCTCGGCGACGTGTGGTTCCTCGCGCACCTGGTCGCGGTGACGTTCATCCTCGGCGCGCTCGTCGAGCTGTGCGGGAAGAGCCGCGCCTGGCTGATCGCGCTCTGCTGCGTCCTCGCCGCCGGCGCACGGTTTCCGGAAGTCGCGGCGTTTCCGATATTCGGCTGGGCGCTGTGGACCGGCGCGTTCAACGGCCGCAAGCCGGCGCGCGCCGAGCTCATCGCGCGCGCCCGCTCGGCGGGGATCGTGCTCGCCTGTTGGGCCGTCGCGTTCATCGGCTACGACGAGCTGATGTGGGGAACGTGGATCGACATCGGCCACACGCTCTACTATCACCAAGACGCGTGGGGCGCGCCGACCGGCTCGCCGTTCCAGCTCTCGTACATGCCGTATCAGATCTACTCGTTCTTCTTCCGCGGCCCGGAGCTGGTCGAGTGGCTGCAGCACGTGCAGTGGCCGTACGTGAAGCCGAACACGAACGGAATCGCGCTGACGTTCACCTCACCGGCGCTCGTGCTCGCGTTTCTGGCGCGCCGTCCGCGCCCCGTCGTGATCGCGCTGTGGGTTGCGGCCGTGCTCGTCGCCGCGCCGGAGTTTCTCTACTATCTCAACGGCTGGGTGCAGTTCGGGATGCGGCACGCGCTCGATTTTCTGCCGTATCTTTTCGCGCTGATGTGCCTGGGCGTCCGCGAGCGGCTGCCGCGCTGGGGCATCGCGCTGATCATCTACTCGGCGCTGGTCGGCGCGTGGGGCGTCTGGTATTGGAATATGTACATCCGCACGGGCGGCTAGGGCGCAGGAGCGGGCTCGCGTAGATCGAACATATGTTCGATGCCGGGACTTCCCGTCGCCAGGCGGCCGAGCGAGATCCGGGTCTCGGAGATCGCTGCCAAGAGCGCTCTGAACCGCGTCCGCGGGATGGGCTTCCGCTGGTCGCTCAACCCGTATACCGGCTGCGTCCATCAATGCGTGTTCTGCTACGCGCGCGGGACGCACGCGTACCGGGAGCTCGACGGCGTGCGCGAGTGGGGATCGGTGCTCGCCGTCAAGGTGAACGTCGCCGCCGTGCTGCGCGACGAGCTGGCGCGGCCGAGCTGGCGGCCCGAAGAGATCGCGATCGGAACCGCGACCGATCCGTATCAGGCGCTCGAAGGGCGCTACAAGCTGATGCGCGGGATCCTTCCCGCGCTGGGCGACGCGCGCACGCCGTTCCACATCACGACGCGCTCACCGCTGATCGTCCGCGACCTCGACCTGCTCGCGACGTGCGCACGGCGCGCCGAGGTCAGCGTCGCGGTCAGCATCGCGACGCTCGACGAGGCGCTCGCACGTGAGATCGAACCGACCGTCGCGCCGCCGCGCCAACGACTGCGCGCGGTTCGTGCGCTGTCGGAAGCGGGGATTCGCGTCGCGGTGGCCGTGGCGCCGGTGCTGCCCGGCATCACCGACGATGCCGGATCGCTGGCAGCCGTCGTCCGCGCCGCCGCCCACGCCGGCGCGTCGCACGTCTGGCATGGGGCGCTGAACCTCGGAACGGTCACACGCGACGCCTATTTCGCGTTCCTTGCGGCGAGCCGGCCGGAGCTCGTGGAGCGTTATCGCCGCATCTTCGCGCGCGGACGCTACGCGGAACCGGCTTACGTGCGAACGGTGGCGGAACGGGTGCATGCGGCATGCCGCACGACGCGCTTCCCGCGCTACCGCCGTCTCACGCCCGACCGCTCGGGCGAACAGGTCGCCCTCCTGTAAACGCCCAACGCTCTGCCATGAGACGTCGGGTGTTCTTCGCTGCGATCTTCTTCGTCATATGTGGGGGCTCGGCGTTCCCCGCGCCGAGCGACCGTGCGTGGCCGACACAGTATCAGCCCGCCGACGTTACGCTGGCGCAGCTGGTCGCTAAAGCAGAGACCGCGAACGGCGCCGGGAATGCTTTGCGACTAGCGTACGAGCTGCACGAAGGAAACCTAACCGGCGTCGAGCGGCAGACCCGGCGGGGCGACGACTACCGCATCGACACGACGGTCGGCCCGTTTGCCACCTCACGCGGGTGCTACCGCGGACAGGCGTGGTCGATCAACCAAAACGGCTACACGCTGCTCCACAGCGGGCCGTGCGACGCGGACCGCATCACGCCCGACGCGGCAACGCTCCTGGGGCGGCTTCAAACGCCGAGCGATGCCTATGCCGTGCGGATCGCACGGAAGGACGCCGATGCGGAGCTGCAGTTCTACGACGCCGCGACCTTTCGGCTGATGCGCACCGAGACGTCGTACCGCGGCAAGGTCATGGTTACGACGTACTCCGGCTACCGCGACGTCGGCGGCCGGTTCGTACCAGCCACCATCGCGTTCGACGACGGCGATCCGGCAGACGCTTCCGTTGCGACGCTGCACGACGCGTCGCAGACCGAGGTCGTCGACCAGCAGCTTGCAGTTCCGCCGGGACGCCGGCAACCGCTCGCGTTTCCGCCCGGGGTGACGAACGTTCGTCTTCCGGCACGCGTCACGCGCTTGGGATACATGATCGTGCGCGTGCAGATCAACGGCCGAGCTCTCGACTTCGCGCTGGACTCCGGCGCTTCGGGGCTCCTCATCGACCGCAACGTCGGCGCCGAGCTCGGCTTGCCGGTCTACCGGCGGTCACCTGCGACGACCGGCTGGGCGTTCGCCGCCGACGACACGATGATCCCGAAGATGACGATCGGCGATCTCACGATGACCAATGTCGCCGTCGGCCTCGAGTCCCTCGCTCACCGGGGCGACGCGCAGAGCGAGATCGTGGGTCTGCTCGGCTTCGACTTCCTCGCCGGAGGTGTCTTCAAGCTCGACTACGTGCACGGGACCGTCGACGCGATGGCGTACGACACACCGTTTCCGTCCGGCACCTTCGCCGTCGACGTCGGACTCGACCGCGCGATCCCGACGATGCCGGTCGGCATCAACGGCGTCGTCGCCCACCGTTTCCTCGTCGACACCGGCATCCCGATCGTCATCGTCTTCGACGGCTTCGCTTCGGCGCACCCTGGACTCGTCAAAGACCACGCCCCGGGCCGGGAGATCACGCTATCGGAGCTGCGGCCGTCCGGGCCTCGATACCAGATCTTCGGCGCCGGCGGGCAGGTTCGCGGCCGCTCGCTCGTCCTGGAGCGGCTTCAATTGGGTCCCGTCGCGTTCGACAACTACCTTGCAGGCCTGCTGTACGAAAAACGGCCGGCGGTGCACGAGACGCTCGACGGACTCTTGGGCGCTTCGATGCTGAGCGCGTTCGATGTGTACTTCGATTACGCGAACAGCCGCGTGGGCTTCGCGCTCAACGACGCGGGGAAGAAGCACAAGTCGGCTCGCGGGTACGGCACGCCGGTGCCGTGAACAGCGTCAGTCGAGGCGCGCGATGTCGGAGCGGTACGCCAACGGTGTCCCGGCGGGAAAGCGCGCTTTGAGTCCGGCGATCTCGGCGTAGACGCGCGTGCGCGCTTCGGCGACGGTCTCGCCGTGCGCGCTGACGGTGAGCACACGGCCGCCGGGTGACGAGACCGTGTCGCCCTCGCGCTCCGACGTCCCCCAGAACGCGACGGCATCGGGACCGAGACCGAGATCGCTGGGCAGCCCTGCGACCGCCGTGTTCTCGTACGGATAACGCGAACTCGCCAAAACGACGCCGACGCACGCATCGCGCGACCACGTCGCCGCGTCGATCTCGAGTGCGCCGTCGGCGGCGGACTTCAGGTAGCGCGCGAAGTCGCCGTTGACGCGCGGCATGAGCACCTGCGTCTCCGGGTCGCCGAACCGCGCGTTGAACTCGATCACCATCGGACCGCGTTCGGTTTGCATCAACCCGCAGTAGAGCACGCCGCGGTACTCCTCGCCCTCCGCCAGCAGGCCCCGCAGCGTCGGCGCGACGACCCGTTCGCGCACGATGTCGAGCAGATCGTCGGGGAATCCGGACGGCGGCGAGTACGCGCCCATCCCGCCGGTGTTCGGCCCTTTGTCGTCGTCGCCGGCGCGTTTGTAGTCGCAGGCAGCGGCGATGGGGACCATCGCGCGGCCGTCCGCGATTGCGAAGACGCTGACCTCGCGACCGTTCAGGCGTTCCTCGATCACGACATCGTGGCCGCCGCCCGGGATCTTCGCGTTGCGGTACCAGTCTTCGAGCAGCGTCAGCGCAGCGGCTGCATCGTCGCAGACGACGACGCCTTTGCCGGCGGCGAGACCGTCGGCTTTCACGACCGCGCCGCCGCGCCAGCCCTCGAGCGCGCGCGCCGCCTGGTCGAGATTGTGGACCACCTTGAACGCCGCGGTCGGGATCCCGTGACGCTCCATGAAGCGCTTCGCGAAGACCTTGCTCGTCTCGAGCCGGCCGCCGCTGCGGTTGGGGCCGAACACCGCGATCCCGGCGTCGCGCAGCTTGTCGCCGACCGCCGCCGCGATCGCCGTCTCGGGACCGAGCACGACGAGATCGACTTTGGCTTCCTGTGCGCGCCGCAAAATCGT
>DASYFS010000004.1:0-6032 GCA_036498305.1 Candidatus Elarobacter sp. | reverse complement strand
TGATGGAAGGGGCGCCCGATGCTCTGGCTGGTTTGGCTCCATGTCCTGGCTTGGATGACGGCCATCGCGGTCTTCGTCGGGGTCGCAGCCGCGGTCCGCGTGGTCGCGCTCCGGGCGGAGCCCGCGGTCTATCGAGCCGTCGCCCCGATCACGACGCCGCTGTTCCCGATCGGTGGGATTGCGACCGCGATCGGGATCATCACGGGGCTGGTCCTGGCGGCCAGCTTCGGGTACGGCGCGCACTGGCTCATCGGCGCCTACGTCCTCACGGTCGTCGCCGCGGCCCTCGGGGCCGGGGTTGTCGGCCGATGGGCGGAGCGGCTCGCCGCCGCCGACGACGGCACCTACGCGGCGATCCGCAGCGAGCGGTTCCCCCAGGTCGCGCTCGTCATCACGCTGCTGTGCTGGGCAACGATCCTCTGGCTGATGATCGTGAAGCCTGGGTGAGCCCGGAGACCCCGGAGTCGCGGCGCGGCGCGATCGTCGACGCGGCGCTGGCGCTGGTCGTCGAGCGCGGCTTCGAGGGATTGCGGCTGCGCGACGTCGCCGACGCCGTCGGGATCAACTCGGCGACGCTGGTTTATCACGTCGGCTCGAAGGAAGGGCTGATCGTCGAGGTCGTGCGCGCGATCATGGCGCGCTTTCGCGGCTTCAACGCTGAGCGCGGCGTCGACTTCTGCACGCCCGACGGCCTGTTCGGGCATCTCGCCACCATCCGCGAGAGCATGGTCGCGGCGCCGCATTTGTATCTCGCTCTGACCGAGATCGCGGTGCGCGCGCGGCGCTACCCGCAGATCGCGAAAGCACTCGAAGAGTCGCTGACCGGCTGGACGTGGGTGTTCCGCCGTCTCTACGGCGCGGCCGCGCCGAGCGCTGACGCCGCGCAACTCTCGGCGTGGGCGGCGACGTCGATCGCGTTTCTGTGGGGGACGAGCCTGCGTTCCAACGCCGACGGAACGCTGGCGGCGATCGCGGCCGGCGGCGAAGGCGCCGAGAAGGCGGCGGCGGCGATCCGTTCCGCGGTCGACGGCTATGCGGTGCTGATCCGGCGCGAGGTCGCTGCGTGGCCGTCCCGCTGATCGCGCTCGAGCACGTCAGCGTGCATCTCAACGGACGACGGCTGCTGCACGACGTCTCGTGGGAGCTGAATGCCGGCGAGCAGTGGGCGATCGTCGGTGCGAACGGCTCCGGGAAGAGCACGCTGCTGCGCGTGATTCGCGGCGATCTCTGGCCCGATCGCGACGGCGGGACGCGCAGGTACGCGCTCGACGGCAAACCGCAAGCGGTCGGCGCCGCCGCGCCGCAGATCGGCTACGTCTCGCCGGAGCTGCAGGAACGGTACACGCGGCTCGATCTCGCGATCGACGGCCGCACGCTCATCGCGAGCGGCCTGCACGACAGCGTCTACGTTCCGGGGCAGCTCAACGCGCGCGAGCGGGCGCGCGTCGGCGCCGTCGTGGAGCGCTTCGCGCTCGAGGCGCTCGCGGAGCGTCCGATCAACGTGCTCTCGTTCGGACAGCTTCGCATGCTGCTCATCGCGCGCGCCCTCGTCCGCGCGCCGAAGGTGCTCGTCCTCGACGAGTGCACGAACGGCCTCGATCGGCGCGCGCGCGCCGACCTGCTGGCATTTCTCGAAGCGGTCGCGCACGGCACGCAGGTGATCTGCGCCGCGCACCGCCGCGAGGATCTGCCCGCGACGATCACCGCGCACGCCCTGATCGCCGGCGGGCGCATCACCGCGACCGGCGCCGGGCTGCCGCCGTCACGCCGCAGCGAGCGCACGGCGCGGCCGCAACCGGCGAAGCTCGGCGACGTCCTTATCGCGATCCGCGATGCCGACGTTTATCGCGGTGAGACGGCGGTGCTGCGCGACGTCGAATGGTCGATCCGTCGCGGAGAGCACTGCGTCGTGCGCGGCGCGAACGGCTCGGGGAAGAGCACGTTTGCCGGCCTCGTCGCGGGGACGATCCCGCCCGCGCACGGCGCGAAGGTCGTCCGCTTCGGCCAACGCGGCCCCTTCGACGTGTGGGAGCTCAAGCGCCGCATCGCGCACGTCTCCGACGCGCTGCAGAACGCCTACGATGCCAACCCGATCGTCGAACGCGTCATCGCCTCCGGCTTCGTCTCCAGCATCGGCGTGATGCACGAGCCCGGCATCGAGGAGCGCCGCATCGTCGCCGATCTGATGCGGCGGCTCGACCTCGCGCACCTCGCCGGACGGCGGTTCCTCACGCTTTCGTTCGGGGAACGGCGCAAGGTCCTGATCGCGCGCGGTCTCGTCCACCGGCCCGAGCTGCTGATCCTCGACGAAGTGTGGGCCGGGCTCGACGTCACCTTCCGCAGCGCGCTCGGCGAGCTGCTCGAGACGCTCGCCGCGGAAGGGACGACGCTGATGCTGATCTCGCATCACGACGACGACCTGCCGCCCTATCTGCAGCGTGAGTACGTCATCGAGAACGGCCGCATCGCGTAGCGGCGCCCTCAGAGCTTGACGGTGAGGCCGGCCTCGAAGACGGTGTGCTGGCGCACGCCCGGCGTCGGCAGCATGTTCTGCTCGTACTCGACGTCGAGCACGACGTTCGGCGAAAGCGTCTGCTGTACACCCGCCAGCGCGCGGTTGCCGGTCGTGCCGTGTGGGCCGCTCGGCGCCGTGATCTGGTCCTGCAGCAGCAGGGTGGTCGTGGGCGAGGTTGCGTACGTGAACACGCCGGTCGGAACGTACGCGAGGTAGTGCTGCATTGCGCCGGACGGCGCCGCACCGCTCGCGGCGACGACCGCCTGCGACAGCATGACGCTCGCGCGCGCGCCGAGCGCGATCGCGATCGTGTGCGAGAGCTGGAACGACGGCGCGCCGGAGGAGAAGCCGCTGGGACCGGCGGGATAACCGGTCGGGACCGTGATGAACGCTGCGACGGCTTGCTGCGTCCACGGGCGGTCGGCGAGCAGATGCTGGAAGCCGACCCCCGCGTCTTGCTGTCCGCTTCCGGGCGGCAAGCCCGATGCGTTCATGCCGAGGCGGCGCGAGAACGCCAACCCCGGCGCGACGATGAGCTCATTGCGGCCCCGCAGTCCGACGAGCGCGACCGGCGCGGGCGCGACGATGAGCTCTTGGCTTCCGCCGCCGACCGTGACCTGATCGCGGTAGCCGAAACCGACGACGACGTCGCCGGGTGCCGCGACGCAGACCGCGCCGCCGGTCGAGGGCGCGCGCCCGATCCCCGGCCGGATCGCGACCGATGCGAGCGGCGCGCCGTGACACGGACCGGGCGCCGGCGAGGGAGAGGGCGAGACGATCGCGACCGGCGTCGTCATAGCGTCATCTGCGCGCGCATCACGGTGACCGCGGGTCCCGCGACGGTGATGCGCCCGATCGCTTGCGGCGGCTCGCCGCCGACTTCGACCTGCGCCCGACCCGGACGATGGACGTGCATCCCCTGCGCGACGGTGTACGTGCGCTCGTTCACGATCCCGTAGCGCGCGCAGTATGCCGCCATGTTGCCGGTCGCAGAGCCCGTGAACGGATCTTCGAAGACGTCGCCGAAATCGGCGAAGTGGCGCGCCACGAGCGCGTCGCCGTTGTCCCCGCGGGTGAAGACGTGCACCGAGAACCACTCGCGGTCCGCGCGCAGGAAGAGCCCGCGGCGGTCCGGGATGCAGCGGTCGAGCGCGGCGCGCGACGCCAGCGGGATCATGAGCTGTTTCGTTCCGGTGCTGACGGTCTGAGGCGTCACCCCGTCGAGAACGTCGTTCTCGTCGAGGCCCAGCGCGCGCGCGGCGTCGGCGCGTCCGAACGTTCCGTAGAACACCGGCTCCGGCTGGGACATCGCGTAGATCGTCGGGTCGCCGCGCCGGATCGTGACCGGGACGGTCGCGGCGGGCATCTTCACCCGCAGTACGTCGCGATCGCCGACGAAGCCGGTCTCGCAGAGTGCGTGCGTCGTGGCGATCGTCGGATGTCCGGCGAGCGGGATCTCGCCGTTCGGTGTCCAGTAGCGCACCACGACATCGGACTCCGCATCGCCGGGGAAGACGTAGCTCGTCTCGGCGAGGTTCGTCTCGCGCGCGATCGCCTGCATCAGCGCGTCGTCGAGACCGCGTGCGTCCAGGACGACCGCGCACGCGTTGCCCGCTAGCTTGGTCGTCGTGAACGCGTCCACCCACAGGATCTCCAGCTCGCGTGTCATCTGCGAGCCTTCGACTCCGCGGTCAGGCCAACATGCGATAGTTGCCGACGATCGTCGCTTCGCCGCGGGCCGGCTCGCCGGTGCGCCGCTCGTCGACGGTCGTGACGAACGCCTGGAAGGAGGCAAGCTCGGTGAGGCGCTCGCCGTCGCCCGGGACGTCGGCGAGGTGGAGAAAGGTTCCGTCTTCGAACCTCAGCACCGCGTAACGGACTTCGTCGGGTGTCTTCGCCGCGAGCTCGCGGAAGACGGCGGTGACGAACTCCGCGTTCGCATCGGCTTGGCCGGGGTTGGTCGTGTAACGGATTACGCGCATCAGGGATTCCTCCGGTGGTACTGCGCCGCTTCGGCGTCGCGATGCTGTGACGAACGGCGCGCCGCGAAAGATTCTCGACCGGTACGAATCCTTTGCGCCGTCTCGAACGTCGAGACGGGCATGAGGGATACGGCCGAGCGTGCCGCCTTCGAGGATCTGCTCGCAACGCTGCGGCCGAAGCTCCATCGCTACTGCGCCCGCATGATCGGTTCGGCGATCGACGGCGAGGACGTGCTGCAGGACGCGCTGCTGCGCGCCTCGGCGGCGTTCGACCGCGCGCAGATCGAACAGCCGGAGCGCTGGCTCTTTCGCATCGCGCACAACGCCGCGCTCGACTTCCTGCGCCGCCGCGCACGTGCCGAGGCGCTGCTCTCCGGTGAGGATCCCGAGATGATCGTCGAGCCGACCGACGCGGCGGCGGCGCGCGAAGCGGTCGCCGCCGGCCTGCGCACCTTCATGCGGCTGCCGACGGTGCAGCGCAGCAGCGTGATCCTGATGGACGTGCTCGGCTACTCGCTCGCCGAGATCGCGGCGATCATGGACGAGAGCGTTCCGGCGGTCAAATCGGCGCTCCACCGCGGGCGCACCCGGCTGCGCGAGTTGGCACACGAGCCGATCGACGTTGCGCCGCCGCCGCTGGCGGACGCCGAACGCGCGCGGCTTGCCGCCTACGTCGACCGCTTCAACGCGCGCGACTTCGACGCCGTGCGCGCGATGCTCGCCGACGACGTGCGGCTCGAGCTGGTCGCGTACAAGCGGCTGCGCGGCCGGCGCGAGGTCGGGACGTACTTCACCAACTACGCGTCAGTGCAGGGTTGGACCGCGCGCGCGGGCTTCGTCGACGAGCGGCCGGCGCTGCTGATCTACGATCCCTCGCTCGGCGGGGGCGGCCCGGCGTACTTCGTTGTGCTGGGCTGGGACGGCGAGCAGGTGAGCGCGATCCGCGACTTCCGCTACGCGCGGTATGCTGTCGAAGGTGCGTGGGTACAGCCCATGTGATGGGGAAGCGCGTCCTACTCGCGGTGAATCCGCGTGCCCGCCGCGGCAGCAGCGCGCGCGAGCACGTCGCCGCGGCGCTGCGCGAGCTCGGTCACGACGTCGTCGACGCTCCGCCCGACGGACCGCCGAGCGTCTTGTGTGACGCGATCCGCGCGCACCGCGACGACGTGGACGTGGTCGTGATCGGCGGCGGCGACGGCACGCTGCTCGCGGCGCTCCCGGGTCTGGTCGAGACGAAGCTGCCGGTCGCGATCGTGCCGCTGGGGACGTTCAACGAGCTGGCACGGACGCTCGGCGTCCCCCACGCGCCGGCCGACGTCGCAGCGCTGGTCGACGACGGCGTCCCGGTGCCGATCGATCTGGGCCGCGTCAACGGCGTCTACTACGTCAACGAGGCGTCGATCGGACTCTCGACGCAGGTCGCGCGGCTGCAGACGGGCGCGGTGAAGCGATCGCTCGGGATGCTCGCCCTTCCGCTCGCGACGCTGCGCGCGCTGCGCTGGATGCGGCCGCTGCACGTCGAGATCGAAGCAGCC
>DASYFS010000003.1:0-4204 GCA_036498305.1 Candidatus Elarobacter sp. | reverse complement strand
CTACGCACCCGGCAGCACGACGGTCAACGATTTGCCGCTGCTCGATTTCGCCGGCAGCTCGCCGCTCCTCGTGCAGAGCGGGCTCACCCTCGGCGACGTCGGCGCGGGCGTCGAGGTCATCGCGCGGTTGCGAATGATCGTGAACACGCCGATTCCGGCCGGGACGCTCGTCGAGACACGCGCGTACGTGAACTGGGACGAGCAGCCGGAGATCGTCGTGGGCGCCGCGCCGCTGCGCGTGCGCGCGTCGGCCGCGCTCCCGATCGTCGATCCGACGCTGCCCTTCGCCGTGCTTGACGCCGCGGCTGGTCGTCCCGAAATGCTCGCGCGCGGGCCGCGCCAAGGCGCGATCGCCGGCGAGACGTACATCCAACTCCCCCCGGCCGTCCCCGTTCGCAGCAACGGCGCGAACGGCGAGCGCGCGCAACTTCCGCCCGCGCCCGAATCGGCGCCGGTGGAGGAAGCGCAGGTCGAGACCGGCGCCGCGACCTTCCTCGATCTCGACGACGAACGTCTCGAGTGGACGGTGCAGTATCTCGAAGAGGCCCGTTTCCCCGGACTGCTCGGGCACCTGATGGTCGTGCGCGCGCTCTTCCCGCAGGTCGCGATCGCCGACGACGCCACCGTCGCGCTCGAGCTCCACGGCGATGCGCTCGGCGAGATCGTCGACCGCTTGTTCCTGAAGCTCCGCATGCCCGAGGCGCTGCTCGATCGCGACGATCTCGAGACGACCGAAGCACGCGCCTCACTGCGCGCGGTGATCGACGCGCTGCGGCACTCACCGGCGCACGGCCGTCCCGATCGCGACGGCTTGTGGCTCGAAGGCTTCGTCGATCGCGGCGAGCTCGGCGAGGCCGCCAAGGTGCTCGGGCGCGCGAAGCTCGTCACCGCGGCGCCCTGGCGCGTCCTCGCGACGCTGATGGGGACGTCGCTGCGGCGCGGCGGCGTCGAGGTCGCTGACTTCAGCGACTACCGCGACGCGCTCGTCGACGCGTTCACCGATCTCGGCCGGCTCAGTCCCGCCGAGTTCGCCGACGCGCTCCGCAAGCCGACCGAGGTCGAGCTGGAGACGCAGCGCGAAGCGGTCGTCGAAGCGCTCGCGGGCGAGCGGCGCGCGACCGTCTAGATGTTCGCCATCTCGCTCATCCTCATCATCGTCGGCGTCGCGGTCATCGCGTTCGGCGTGTTCGCGGCGATGCGCCGGAGTGCAGGCGTGGGCGTCCCAGTCGTTCCGCGGCGAACCGTCGCAGCGCCGCCGCCGCAGCCGGAACCGTTTAACGTCGTCGAGGATCCGCCGGCCGTCGAGGAGATCGCGCTCGACAACGACGTCGAGGAGATCGTCCCCGCAGTAGTACCGATTACGCCGGCCGCGCCGGTACCAATGTGGCCGCAACGCGTGCAGCCCGACGCCGGCGCGCTCGACGACGAGGCGCGGCTGCGGCTCATCAACGACCTCGGCCTGCTGCGCGCCGCGTGGTGCCTCCCGATCCTCGAGGAAGCGTGCGTGCAAGAGACCGATCCCGCGCTGCACGACGCTGCGGTCGCCGCCCTTGCCCGCTGCCGCCGGCCGTCCCGCTCCGTGAGAGAAGTGACCCGCTAGGCGAAACATCGCCGCACCGGGCCCCGTAGACTCAGTTATGCGGTTGACGCGTTTTGCCGTTCACCAGCCGACCATTGTCACGCTGTTCTTCCTCGCGGTGGCGCTGTTCGGGATCATCGGCTACATGTCGATGGGGAAAAACATCATCCCCAACGTCGCCTTCCCGGTGGTAACGGTTTCCGTCAACTACCCCGGCGCGAGCCCGCAAGAAATCGAGCGGCTGACGATCCGGCCGATCGAGGATCAGATCCAGACGATCCGCCACCTCGAGAAGGTCAACGCGACGGCCGTCGACGGCAGCGGCGTGATCATCGTGCAGTTCAAGCTCGGCACCGACGTCGCGTCGGCGGCAAACGACGTCACGCAAGCCGTGAACGCCGCGCGCGCCAACCTCCCGACCGACCTCGACCCGCCGGTGATCGACAAGATCGACGTCACCGCACAGCCGATTCTCTTCGAAGCGATCACCGCGACCGGGATCAAGCCCGCCGATCTCTCCAACATCGTCGTCAACGAGATCGAGCCGAGCCTCAAGGGCGTCGCAGGCGTCGGCAACGTCACCGTCGCCGGCGACTACCCGCGCCAGTTCTACGTCGAGCCCGATCCCGGCAAGCTGCGTGGCGCCGGCGTCACGATGCTCGACGTCAACAGCGCCATCGCGACCGGCAACGTCAGCCTCCCCGGCGGCCGACTCGATGAACGAACGCGCGAGTCCACGATCGGCGTGCGCGCCGACATCACCGGCGCCCCGCAGCTCGCGAACCTGCCGATCCTCGTCCCCGGCGTGACGACGAGCCAGCTCCACGTCGGCGACCTCGCGACGGTGACCGACGGCTTCGTCGACCATCGCCTCGTCTCGACCGTAAACAACCGCGACTCGATCCTCGTCTCGGTCGCGCGCGACTCCGACAGCGACACCGTCGGGACGACGAAGTCGGTGCGCGCCGCGTTCGCCGACCTGGCGAAGAAGTATCCGGCGCTGCACTTCAGCGAGGTCGGCGGCGACCTTGCGTTCACCAATCAGTCGATCAACGGCGTGCTGGAGAACCTCGGTGAGGGGATCCTGCTGACGGCCGTCGTGCTGCTGCTGTTCCTCCACGTGTGGCGCAGCGCGCTCGTCGTGCTGATCGCGATCCCGTCCTCGCTGCTGGCGACGTTCTTCGTCATGTGGCAGCTCGGGTTCACGGTCAACGTCCTCTCGCTGATGGGGCTTTCGCTGACGATTGGTATCCTCGTCGACGACTCGATCGTCGTCATCGAGAACATCACGCGGCATCGCGAGATGGGCGAGAACCCGGAGGACGCCGCGATCAAGGGCCGTTCGGAGATCGGCGGCGCGGCGATCGCGATCACGCTCGTCGACGTCGTCGTCTTCACGCCGATCGCGGTGATGTCCGGGATCATCGGCGAGTACATGAAAGAGTTCGGCCTGGTCATCGTCTGCGCCACGCTGTTCTCGCTGCTCGTCTCGTTCACGCTGACGCCGCTGCTCGCCGCGAAGTGGGCGATGCTGCGGCGGCCATCGATGCCCTCGAACTCTTCGCTGTACGGCCGCACGATCAACGCGTTCGTGCGCTGGTTCGAGTGGGTGAAGGTCGGCTATCACGACTATTGGCTCCCGCGCGCCCTGGGCCGGCCGAAGCTCGTCTTCTGGGGCTCGTTCGCGCTCGTCATCGCCGCGATCGGCCTGGTGATGGTCCCGGCGTTCGGCGGGCCGACGATCATCCCCGGAGAGTTCCAGCCCTACACCGAGTGGGGCGAAGCGGTCATCACCGTGCAGTATCCGGCCGGGACGCCGATCGAAACGACCCAGGCCGCGACGCAGCGTCTGACCGACGCGTACCTGAAGATGCCCGGCGTGCGCACGGTCTCGGCGACGGTCGGCCGCGGGAGCAACGGCTTCAGCGACATCATCGGCGGACAGATGGCGACGCTGCAGGTCTACCTCTACGACAGCCAGCGGCACGAAGAGCACAATGTCGTCGCGAAGACGGCGCAGCTCGGCAATCTCGCACCGGGCGCGCACATCAGCGCGGTCGGGGCGCAGAACGCCGGCGCCCCGCCGATCACCTACACCGTCACCGGCACCGATCCCGCAGCGCGCGACGCGTTCGCCGAGAAGCTCGCCGCGTTCATCGCGAAGAACCCCGCGGCGCAGGACGTCCAGACCAGCAACAGCGCCCCCGGACCGCGGCTCGAGGTGCAGATCGACCGGAACTACGCGGCGCAGGTCGGTGTCTCGCCGCAGGACGCGGCGATGGTCGCGCGTGCCGCCGTCGGCGGGCTCATCTCGACGAAGGTTCGGATGCCGGACGGGCTGATCAACACGATCCTGCGCCTCCCCGAGCCGAGCCGCAGCGACATTACCGCGATCCAGAGTCTGCAGGTTCGCAGTGCCTCGGGAAGCCTCGTCCCGCTCGCCGAGATCGCGAAGTTCGTGTGGACGACCGAGCCGCCGCTGATCGAACGGCAGAACCGCGCGCGGATCGTGCGCGTCTACGCGAACGCCGCCAATGGCGCGCCGATCGGGCCGGTGACGCAGCAAGTCGACAAGCAGCTCAAGGTCGCCGGATTTGTCCCCGCCGGCGTGACGGCGTCCGCCTC
>DASYFS010000002.1:0-4684 GCA_036498305.1 Candidatus Elarobacter sp. | reverse complement strand
ATTTCCGGATCGTCGCCGAGACGGCGTCGTTCACGACGGCGTTCGTGAAGATCGGCCTCGTCCCGGACAGCGGCATCTCGTTCACGCTGCCGCGAATCGTGGGCTACGCGCGCGCGCTCGAACTGTGCCTGCTCTCGGAGAAAGTCGACGCCCGCCGCGCCGACGCGCTCGGACTCTGCACCAAAGTCGTGCCGGTCGAAGCCTGCCTGAGCGAGGCGCAGTCGCTGGCGGCGACGCTCGCGCAGGGGCCGCGCTCGATCGGTTTGATCAAGCGCGAGCTGCTGCGCAACGGCCTCGGCTCTGCGCGCGATGCGCTGGCGTACGAGGCCCAGATGCAGGCGATCGCCGGCCGCACCGCCGACTTCGCCGAAGGCGTCGACGCGTTCAGCACCAAGCGCGCGCCGCGTTTCGAAGGCCGGTGAGCCTCGCATTCCGCTGGGCGACGGCGGACGACGCGCCGCTGCTCGCCGAGCACCGGGCGAACGTGTGGGTCGAGGTCGGCGACTGGAGCCGTGACGACGTGGGCGCGCAGCAACCCGTGTGGGAGGCGTTCATCCGGCGCACCGTCACTGAAGGAACCTACGTCGCCGCGATCGCCGAAGAGGACGGCGCGGTCGTCGCCAGCGGAGCGATCCTCGTGCAGATCGCAATACCGCGTCCGGGCTGGGATTCCGAGGAGTGCGGCCGCGTCCAATCGGTGTACGTCGTGCCCGGTGCGCGGAAGCGCGGGATCGCACGCGCGCTGATGCGCGAGCTGCTCGACTTTGCGCGCAAGCGCGAGCTCATCTATCTTACCCTCCATCCGTCGGACGAGGCGCGGGCGCTCTATGCGTCGCTCGGGTTCAGGCCTGCCGACGAGATGGGGATGCGGCTGGCCAGCGCCTGATGCGGATCGGAATCGTCGGCGCCGGCGCGATCGGGCTATCAATGGCAGCGGCGCTGGGGACGGTGCACGACGTCGTTGTCCTCGTGCGGCGCCGCGAGACCGCCGAGCTGATCTCGCGCGAGGGGATCGGCCTCGCGCCGGACGACGAGGTCGAGTATGTGCCGGCGGTCGCCACCGCCGATCCTCAGGCGTTCGCCGACCGCGAGGCGATCCTCGTCGCGGTGAAAGCGTTCGCGACGGGTTCGGCCCTCGCGCCGCTGCGCGGCGTCCTCGCCGCCGAAACGCTCGTCGCCTCGGTGCAGAACGGGATCGACAACGTCGACGACGCGCGCGCTGCGCTCCCCGGCCACCGCGTGATCGGCGGCTCGACGATGTTCGGCGCGATCAAGCTGCGCGACGGCGTCGTGCGGCCGGTCGTCAACGCGCCGACGATCTTCGAGCGCGACGTGAGCGCGGCGCCGACGAGCGACGATCTCGCCGCGGCGTTCGAAGCGGCCGGCCTCGCCGCGAGCGTCGTCGACGAGATCGCGCCGGTGCTGTGGCGCAAGCTCGTCGTCAACGCGGTGATCAACCCGCTCGGCGCCCTCTCGCGTCGTCCGAACGGCGCGATCGCGGGCGATCCCGACCTGGCCGTGCTCGGCGAGCAGCTCGCGCGTGAGGCCGGCGCCGTCGCGGCAGCGGCCGGGATCGCGCTCGACGATCCCTGGCCGATCGCCCAAGCTGCATCGCGCGCGACGGCGCCGAACCGGAACTCGATGCTGCAAGATCTCGATGCCGGACGCCAGACGGAGATCGAGGCGATCTGCGGGGCGGTCGTCCGCCACGCCGAGCGCCTCGGCGTCGACGTGCCGTTGACGCGTACCATGCTCCAGCTCGTGCGAGCGAGGCAGCGGACGTGAAGGCCCGTGTCGGCGCCGCCGAGATCACGGCGCGCAAAGGGACGCCGTTCCCGATGATGACCGCGTACGACGCGCCGTTCGCGCGCTGCGCGGAAGCCGCCGGGATCGACTTCCTGCTCGTCGGCGACTCGCTCGGGATGGTCGTCCTCGGCTACCCCGCAACGACGCCGGTCGAGCTCTCCGACATGGTGCGCCACGTCGGAGCCGTCGTGCGCGCAACGACGCGGGCGCACGTCGTCGGCGACCTGCCGTTCGGAACCTACGAAGCCTCGGACGCGCTCGCCGTCGAAAGCGCCGTGACGCTCGTCAAAGCCGGCGGCGCGTCGTCGGTGAAGCTCGAAGGCGGCGAGGCCGCGGCACCGCGTATCCGCGCGATCGCCAACGCCGGGATCCCGGTCTGCGCGCACATCGGCTTACTGCCGCAAACCGCCGCGCTCGGCGAAGGCTTTCGCCCGCGGCGCATGCGCGAGCAGCTGCTGCGCGACGCGCACGCGGTCGCGGACGCCGGCGCTTACGCGGTCGTGCTGGAGATGGTCGACGCCGCGGTCGCCGGCGCGGTCACCGCGGAGATCGCGATCCCGACGATCGGTATCGGCAGCGGGCCTTCTTGCGATGCGCAGGTTCTGGTACTGCACGACGTGCTCGGGCTCTACCCCGATCCGCCGAAGTTCGCCAAGGCCTACGCGAGCCTCGCCAACGACGCGACGAACGCGCTGCGCGCCTATGCCGCCGAGGTCCGCTCAGGCGCGTTTCCACCGCGGCGGTAGTCCGTGCACATCGAGCCGGTGACGCTCGCCGGCGAGACGATCGTCCTCGAACCGCTGAGCATGACGCACGTCGAGGAGATGGGGAACGCCGCGCTCGAGCCGTCGGTCTGGCGCTGGATTCCGACCGCGGTCCGCACGGTGGACGAGCTGCGCGCATACGTTGCGCTAGCCCTCACCGAACAGCGCTCCGGTGTCTCGCTTCCCTTCGCACTGCGTCACCGCACCGACGGTACGGTGATCGGCTCGACCCGCTACGCCAACATCGTCCGCGAGCATCGCCGGCTGGAGATCGGGTGGACGTGGATCGTGCCCGCATATCGCCGCACGGCAGCGAATACCGAGATGAAGCTGCTCCTGTTGCGGCACGCGTTCGAAACGCTCGGCGCGCACCGCGTCGAGTTCAAGACCGACACGCTCAACGCGCAGTCACGGGCGGCGCTGCTCGGGATCGGCGCGACGCAAGAGGGGATCTTCCGCAAGCACGTGGTGTGCGAAGACGGCCGAATCCGCGACACGGTCTACTTCTCGATCATCGATACGGAATGGCCGCCGGTGCGCGCGCGCCTTGAAGAGCGTTTGCGCAACGGCGGCCATTCGGGGGAGGGGACGCTTAGAGGGTGCCGCGCTTGGCCTGCTCTTGCTCGATCGAGACGAAGAGCGCTTTGAAGTTACCCTTGCCGAACGACTGGGCGCCGTGGCGCTGGATGATCTCGATGAAGACCGTCGGGCGGTCCTGGAGCGGCTTGGTGAAGATCTGCAGCATATAGCCTTGGTCGTCGCGGTCGACCAGGATGCTGAGCTTGCGCAGCGCCTCGATGTCCTCTTCGATAGCGCCGACGCGGGCGGTCAGCTCGTCGTAGTAGGATTCCGGCGCGTCGAGGAGCTCGACGCCGTTGGCGCGCAGCGCCGAGACGGTCCCCACGATGTCGTCGGTCTGGATCGCGATGTGCTGGATCCCGGGACCGCCGTAGAATTCCAGGTACTCCTCGATCTGCGACTTCTTCTTCCCGTGCGCGGGCTCGTTGATGGGGAACTTGATCCCGCCGCCGTCGCTCTGCATCACGCGCGACTTGAGCGCGGTGTAATCGGTCGAGATGTCCTTGTCGTCGAACGAGATCAGCGGCGTGAGGCCGAGGATGTGGGCGTAGTAGTCGCACCAGCGGTCCATCTCGCCCCAGCCGACGTTCGCGACGCAGTGGTCGATCCGCGTCAGGCCGACCGGCCGCGAGGGGAACGTCGACGCGGGGATCGCGACGTAGCCCGGGAGCCATGCGCCGTGATAGCCGCTGCGCTGCACGAGCGTGTGCACGGTGTCGCCGTAGGTTCCGATCGTAGCGACGACAGCTTCGCCGTCGCCGTCGCTCACGGTGCGGGGCGTCTCGATGGGGTGCGCGCCGTGGGCGGTGGCGTAGGCGTACACCGCGGCGACATCGTCGACGGCGATCGCGACGCCGCGGACGCCGTCACCGTGTGCCGCGACGTGGCGGCCGATCTCGTCGTCGGGCCGGAGTCCCGAGGTGATGACGAGCCGCACGCCGTTCTGACGCAGCACGTACGACGCGACGTCGGGCGCGCCGGTCTCGGGGCCGCGGTACGCGAGCGCCTCGAAACCGAGCGCGGCGCAGTAGTAGAACGCCGACTGTTTGGCATTGCCGACCCATAGCTCGAGGTGGTCGAAGCGGAAGCCGGTGTTGTCGATTCTGGGAGCGGCGACGGATGCGGCGGCGGTCATGCAGGAGAGGTACGCCCTTCCGCGGCGAACCCAGCCCGAGGGCGCGCAATATTCTGCTGATTTCGGCGCCCTCGAAGGCAGCAAATGACGGAAACAGGGATCGACGACACCGACCGGCGGATTTTAGGGGCGCTTCAGCGCAACGGACGGCTCCAGAACCAGGAGCTGGCGAAGCTGGTCGGGCTCTCGCCGTCGCCGTGCCTGCGGCGGGTGCGGCGGCTGGAGCGCGACGGTTATATCGAGCGGTACGGCGCGGTGCTGAATCGCACGCAGCTCGGCTTCGGGATCACGGCGTTTCTGAGCATCGAGATCGAGCGGAACCGCAAAGCCGAGACCGAGTTGTTGCGCGAGCAGATTCGGAAGCTGCCGCAGGTCGTTGCGTGCCACATCATCACGGGCG
>DASYFS010000001.1:0-3801 GCA_036498305.1 Candidatus Elarobacter sp. | reverse complement strand
GGGCGCGCCGCGCAGCAACGAGTCGAACGCGTACTCGAGGCCGTCGAGCCCGTTTTCGTCGGTCCCGGTGAAGCCGATCACCGTGGATGCGAGCCGCCCCTGCGCGATGAAGCGCAGCCCCGTCTCTTCAGCCTTCGTTTGGATGCCGGTAATGTCGAGGGCCGCAACGCGCTGCGCCGTCTCGTGCGGCACCTCGCGCGCGAGCCAGCGGAACTGCGTCTGATCGTGGAGCGCAGCCGCGATCGCCTCGGGCTTGAGGTGAAGGATCGGCGCGAGCTTCTCCGCCGCGCGCGGATCGGTGACGCCCGGCGGAACGGCGTAGATCGACTCGGAGGGGAGGGAGCGCACCAAGACGTTCCCGTCGCGGTCGTAGATCGTCCCGCGGCGCGCGAAGTCGTCGATCGTCGTGTCGTGCTGCGCGATCGCGGCGCGTGAGAGCCGCGGACCGTCGCGGATCTGCACGACGCCGAGCCGCGCGGCCAGCCCCGCGGCGAGCAGGCAGACGAAGACCAGCGACACCTTCGCCCGGACCGGCGCGACGCGCGCGAACGCACGCGCAGCCATTACGGGGCCGCGATCCAGCCGAAGAAGGCGATTCCGTGCGGCTGCGGCTGGAGCTTTGGCTCCGGAACCGGCACGACCGCGTAGACGTGAGGATCGTTCATCTTTAGTCGCGCGGCGAGCTGCGCAAGCCGCTCGGGCGACTGCAGCGCCGCGATCGTGTCGTCGAGGCGCGACGTCTCGGCGAGCAGCGCCGCCTTTTCGCGCTGCGCGCGCGCGAGCGCGTAGGTCTGCGCCGTGATGGTCGCGGTGCAAGTGACGTAGGCGAGCAACAGCGCGAGCGCGACCGAGGCGAGCGCGATCACCGCGAACACCGGCCGGTGGACGCGCCGGCGCGAGCGGCGCACGCGGCGCTGTGTCGCGCTGCGCACGCGCTCGACGTGGCGCGGCGGCGGTGCAGCGAGCTTCGGCTGCGCCATCATGGCTGCACCACCTCGGCGACGCGCAGCTTCGCGCTGCGCGCGCGCGGATTCGCCGCGATCTCGCCCTCGGCGGCGACGATCGGCTTGCGCGTGACGGCGCGCACCCGGGGATCTTCGCGGAACATGGTCTTCACGATGCGGTCCTCGAGCGAGTGAAAGCTGATCGCGGCGACCCGGCCGCCCGGCACGGTCCGGTCGATTGCGGCGTCGAGCCCGGTGCGCAGCGCGCCCAGCTCGTCGTTGACGACGATGCGCAGCGCCTGAAACGTGCGCGTCGCGGGATGAATCTTGCCGTGGCCGTGGCGGCCGACGGCGCGCGCGATGACCCCGGCGAGGTCGACGGTATCGCGCACCGGCGTCCCGGCGTCGCGCAGCGCGACGATCGCGCGCGCGATGCGGCGCGACGCCCGCTCTTCGCCGTACTGATAGATCGCATCGGCGATCTCGCGCTCGTCGTGGGCGTCGAGCCACTCGGCAGCGGTCTGACCGCCGCTGCTGTCCATCCGCATGTCGAGCGGCGCGGCCGAGCGGAACGAGAACCCGCGCGCGCCCTCATCGAGCTGCATCGAGCTCACCCCCAAGTCGAACAGCACCCCGTCGACCGAGCGGATCCCGAGCAGATCGAGCCGGTCCGCCAGCTCGCGAAAGTTCGCGTGCTCTAAGGAAAAGCGCGGGTCGGCCGGGGCGCGCGCGCCCGCCGCGGGGTCCGCGTCGAACGCCACCAGCCGGCCCGAGGGGCCGAGCACATCGAGGATGAGCCGGCTGTGTCCGCCGGCCCCGAAGGTCGCGTCGACGTACGTCCCGCCGGGCTGAATCGCCAGCAGGTCGACCGTCTCGCGGGCGAGGACGGGGATGTGTTCCACAGCTCAAAACAGTCCCAGCTCCGTCGCGAAATCGGGCAGCTCGCCGCGGTCCTTCAGATGCCGCTCGTAACGCTCGCGCGCCCAGATCTCGACCCGGCTCAGCGAGCCGATCGAGACGACGTCCTTCTCGATCCCGGCCCACGACCGCAAGGTCGAGGGGATCACGAGGCGCCCCTGCGCGTCGCAATTGACTTCTTCGGTGTGCGCGAACAGGTGGCGGACGAAGGCGCGATACGCCGCGTCCTTGCGCGGCGCGGCCTCGATGCGCGTGCAGACATCGCTCCAGGTCGACGCCGCGTAGAGCGCGAGGCACGGATCCGGATCGGAGATCGTAAGGAAGAAGCCGCCGCCGAGCCGTTCGCGAAAACGTGCGGGCACGACGAGGCGACCCTTGTCGTCAAGGCTATGATCCGCCGAGCCGGTGAACAGCGGACGATCCCGCACTGGATCACCCACTACACTCCACTTTGGTCCACTTAGAACCACTATATCCCACGGAGTGCCCTAGCGGCAACAAACTGGCGCGAAATTGTGAATTATCGCAGAGCGTGAGAATTATCAGAAGAAGTCGCTACTGGGCAGAAGTACATGCGCCCGCGATCAGTCCCGGCGGCTCCGTCCGGGCTGGTAGTGCCCTCTTCGACGAACGTCTGTTCGATAACGCCCGAAGACCCTTAGGGCGCGGGGCAAGACATCGTACGCGACATCGGCGCGGGGTCTCCGGCGCGCGCCGCCTTCGCAGCCGACTTTGAAACTCTTGTTCGCGAATCGTCGGGTCGAGGTCACGTGGGGCCCGAAACGAAGATCGTCGACGACGCCGCGATCGCGCAGGTTCAGCAGCTGCCATTCCCCGCGGTCGTACGCGAACTCATTGAAACGCTCGGCGCCACCACGGCCGCCGTCGCCTGCGGCGTGACGCACACGGGCGATCTTCGCAGGTGGGAGGCGGGCATCAAATCACCGGCGCTCGCCGAAGCTCGGCTGCGAACGGCGCTGCAGGCGACGCGGATACTCGTGATGAGCGATAGCGCTTTGGTCGCAAAAGCCTGGTGGTACGGCAGGAATCCCCGGTTTAGGGATGTTGCACCAATCGAGATACTGCGCGAAACGAGTCCGGGCGATCCTGCCCTGAGCCGAATCGTCGGGGCCGCACGAGGAACCGCGACGAACTGATTTCCAATTTAATTTCGCGCGCGCGGCGTCGTAGCGCACGAGGTCGACTTCCTCGGCGCCGGTCGTAGCTCGTCGCTTCACTCGACGTTACATGTTCTCCGCAGGCGGGCCCTCGCATGGTCAGTCACACTCCTGGCGGAGCATCCCTCAGGGCCGTACCTTGAGCGGCAATCCATACCTTCATGCTTCACAGTCTCGCCAAGCGGCCCGCACGGGGAGCTCAGCCACTGGCCCCTACAGCTCGTCCCAAACGGGTTACTACGCGGCGCCCCCGGGGCATTGACGTCGTCCTGGTTTTCGGGTAGGGTGTTGCCTGATCAGGCGACCTTCGTCGCTAGCGCCGCTCCCCGCGGCACCAGATGAAATCTAACCAAACCATTCTTATTGGTAGCCCGCTGCTCGGCCGCGAAGCAGCGTTTTTGCGTACCCTGTGCGCCGATCTCGCCGGGCTCAACGTGCTCATCATCGCGAACTTCGTCGTCCGCAGTAGTCGGCAGATCGATTTCCTTGTCGTGACGCCGACCAACGCCGTGTTGATCGAGCTCAAGAACTACCGCTTCCCGGTCTTCGGCCAGATGAACGGCGTCTGGTCGGTCAGCGACGCCGCAGGAAACGCGACGCCCGATCCGCGTTTTAATCCGTGGGCGCAAACCCTTGAGGAGTCGTACGCACTCAGCGACGAACTCAAACGCGATCAGAGTCGCAAGCGAACCGCACCACAGCCGAACGGCGGGTATTACAAGTTGTTTCGCGCGTTCGTCTGCTTCTATCCGGAGATTGTC